>NZ_APHY01000013.1 GCF_000417505.1 Megasphaera sp. NM10
TGGGGACTTCTTCCTTTTTAGTTTCCGGCGCCTGTGCCGGTGCGAAACGAATACGGAGTTTATGTTGCCAGTAGTAATACTGCTTGATAGGGATATCCTGCTGCGCACAGAATTCCTTCACCGTTAAGCCACTCTGCTGGCGCTGCGCGATGATCTGCATCCAGTGTTTCATTCTTATTTCGTGTGTAATTTTTTGAGTATCCAAAAACATCCTCCTTACTGAATAGGATAAATTAGAGTTTTTAGACAAAATGGGAGAAACTCTAATTGGTCTAATTCATCCTGTTTGATGAGCCTATTGTCTCACAAACAGCCAGGAGATTAAATCCACCGATTTATTTTCCGCTTACAATCAATCGTAACACCAAAGAAATTAGCCAGGTTAATCAGAGTCGCAAAGGAAGGCGTATTTTTCCCTCTTTCAAACTCACTGATTGTACTGTTATACTTAAACCCTAATGCATGGGCTAACTCAGTAGTTGATAAACAATATGTTTCGCGCAGCAACTTTAGATTATTAGAAAAATTGAAGCCATATCGTTGGTCATTAGTCATCCTAAATCATCTCCATATCACGACATATAGAATCATCATGGCCATACTATAAAGGCAGACGCCGGTATGCTCTTTTGCGGAATTGACTCGGAAAAATCGTTTTCCCCATCGCTTCCCTCTCATCTTGTAGTTCGGTACGGTCCCACATAACCCGTCTTCGACGATATGGAATAGCCCGCCGGCTGCAATCAAGGCGATGATGACGGCGATATTGGGAAGCAGCTGGGCTTTGACCGGATTGTATAACAGCGTCGATGTCAGATAATGAAGGTTCCAGGATATGGGCCGACCATACATGACAGCCCCGGCCAGGATCAGGACGACCAGCCAGGGGACGAACCAATGGCTCCATTGCCGATGCTGCCGCTTATATTCATAGTCCTTATTGAACTTCCACGGCGGCGTTTCCATCAGGTCGGGCAAGGTAGCCGCCGCAGCGGCTACGATACCATAGACCGGGTTCCCGGTGATGACCATGACTGTAAGGCCCGTAACAATCTTATGATTAATCCATTTCATCGGTATCCCCTTCTTGTACGATGTCCAGTAAAATCCGATGTACTTTTTTCGGATTGGTTGGGTCCGTATCGACCAGATACGGAACGACACAGTCTTTCTGCCAGTCCGTGAAGAGATGCGTGCAGAGATGTCCATTGGCCAATTTAACGGCATGGCTGCCGAATTCTGTCTTGACTAGTTCAGCCCCTTCCGGAAGCTGTACCGTGATTTCATCCCAGTTATACGGATGCGTCTTCAAAGGCTGCCAGAAAAAGGCTTCCTTATATCCGTATACCTGGTAACATTTATAAATCTTCATCGTGTTCATCTATATCTACCCTTTCTTCTTTGTTTTGCTTATCTTTTACTTATCCCAGGACTTCCGTTCCAGTCGGCAGGTCGCCTTTGGGTGTTCGTCCCGATGGTCGATCCACCAGGCAGCCTGAGTCTGTCCTGTATACCAGGCATAGAACTTTCGAGCCTTTTCCCGTACTTCCGGCGGAAGATTCGTAGCCAGGAAGATTTTTGCTTCTTCAATCCGTTTGGCGCGGATGACTACAGCCCAATCAATCTGTTTCTGACTGCCGGTGAGCGTCGGCAGGTTCAGACCTGCCGTTTCCTTGATGGCTATTTCGGTTCTCTTTTTGTTTTCATTGGCTTGACAGTTCGGACACAGGCAATTCGTTTCCATCCACTTGATTTTCCGGTCCCGGTCTGCGCTTTTGCCGTATACTTGAATAACCCCTGCGTGACCACATGCATAAACAATGTCATATTTCATAGATTATTCCCCCTGTATCATTACACATATGCGGGCTTAATAGTTCCTAATAGTGTCTAATAGGTCTTAATAATGCTTAATAGTGCTTATGATTTTCTCTATATCTTGTAGACGCTTCTAATGCCTTGACGTGGACCTTAGTATAATCGTCGATGATATTCCTGGCATCTTCTAGGTCATCGTCTGTGAAATAATCACGGGGATCAAAACTGCCGTTCTTGTCTACACAGTGAAAGAACTTCAAAACGGTGGACATGACCTGGGCTTGATCTTTGACCATGGCTTCACTCTGTCCTAAAGCCGTCAGGGCCACTTTCCAGTTATCGTCCAGCTTATACTTCATCCGATGGTGCTGCTTTACATCATAGGCGTAGATATAGCGGTTCCCGATATAGAAAGTGCGGTTATCTGTGCACACATTGAGTAAAATCTTCCAAGGAGCTTTCATCATTGCATACCTCTTCTCATAGAAATCTATAGGGTCTAATAGTTCTTAATAGGAACGAATAAGTCTTAATAAGTCCTATTAGACCCTATTAGTGTCTTTTAATCATTTTTTCAGTTCCCAAATTTGAGCAGCCTTTTTTCTGGCTTTAGCTTCTTCCCGGATAGTGGCTCGTTGAGTCTCTGTACAAGCGTCCAGCGGGTCATCCACGTTCATACGCACTACTCTCTGAGGAAGACCCGTGCGCTTTAGGCCTGTGCCTTCAAATGGAACAAAATCTTTAAAACTGCCATCATCGTAATAAAGCCTACGGTAATGGTGTAACCTACCATCCAAAGTACACACGAGCTCTCTGGTAGGCTTTCCCGATGCAAACTTATCGTCCCGAGAATCCTTAAAGAGCCAGTCCAGGCCATCGAGGAAGTCTTTCTCCGTAACACCCGTATATGCGGCCCATTCTTCAAATAGGCTGCATTTTCCTGTTTTCACATATTTTTCCCATGTTTTCAGCATTGCCATCCTCCAATTCTCCTTTCTTTATTACTTAGCCTTGTTGGCTGTTATTGGCGGCCAGACACGGATTGTATCCGGCACTTCGGCCTGCTTCGGCTGCTTTTTGGCTTTGGCAGGCGTTGCCTGTGCGTTCACATTCTGAGGAACTTCAGCATCTTCGCTTCCGGTGTCATACACACCATCATCAGCGTCATAACCGGCATAGCTGCCGTCGCCGAACTTATCCCAGATGTCCTGGCGTATCCCTTCGACGGTGTCGACGTAGTTGATGGTTTCCGCATAGTTCGGGATACCGCCGGCTTCATCGACTGCCCCAGGGCCTGCGTTGTATGCGGCTTCCGCGTAGATATAGGGATCATCCCAGTTCCGGTAGCGCGACAGCATCTGTCCCAGATAGGCGACGCCGCCATAGATATTATCCTCCTCGTTGTACGGATTGACACCAAGACTGGCTGCCGTGTCCGGCATGAGCTGGGCAATGCCGATAGCTCCGGCACCGGATACAGCTGAGTTGTCGAAATGGCTTTCTGCCGTAAAGACAGCCGCCGCCAGGATGGGGTCGACATCGTATTCATAGGAGGCATCACAGATGTCCTGGGCAATGATGCCGGCTTCCGGTTCACTGACATACTGGCTGACCTGTTCATAGACCATTTCATCAGGCGAAGCCGCCTGTACGGTCGTCACGGCCATGGCCAGCATCAGCAATATTCCTCGTTTCAACAAAGTATCATCTTCCTTTACATGAATATGGGGCCTTTCCTGTTCCCCCCTGCGCTTTCCGCTGCGTATAAAAAGCATAGTGCCGGTTGCGGGCAAGGGCCAGCCGCAGGCGCAGCACCGTTTACCCTTGCCCGCGGCCGGCACTATGCTAAACTAACAAGGCGGAAGGCCTCGTTTTTCTGCATTTTATTAAGGCTTTTTTAGGCCCGCCGCTCTGTGCTTTGGGATTTTTCCTGTACCCGGGTTCGTTTCGGCTGGTTTTCGATAGTTTTCTTGATGTCCGGCCGTTCCAGGCTTTCCTTGACGTATTTCTTATACTTCGGCAGGTAATTCCCAATCCAGCGTTCAATCGTATCAGCTTTGTATTTCTTTGCCAGTTCGGCCACCATGTAGTCCGCCTTTTCCTTGTCTGTATGGCAGTAATTGACGATGGCCTTAGCTTCATACCACGGCATGACCTGGGCCACCTTCCGGCCAATCTTGGGCCGATGTTCTTCCATGTTCTCCGGCTCGAAGCCGCGCTGGATGACAGCCTCGATTTCTTCCGGCTTCGGCCGCTCGAATTCGACAGCCGATTCCAGCTGCACCTGATTATCCGTATATTTTTCAAGGACCCGTAAGCCTTTGTTCAAATCATTCAAGGCAGCTCGCCCACGGTCGTCCAGGCCATCTTTTTCACTGTTGATGAGGTCTTTCGCGAACCGGGCATTGCCGATCTTCATCTGGCCGTCATAGTATTCCCGGCTGAGGACAGGGACCTCATCATAAGATACGGTGAGCTTGCGCCAGCCGGAGTATTCCACTGGCTTCATGCCGCTCTGTTCATGCGTGAACATGTCCCGGTCGTCCTGCATCAGGGCATAGACGAACTGGCGGGCTTCATCGCCCTTGTAGGATTCCTTCCCTGCGTCTGTTTCCAGGGATACAGCGAACTTATCCTCGAATTCCTGTACATGGTGCTGCTCGATTTCCTTGATGAAGGGTTTCACCGGCAATGGTTCTTCTTCCATGCCAGGCGCCATGAAATGGCCGTCATAGTCGGGAACAAGGGAATGTTTCAGCTCGATGACCAGGCCGTCTTCCTTTCGTCCATAGAATTCCGGTGTCTTCACATCGAGGGCCATTTCGCTGTATTTCCGGCGCACGTCGATTTCATCCGTGATATTTTCATTGGCTGGTATCCGGTAGAGATACGTGTCGACCCGGTCTTCGATTTTTTTGTACGCCGGGTGTGATGACAGATAGCGGCTTTCGCTCTGCAGCAGTGGTTCCATGGCCTGTGATAGTTTCAAGTCTGCTTTCTGGTATTCCTGTACCATAAGCCGGGCTTCGGCAGCTTTCAGCGTTTCCGGGCTGGCTTCCCAGGCTTCCTTGAATTCATCGCTGCCATTGAACAGTTTCAGCTTCATCCGTTCCACAATGGCTTCCTCCCGTCGTACCTCATCGAAAGCCTGTTCCCGCAGCGGACGGAGGGCTGCATATTTCAGGCTTTCTGTGAGCGTCCCCTTGTTTCCCGTCTGGAGCAGGCCCTGTTCCAGGGAAATGTCCTGCTGCCAGTCCTTGAACTGTATCTTGAAGGAGACGCTTTTCCGGTAGTCGGGATTGTCGATGTCCTCGAAGAGATGCCGGTCTTCCTGTACGATATGGAACAGGACTTTATAAGCGTCATCGCCCTTGAGCTGTGCCCCTTTAGGGATGAGCGTATCCTTCATCTGGTAGTCCTGGTTCATCGTGACTTCCAGCTGCTGCAAAGGGTCTTTCATCATGGCTTCCAGTTCACGGGCCTGCTGGGCGACCCGTTTCAATTCGGCTTTTTCAAAGGCCCCATTGATTTTCTGGGACGCCGTATCGCCTCGATAGGCACTCTTGTACAGTATCTTCGTCGTGGCATCGTGTTCGAGATATTCCGTGATCAGGGCGCCATCCTTTATCTTGTACGGCTTCGTCGCCCCGGCGTGCTGGAGCAGCTTGGTCATGGCATATTCCCGTTCCAGCGCCCGCTGGGCCGGCAGCCGGGCTTCATGCCAGGTGTTCTCCCCGGCCAGCTTGCGCAGGGCCTTGATGCCTTCCAGCGGGTCCTTGAACAAGGCTTCATCCTTCATTTCGACGCCATTGTCTTTGAGCATTGTCTTTATCCGGTCCGTGATTTCTTCCGGTGACAGATTCTGTCCTTTTTCATAGGGTGGGATGCCTTCAATGTCCTTGGCGTTATACAGCCTCCACGTGACCAGATGGTACTTCTTGTCCTTATTGACCAGGTATTCAAAGGTTTCCGGCTTGGCCCCTTCCCGGAGTTTCCAGCCTGCCTTGTCAATATCTGTCTTGCACATGTACCGTGGGTCCGGCTCATCGAGGATCATGGCCTTGAGGTAATTGGCACAGGTCATCTCTTTCTGCACAGACTTGCCATCCTGGTCAATCTTTATCTGGCAGGGAATCTTATCCATGCTTTTGAAGAAGGCCCCTGTCTCATGCAGGTTGCTTATCAGCTGGTTCTCAATGGTACGGCGCCGGCTCAGGCAGGTCGCTTCTTCATTATCGAAGAATTCCTTCGTCCGCTTGAAGCCGCCTTCCTTCCGGGCCTGACGGGCCGTCTTGTTCCGGTAGCGGACGGCCTTGGTACGGCTCTGTTCCTTCTCCGGGGCCTTCCCCATCAGGTCTTCGATACGGTCATAGGCTTCATAGCGTGTCTGGATGCCTTCGTTCCACATGACCAGCATGTAGATGTCGCCGGACTTGCCTGTTTCCCAGTCCTTGAACATGTTGTAGTTCGTGCCGGACGCCGGGTTCTCCGAATCGAAGATGGAGAGCTTCCCACGGCCCTTCATGCTGCCGAACCGGCACTGGTCCGGCGAAAAGAAGCGCCGTCCGTAATAGCGGGAACCTGCCGGGGCCTTGCTGTCCTGGGGCAGGTTGCCCATGCAGTATTCCTGGATACGGTCTTTATAGTACGCATAATTGCGCTGCTTGTACTTCCTTTTCTTCATGGTCCTCGCTACCCTTCATAATCAAAACCACTGTTCTTGTCATCATCGAGCATCTGCCGGATAGCTGACGGATTGTCCAGTTCCAGTTCCCACGTATCCCGGAAGCTGACGCCGTATTCTTCTTCGGCTGTCATGATTTCCTTGGCTTCATCCTGGCTGATGCCCATAGCCAGCAGTTCCTTTTCATGTAATTTCTGTACTTCTTCATAACCCATAAGTCATTTCTCCTTTCCAGTTTCAGTGTCTGAGCGGATCCTGGCCCTGGCATCCTGCTGCCAGCAGCAGGATGACCAGGATCAGGAACAGCGTCGTCATAATCAGGAAAAACAAATCCAAAACGTTCACCTCTTGTTATAGCTGCGGGCCAGTGTCCGCTGGCCGTATGTCGTACCGTCGCTCCAATGGACTTCATCCCATTTATCGCGCATCCGGCCCGATGCCCGGAAGATACGGTCAGTCTGGTCCAGGTCGTTGCCATTGCGGAAATTGACGTTCCAGCAGAAATAGAGGTCATCCCGGCTCCGGTCGCCTGTCCAGGCGTCTTCGCCGTTGTACAGGGCCTGCAGGATACGGCCGTTCTTCTGCTTGAACAGGGCTTCCAGCAGCTTTTCATCACTGCCTTTCAATACCGCTGGTTCTGCCTTCTTCCGGGCGGCCGGCTTCTTCTCTTCCTTTACGGCAGGGGCAATACGGGATACCAGTTCATCCAGCGCAGCCTGACCGTTCCGTATCGGCGCATCGAGGATGGCGTTGCCGGTCACAGTGAAGTATCGGTCCTGTGCATAGACCTCGATGGCATCCTTGCGGATGCCCCGCTGCCCGTTTTTGAAGCGTCCGGCAATGATGATGTGCAGTCCCGTCCCGGACGGGCTCTTTTCACAGTATGAATCGAACCGGTCCACCAGTTCCTGTGCATCTTTCTGGATATGGCCGCCTTCATCGATGCAGTGGTCGATGTCGATGCCCACAAAGGGGTCATCGGCTGTAAAGACAAAGCCCAGCCCGTCATAGCGATAGGCAGCCCGGCAGGCTTCCGAATACGTCCCCCACGTAAGGGGATTGTTGACCTGGGCCGGTTTCCCTGTCTTCGGGTCGTAGGGCATCTTCACTTTCTTCACCTTTTTGCCCTGACGTTTGATGAATGTCTTCCAGACGACCCACTGTGCACATTCCCTCAATGCTCTTGGTATCATCGTACTGCCTCCTTTACGCTAGCGTTCCATGCCGCGTGACTTCGCGTTTTCCTGTGGTCTGCGGACGGTGACACGGCGTTTGGCCGGTGCCTTTTCGATGGTCTTTTCTTCTGCCTTTTCAACCGTCTTTTCGGTTTCCTGGCGGCGCCATTTAGCCGGTGTCGCCTTGGACCGGGCGATGGCCTGCTTTTCCTGGGCTTCGGCCCGCTGGCGGCTCTGTTCGATTTGGCGGCTCGCTTCGTTCAGCCGGGCTGTCGTCCTCGACAGGACGCTTTCAACGGCATGATAGGCCTTAGCTTTGATGGCGTTCCGGACCCGGCGCGGCGCTTCGGAAATCGCATGGTACGTGTCCTGTACCGTGTGGGATACAGTATCACGGATTTCCTTGAGAGGGTGCTTCTGGTTCTGTTTGACCGTTTCCTGGAAGATACGGAAGGCTTCTGCCGTGACCATGAGCTGTTCCGGTGTCAGCGTCGTCCGTGAGGCTTCCCGCAGTTCCTTGATGGTTTCCTGCATCTGGACCATCTGGGCCTGCATCCGGCGGTTCGCTTCGCGCTGCGCTTCCAGCTCCTTTGCATACATCTGGTTCAGCTTCTGGATCTGTTCCTTGAAGGCCTTGCCAGCTTCATCAAAGGAATCCCGCGCCTTTTGGATAGCCGTCTGCTTGACAGCCTGCGGCTTTTCCTGTTCATAGGCTTCCCGGCAGTCCGACAGGTTCTGGTTGATGGTTTTCTGCTTCTTGGCATGTTCCTTCCAGACTTCCGGCTGGGAGTGGCCGCAGTCCTGTTCCATCTGCCGGTAACCTTTCATCTGTGTCGTCATGTTCTTGGCGGCTTCCTTGACTGGCTTCAAGTCCTTTTCCGGCACGACCTTTTCCGTCTTTGCCATTTCCTGTGTTGATTCCTGATAGAACTGGGCTTCCCAGGCATCGAGTTCTTCCTGAGAGATTTCTTCATACATATCCTGGCTCATAATATTCTCCTCCAATTACTGACTAATCTGTGCTTTCAAAACGCTGGTCATCTGTACGGTTATCGCATTGATGCAGTCCAGGGCTTCCACCATGCCGCCGGCATGGACGAGGTATCCGCCCCGACTGGCGTCTCCTGCCAGGGAGAAACAAATCATCATTTCCGATACCAGCAAGTCCACCTGTTCCATCAGGCCCTTGGCCATAGCCTTCATCAGTTCCAGGCTGTGCGTATCCCACGGCAGGCCCGGCCATTCCGGATGGAACAGCAGTGGCATAGCGTTCCCTAATGTGCACATGGCTTCTTCCGGCGCCACATTGGCTGCCATTAAGAATCGCTCCGGCCCCTGCTTTGGCCTGGCACAGATGATGCAGTTCAGGTTCATCGAATCAATATCGTTCAGGAAGTCACTGAACCGTTTCCTTAATTTCATGTCGATTTCATTCATTCAAATCAGCTCCTTTCTTATCGGCTCATGCCCTTTGTCTTGTCCGTCGTCGTGCGCCGGACAGCGACGCGGCGTTTCCGTTTCGGCTTGTCCGGGATGGTGATGGACCGGTGGATGGGCTTGAAATCCCGTTTCTTCGCCTTTTCCGGCTCTGGCTGAGGCGCCGGTTCTACAGTCCTTGCAGCCATTTCGGCAACGTGCTCATCGTTCTTCGTCTGCACCTTCTGCATGTCACGCTCGATCATGTGTTCCTTGATGTAGTCCGTTATCTTCTGTGCTTCAGCAGCCGCCCGGAAAAGCTCGTCCGGATCCTTTTCGATGACCTCAGCCCAGCTCTGCAGATAGGCCACATGATTCTCATAGTGTTCCTTGCCTGGGGCTACGCCATATTCCTGCCCCAGGAACATGGACGTCATTTCAGCCCGCAGTTCCTCCTTGGCATAAATCGGGCCGCCGAACCCATCAGAATTGGTGATGCCTTCCCGGTTCATCCGGCTTTCAGCTCCCGTAGAGTGGGCGATTTCATGGGCTACGGTCCCATAAAAGGCCCCTAGGGACTTGAATTCTTCCCTTGGCATGACATGTACACAGTCTTCATTGACTCGGTAGAAATTCTGGTCTGTCTGGTCGAACCGGACCTTGGCTTCACTGTTGGCAATCATGGCTTCCATGGCCGCGTTCCGGTCCTTTTCATCAATGGTGATGTCATGAGGCCTTTCCGGCGGGATGTTGGCAATCTGGTCGCCGTTGAAGACGATGTAGCGCCGGACCAGCGGCGGATTCAGCCGTCTTACAGCGGGTCTCATCCGGCCTGTTTCCGGGTCGGGTTCTATCTTCGGCACCAGCTTCCCCGTCTTCGGGTCTTTTTCCATGAGGGTCTTCGTGTACTGCCAGTATTCGATTGGGATACCCTTGGCCCCCTTCTTGATATGAGGCTGCTTTTCAAAGGGAAGCCCTGCTTTCTGCAAAGACTTCACCTGGTTGAAGGTAGCCCAGCGGGTGTCCTTGAAATCAAATTGGTCGGCAGCGACAGTGAGCATCATGTTGTTGATGCCGTGGTACTTCATATCCTTGCCCTGCAGGTCGGCTACAAGGTTGCGGTGAGGATGGCCATAATGGCCGCTGTCCCAGAAAAAGGGCTTGCCCAAACGGATGTCCTCTACGACACGCTTTGCCAGGGCTTCCCGTTCTTCTTGGATTTTCGGTGGTAATGGCATATGATCAGCTCCTTCCTATTTCGTGCGCTTGGCATTGTCTTCTTCCGATTCATTTTCCAGTTCCTGCTTTTCTTCATCTGTGAGCAGGTCAGCATCGCGCGGATCCATGCCGCCGTACTTTTCTTCAAAACGCTTATCTGCTTTTTCCATATGGATTCTCCTTCCTACAACTTGAAACGGTTCTCGATATTATACGGATAGAGCCTGTTTATCATCTCCTCCCGACGTTTCTGGTATTCCGGCTGATGACTGACTTCCCGGACCAGCTTCTTGCCATAGTGGCTGATGACCCGGTTCGGACTGTACTTCTGCAATACCTGGGCCAGCTTCAACGGTGAATATTGCATCCCCGGCATGGTCATGCGCAGGAAACGTATATCTGCCTCGCGCTGTGCTTCCATCCCAGTGATGTCCTGCCCCTTCATGAAGCGCTTGTACAGCGCTGCCAAAGATGGCTGTGCCATCACAATCCCTCCTTTCCTCAAATCACAAAATGTAATCTTTGTAGTAATCATCGGGCTTATGGAACAATCGCCTCATTATGCGATACCGCCAAAGCGGATTTTGCTCACGCATAACGGCTCCCCAATAATCAATGAAATCAAGTTGGCTCATAATCCAAAAACAGAACTGCACAGGGAAATATCGTTCATTTTGTTTTTTTTCGTTCGGCTTCAATATGGATTTTTTTGAGTTCTTCCTGCGTGCAGTGATTTTGGAATACCTTGGGCAGCACTTCTTCATAAAAAGCCTTTTCTAAGATTGGCTCCATCCCTTTCTGAAGCCAATGTGAAAAATAATCTTCATGGGAACGTGGCTGCATGGACTCACCTCGATTCTGTTATACCTGTTTTGCCTACTCACAAGCCGTTTACACGGCTTTTTGTTTTATCTGCGATAAATGAATCATTCGCAGGAAGAAAACGTTTTACAAACGATTCTGTGACGATTTCAGGGCATTTCCCGCTGGCGCTCCCTGCTTCTGTCCTGGCCTTTGCTCCGCATGACGGTCACGTGGCGTTTCTGGCACAGGGTGCATTTCTTTTCGTGGTTCTCATGGGTGATGGCCTTTTCTTCGGTCATGTCTTTCTTCTTATCCAGGGAATAGGTGATTCCTTTCTTGTCCATGTACCAGCGCAGCGATTCCAGACGGCCCCGGTACTGCTGCTGCCAGAAGTCCACATCATCCTGGTTGCCGGCGCTCATGTCGTCCTTGATTTGGGCATCGATATAGCGGAGTTCCCGGCTTTCATCGAGGATGTACTGCTTCTCGTTCTTCGTGAGGCCCGACGCCAGCAGCATTTCCTGGTCATCCGTATCATCGTCATCGAAGCCGATTTCCACAGACAGGTCTTCCTTTCTGCCGTCTTCCTGGATCAAAGGCTGATTCCTGCGGGCTGGTTCCCGTTCGATGTGGTGTTCCTTC
Source organism: Megasphaera sp. NM10 (assembly GCF_000417505.1). GTDB lineage: Bacteria > Bacillota > Negativicutes > Veillonellales > Megasphaeraceae > Megasphaera > Megasphaera intestinihominis. Next base: position 11,758 of record NZ_APHY01000013.1, read on the forward strand.
AAGTAAGCATCGAGCTTTTCCAGGCGGTTCCACCATTGCGCGGCCGCTCTCGTAGCCCCGTAACGGTTCCCTTTCTCTGTTTCTTCCACAACCCGGCGGTCCAGGTAACGGAGTTTGGCAGCTTCCCGTTCCACATCCTTTTCGATTCTCCGAAGCTTTGCCAAGGGAGCTACTAAAATGGATTCGGCTTCCCGGCAGTTGTCGTGGATACAGAATGGATAAATCGTCTTTTCCTTTTTCTGGTCTTCCTTCACTGTTCTTCCTTTTGATTGCATGACTGGCTCCTTCCCTACACATACATACTGTGTATATACTCTAATCTCTTAATCTCTAGCGTCACATTGTGCGCACAGTCGCGTCACATTTGGCGCACAATGTGACGCCCTTATAAATGGCTTAGTATTGCTATAATTTCCTGTTTTTGAAACACTTTATCGTACCGATGTTGACACCCCTGTTGATTTCACTAGGCATGACCTGTTGACAGGCTGTTGTCACATTTTTGCACATTTGGCGCACATCGGTGTCACATCTGGCGCACAATGTGACGCCCCTATAAATGGCTTAACATTGCCACTTCCCGCTGTTTTTGAAATATTTTATCGTGCCGATGTTGACAGGTATGTTGATTGCATGTTGATTGCATGTTGACAGGCTGTTGATTTCCTATTCACAAATGTTGACTTTTCTGTATTTTTAATCAAAATAAGCCGCTTTTAGCGAATTTTATTTCATATCAATGAATGAAATTATTTCTGTCCTGGCGGTAATGATTTCCGCTGTTGGGCACGCAGCTTTCTCATGCTAGCCCGGCTGGAAGCATTATGGCGTTGTTTTCGCATCCGCCTGGCACTGTCCGTTTCACTGCCTACGAGCATTTCAAAGTGAGTGATGTACAGGATTTGCGGCTCAATCCAGGACAGCAGCCCTGCTTTCAGCAATGTATCAACGCCAACTTTAACGGTTGAACTGGACATCCTTACCTTGTGGGAAAGGTCTTCCGGCGTATAAGGGACTTCTACATCTCCCAACAGCCGAACCAGCCTTCCTTCTGTATTCAGTGCGATTTTGCACAGTAGGATATACATGGAAAAGTAATTACCACCTTCGTCCTGAGTCAGCAGCCATTCGATGGGATCGCTTTCCAGGAAATCCTCTGGCAGCTTAATGAAATACCAACGCTTGTTCTTACTCATAAATACCTTCTTTCACCATTACGCCTGTTCCGTATATGGCGGAATTGCCTGGTTCGTCGTAATGGAAATATCGTAGTGTTTGGGATGAATCCCACAGGTGACAATATTTTCGGCATCCGAATCGTAGCCGATGTACTGGCCGGTCTTGTTGTTCCATACCACATTCGTAAGGACAATCTTCCGGCCGTTGATTTCAAGGTTGATCGTAAACTTATCAGTCTTTGTTTTCATTGTCTGTATTCCTTTCTGCGGCCTTTACAAGTGCGACAAGATCCTTTCCTTCGTAGTACTCTAAAAATTCATTTAGCTTGAATTTGCTCACTCTGGGATAGCGCCCAAAATTAATAGCTGGCAACATTTTCAGCTGAATCAACTTGTGAACAAATCCCTGAGATGTTTTCAGCTTCTTTGCGAGTTCGGGAACCGTAATCAGTTCAGGCATACTGTCATAAACGATTTTGACTTTGATGTCCGGAATGTTTGCCATATTAATCACATCCTTCTTTATTGTTGCTTCTTTGAAAAATTTTTATACGGTTTTCCGTACTTTATGGGTAAAAAAAAGAGCAGATACTTCGTCAGCTGTTAAAGGTCGATCGATAGCTTGATTAGCTACCTTATCAATTTCTCGTTGCGTAAAAGGAACCTTATTCCCTAAACGTTCATATACGGCAGTTGTCCCAATGCCTAAAAATTTAGAAAAGTTGCGAATGTTGCCAAAGTGTTCAATAATAAACCCCCTCAGCTGCGCATAATTAAATTCCATATCTTGAACCATATTTTTTCCTCCCTTCTACTTTTATACGGTTTTCCGTAATTAAATTATAAGGCCGATATCCCATCTTGTCAACGGTTTTCCGTAAAGGTGAATTATTTACAGTTGTAATTGTTCGTTTTTCCGTATATAATGTAGGTAAAGTAATCGATTGGAGGTCGCTATATGGAGCCAATTTTGATTCAACGGATTAAGCAAATGATGCAAATTCGTAATATAACACAAGCTGATCTTGCTAGAATTACAGGAATCAGGGCATCATCTATTTCGGACTATTTATCTGGGAAATATCAACCTAAACAAGATAAAATTGCATTGATCGCAGATGCATTATCTGTAAATCCTGGATGGCTAATGGGATATGATGAGCCAAAAAAGCCTGTTTCTTCAAGCATAGTTGAGAAAAAAGGAAATTGGGATTTATTGGCGCATTATCAAAAGTTATCTGAGAATGAACAAAAAATAATTGCGACTATGATAAAAAATGGGATTCAAGATTTTACTGTAAAACATGATACAGATAACTTAAAGATGACCAGAGAGTTACTATCTTTATTCAATCAATTAGATATTGAAGATCAAATCGAGATAAAAGGTGAAATCAAGGGAATGTTAAAAGCCGATAAGTATAAAGTGAAGTCGAACGACGAGGCAATCTAATATTGGTTGATTTCAAAGATAAGAAATAACTTAGGAGGCGGCTCATCATGAAATTGAAAAAGATGTTCCTCGGTCTGTCAGCAACCTGTCTTTTCGCAATCCCATCGGTATTTGCACAGAATTATCTGATGGCAAATCAATTCAAGCTGGGTGGACTTGCTCTCGGAGCTTCTAAAGGGTATGTCCATACTATATATGGACAGCCAGATAGTACACGGACTCAATATACGGATACACCTTACAGGACAACACGGATTGATTATATCGAAAACTATGGCAATTCAGTTTCTATTGATTATGCTGGTCTGGTAGGTCGTTTCCCTATTACAGATGCTAGTGGTGTCTTCATGATCACTGTCACAGCCAATAACGGCTGGGCTACGGAACAAGGGGCTACCGTCGGTATGGATGAATCCAAATTACGTGAAATATATGGTGATAACTTCGATACCTTCGTAAATGAGGACGGCATCACCTGCTACCAGTATTCGGGGTATCATTCCCCGTACTGCTATGTTTTCGGTATCAAGAATCATAAAGTAGTTTCCATTCTGATGACTAATGGTGAATAGAGGGGTTAATTATGGACACATTCAAAACAATCGTTGAAATCATCATCGCAATTTTGGTCATTCGCTATATCATCCAAAAATATAACGTCCTGGGCTGCTACCGGGAGCCAGTCCGGAAAACACGGGCCGACATTGACACGTATAAAGATCAGGAACAGGCTACGCTCCAGCGGCTGTACGAAATCGCAGAGCACTTCAGCCAGCAGGAACGGAACATCCATATGCAGACTACCCTGGCCAATATGTCCCGCAACGGCTCTAATTTCCAGGCTTTGGCAGCTGCTTATCCGGAGCTGAAATCGAACCAGACGTACCTGTCACTTATGCACAGTGTCGAAAACTTGGAAGGAAGCATCCAAAGCAGCCGTCAGGAATACAATAATGCCGTCGGTCAATATCAGATGATCCGCAGCCAAATCCCCTATTGCATCCTGGCTCCGCTGTTCGGCTTCAAAGCGGCTGAATATAACATGGGGAAAAATCAGGAAGAAGCCTCCCAGACAGCCCCGGTTTCCTTCTCTCAGCCAGCTCCGGAACTGACAGCCCCCAGCGAAGTGCTTCCGGAAGCTGAATATCAGTGTCCGAAATGCCATTCCAAACTGCAACAGAAAACGGGTAAGTTCGGAACCTACTGGCGCTGTGAAAATCCACAGTGCAAAGCCGACTTCACCGATAAAGACGGCGAACCGGTCATCATCACCTGCCCCGATTGCCATAACGGCTATCTCCATAAACGCACCCTGGGGCACCAGGAATACTGGACCTGCAGTAACTATCCGTCTTGCAAGGCCAAGTATCCGGCAGATGCATCCTTCATCTTGACGTCACCGACGAAAAAATTATAATGAGCCAGGTAATATACGACTGACATTTTAAATTATTCGGAAAGGGGAAAGATATATGACACATTGCCGAAAAAAAGGGAATCGCTGGTACTATCGTGTTACCTGGACCGATGAAGAAGGCACTCATCATGTTGAACGGGCCGGCGGCAAGACTAAAACAGAATGTCTTCAGGCATGGCGTGAAGCCATGGTTGAAATCCAGCGTCGTGGAGAACTGAGGAAAACAGCATCACTTCAATTCGGGGATGCCCTTAACGAGTGGTTGGAAAAGGAAGTGTCTATCAACAGCAAAGAATCCACTTATGACACATACAGTTCCATCATCCGGAATCATCTTCCTAATACAATACAGTCGATTCCACTGAAGAAAATTACTACAAGTGTACTGCAAGACTGGCTGAATAATCAGCGCGTCCATTATAGCCGCTCTACGGTTCATTCCTGTTATGCAGTCCTGCGTGCCGCTTTCAATTGGCTTGTTAAAAACAGGAAGTACCTAGCAGAAAATCCAATGATTGATGTAACAATGCCTAAAATGGATGAAATCCCTAAGTCGATCCGTGTTTTCACAGCAGATGAAATGTCAGCTATATTCGCTAAATGGCCATCCGGCCATCGCTATCACTTGCCAATTGCCCTTGCATACTATGCTGGTCTACGTCTCGGCGAATGTCTAGCACTGACTTGGGATAATGTAGACCTGACAGCTGGTACATTGACCATTACCTCAACGTTATATGACCACCAAGGCCTCCCCATCCTCTCCAAAACTCCAAAAAGCCGTCATTCTATTAGGACAATTACGTTCGGCAATAAGTTAAAAAAAGAGCTGCTTATGAAACGTTGGCAGCAGAAGCAGGCTCAATGCCAAGCTGGCCAATTTTATATAGCAGGTCCAAACGGTGGATTTGTATGTGATCGCGGCGACGGAGGGGTCATGACATCCAACAGTATGAAATGGTTTGGAATGTGGTGCAAAAAAGAATTTGGCAGTGGTTCTTTCCACTGTCTGCGTCACACTCACGCCACCATGTTGCGCGAACAAGGCGTCGGCCTCGATTACATCGCCGCTCGCCTCGGGCACTCCAGCATGTACACTACGGCAAAATTCTACGACGCCATCACCGATAAAAGAGAAAAAGAAGTCGTCGAACTCATCGACAAAGTCTTCTAATTTAAAAACTTCCCACTTTCACGCCGAAAGTGGGAAGTTTTTTGGGAAGAATGCCGATAAACGGCATGGTTAAGCCGAACTGAGTTTAACGTTAAATTATCGTAAGTAATATAATATGCGTCTTTATGTGTCTCTATGTTTCTCTAGTTATCCGCTAAATTATGCGGTTTATCGAGTAACCACACTTTTATTTTTATCTATGCTTCTCTATGCTTTTATGCGTCGTGAAAGCACCGAAGACGGAAAAAATGACGGAAACGGTAACTGAGAAAACGTAGATGCCAACTGGACTGCCCGAGTTGATGCGGTATGAATTCATGACTGACGGACGGAAAAACCAAAACTTTTTGTATTGACCTCACATCTGAGTGCTGTGAAAAGCAGCTGTCGTAGGACGGCTGCTTTTCTATTTCTTTGTGAAATTCGAACGACGAAAACTTAAATTTACCTCTTTTTTAAGACGATTTCGTAATTTCGTCTTACGATTCTGATGATTATCTTGTGATTTCTGACGATTTCGTAATTTCGTCTTACGATTCTGATGATTATCTTGTGATTTCTGACGATTTCGTTAGTTTTGCGGCCGAAATGAATTTCGGGAACAAAGTGTTATAAATACTGAAAAAGTAAAAAAGCCCCTCAAATTTTTGAGAGGCTTTTCGTGTCACCACTGTTTAATTGTATACGTTAAGCTGGCGGCATCGACGGTCCGGCCGGTGCGGGTGTAGAGCATCCCTTCCACCCGGCCGGCCTGGTAGCCTATGCCGAAATACGGCTTGCCATCAGCACTCATCATGCCTGCTTTGATTTTGTGATTGTCCTTCAGGTTGATTTTGTAGACGTCGACTTTTTGCTTGACCGGGTTCGGTGTCACGACCGTGCGGTCCGATTTCGCAACGGCTGCCACCGGCAGGTCCGGGTCCTTTTTCTCGATGGCCGTCGCCGTTTCTTCGGCCGCTTTTTCAATCGTCGGCGCTTCAATGTAGTATGAGGCGCTCGGAGCGACATTTCCGTCGTGGATCCGTTCGATTTCGTGCGTGATTTCCTTCGCGGCCGTCGGAGAGACGTGAATTTCTTTTGAAATTTTGTCAGAATCGGTCGAATCGTCATATTTCACGATGACGGGCCGTGTATCGCGTTTTTCTTCTTTGTGTATATAAACTGTCATAGCGATGACGAAAAACACGACACAGAGGCATACAGAAAGGCAAAATTTCCAGTTTTCTTGAACAAATGTTTTGATTCTCGCTTTACGGTCTTCGTCGGGCATCAGACCACCCTCTTAGTACCAAACGTCTAGGTCGACGTCGACACCGCCGACAAATCCCTTGTCCGAGTACTGCCAGCACGGGATGTTGAGACTTGGCTGTTCCGCTTTGAGATAATTTACACTCGAATAGTTTGCAACCCAAATCGGCACGTAGGCCGGGATGTTGTCGAGGATGAAGTTGTTCGTCAGCATCGAGTAATACGAGTAGATGCCGCAGTACACGCCCGCAGCGTTCATCGTGTTCACCCAGGCCATGACGACTGATGTCAATACTTCCGGAGAAAGGTCGTTCATCTGAACCGCGTCTTCGACGTCGTACCAGATGCCCGCTTCGAGGTCGACGCCGTCCAGGTATTCGTGCATCGTGTCGAGAAGCCACTGTGCCTCCTGCTGCGCTTCGGCTTCGGTTGTTGCCTTGGAATAAAAATAAATACCCAGCTTCATTCTCGCGGCTTTCGCGCCGTTGATGTTATCAACAAAAAAGTCGTCGAGCTCCTGCTGCCCGTCGCCGCGGGTGCGGCCGATGCGGACGATGCAGAATTCTTTCCCCGCTGCCGCAGCGGCGTCAAAATCCATTCCTGCCTGACAATACGAAACATCAATTCCTTCCATCATTTGCGTTCCCTCCTCTATTGTTTTTCAGAATCGGCGGCAGTCCCGCCGGCGTATTGAATTTAGAATCAGTGTGATATTTTGTCCAGCACGCCCCGGCAAGCGACGCCACGCCGGCCATGCCGGTCACGACGACGCTGATGCCACTCCAGCAGCTGGCCAGTTCAAAGTGCGTGCCACGAAGCGCGTTGCACCAGTAGCCGATGAGCCAGCTGACCATGACGGCCACCAAGAAGACCATCATGATACAGCTGAGGATGATGATAAGTGGCAACCAGTTCTGCTGCCCCCAGGTGCCCAATGCGATGATCTTATCCTTCATAGACGCCTCCTAATGCGCATCGGCAGTGACGGGCGCATCCGTATATTCTTTCGCGATACGCTCAATATAGCCGTTACTGCCCTTTAGAGCTAAGTAACTTTTAATCATGTCCTGCATACTGTTGTACTCCTCGTGCGTTACCGCCTGGCCTTCGATGATGTGCCGCCGGTGTGCGGCGATGATGCGGTCACGGAGTAAGCACTTAAGCCCCTCCTCAAACGCCTCCTGCCTTGCCCGGTCGGCTTTTATCGACTTTACCAGCCAGCCAAGCGCGGTGACGGTCGCGGCCGGCAGGGCGTAATTGATAAAAGCGTTCGCAAGCAGGCTGATGATGTTGTCCAATGCTATGTGCCTCCTAATGTCAATCCCAGGCCTCTAAGTATTTCCGTACCTCATCGCGGTACTTTTCCGGGACATCTTTAATGTCGATTTTCTTCATCCTTACTCGATACACATAGTACGTAATCATATCTCCGCCTCCTTACGTTTCCGTGGACGTCAGCATGTCGGCAAGTGCCGAGATGGCATCCTCAAGTGCTGCGACACGCTGGGTCAGCGTCGGTGTGCTGTCGCCGTCGAGGATAAGCGTGTCAAACTGCGCCTCCACCTGCACTTCCGTTAGTGTTGTCTGGATATTTTTTTCGTCAGCAGTCCAGACTTTCGCGGTTGTCTCTGCGCCATCGGTGCCGATCTGCGTGTGGTCTACCTGCTTGATATTCTGCCTGAGATAGACATTGGCCGTGCCGTCTGGCAGGGCTTCGTATTTAATCTTTTCGGGTTCGCTGTCGTAGTAAACTAACATGTGTCTTGCTCCTTTCATGGTTCGAGACAACGTTTTGAGCTGATGCGAAGGCCTTTTCGAGGTTGTATTTCTGCCATGCTTTGTGGCAGTCTGAGTGTAAAAAACACCCTTTATATGACACAAGCCTTTGTGCCTGCGTCAGTGTAGCAAAGGCGGTCCGCTTTATACGGAGTGCCATGCGCCGCGCATGGATGAATGTCTTGGCGCGGATACGTATTTTACCGTTCCGGTGAATGACGTACCCCATCATGTCTATAGGTTCGACATCGTACCGCTTGATGTGCCAGTTCGGCTTAACGGTGAGATGCAGCTCGTTTTTTGCGTATTCGCACAGCGAAAGAACGGCTTTTTTGAGTTTGCTTTTGCTGTGCGAGAAAAGCAGCATGTCATCCATATACATAATCATGTACGACACGCCGCCGCCGGCCATCGCCTGACGATACAAAGACGATAACATATACTGGCTTATCCACTGGCTAGGCAGTGCGCCTATCAAAATGCCGTCAGTTACCGGTGCATAAGAATCGAGCAGCACTCCCCATAAATAGAGCAAGTCGTTATTTCCTACGTCGTGCGACAGACGCTGTTTTATAAGCTCTCTATCCATGCTTGGAAAGCAGTGGTAAATATCAAGCTTTACAAAATAGCGCATCTTGTCGGTATATTTTATGCCGTGTCGTTTGCAATAATCGATGTGGCAATTGTTTTTGCGCGTGTACCGCTGAATCATGCGTACGCCGTAAAGTTGACCGCGGCCAACCATTGATGAGCACTGTTGGTCCACCATTTTCCTTTCCCACAGCTCCATGCAAGAATACACAGCTACATAGTCGTACAAACGCTGTAAGCAGCTTTCGTTTCCGATGAGCCGCGTCTTTTCTGATACAGCATCATATTTTTCGGATGCACGTACTTTGAATTTCGGTATGTTGTGCGTTTTTATAGCATGCGCAATCTGTTTTGCAAATAGCATGGCCACATCGTCGATTGATGCACCCTCTAAAAGCTTCTCATACTCTTCTGTTGTTGTCCCGTTTTGTAAAATTTCACGTTTGAAATCCCGGCGCCGTTTATGACGTCGCAAGCAGTCTGCGATGAACGGCGCAATAGTTTCGGGATTTGTTATGTTTATGCTTTTACAACACTTTTTCATATTGGTTTTCTCTTTCTTGATAATCCCCGGCTTTCATATCTTACTAGCCGAGCGGTGACTTTATCAATTTTCGCCGCAGCGGGGATAATACAACCATAAAAATGAATCAAGAAAAGCGCGAACCGTTGTTCCACCACGAGTTGCCCAGGCCGTTGTCGCAATTGGCGTAGGACAAGCCACAAATCGGCAGCCCGTTGTTGAGATTGCCGGACCGGAACAAGGCACGAAGTTTGATTGCATCACCCTAGGGGCAAAGCCCCTCTGGCCGGCTTACGCCGTCCATTCACCCCTACAGCCCGCAGCAGAAAGGCGCGAACCGTCGCGCCACCACGAGGCGCCCAGGCCGTAGGCGCAATAGGCGGAGGACAAGCCACAAAGCGGCAGCCCGTCGCCGAGACCGCCGGACCGGAACAAGGCGCGAAGATCCGTTGCTTTGTTCGTATAAACGGCGTCACATGTGAACGTGGAGGATGAAGCGCCGACACTGTCCGGATAGTAAATACCATCACTGTACTTATTCGCTTTGATGTACTGCCATGATTCTGTGCCGAGATATTTAATATCTGTGGCTTTGTAATCAGATGTGATAGCCGTCGAGTATTTCGTCGCGTTCTTACAAATATAAGGTGTCCAATAATAATTCGTTGTGTCGCCACTGTCTTGGAAGCCGTTCAGAATCGTGTCCGCAACAACCTGCCATTGCCCCCACCCGAATTCAATGCCCTGCAATTTGCACGGGTGCTTTGCATCCGTAGGGTTCAAGGACCCCGTATTTCCGAGCACGTTATCGCAGGACCCGGTCCGCCAAAAATACGTATACCCTACCGTCGCGCCTTTTTGAGCGCCGGATGCCGCGCGTACCGCAGTATTAAAAGTTTCATCAAAATAAATGGCGGTGTACTCGGTGCCGCTGATGGTAACTTTTTCCACGTTTTTGATGACGTAGCCATCTTTGCCGCTGATGCTGCTCGTCCCCTGACAAACGCCGTCGTGATTATCGCTGCCGGTCTGATTATGCAACTTCAGCACTGACCCGACCACGAAAATATCGTAGTCAGACGCTTTTGTAAGTAAGCGGTGCGTATTAGTTTCAGCCACGAGATTTTCGCATTCTGTATAGTACGAGTAGCAGCCGTTCAAGATGCCATCCAGCGTCAGCGACCCCAGGATGACGTGAGTCATAAGCTGCAAAAACGAGTTATCCGTAGAACATTCACCTGCATACCCTTTGCCATTCAATGCTGCCGACGTGTGTGCCGAGTTATGCGATACATCATGGGCCGGCACGGCGCCCGAGCAGCACGAATAGCCCCCTGCTGTATTGACACCGGCCGCATATTTGCCGTGTACGACCCACGGGCGCACCGTGCCGTCAAGCCGGACGGACTCCGGCAGAGGCTGGCAATGCGGCTTTGACGCGTCGTAGCCGATGCGATAACCTTCAGTGTATTCCTGGCTTGAATTTTCGCAGGGGTTTGTGTAGTAGTGATACCCCGTCATTTGCAAGACGCCGACATACACGTCCTTATCATAGCGCTTGAAATTGCCGGTAACACCCTCGATTGCAGTGATTTGTACATCGAGCGTGTCTTGATTGATAATCCAGTTGCAGTCGATGCAAGCAAAAAGCGGCAGCCCCGCGTAGTCATCCTGCCCGGCAACGTCCGCGGTGCTCGGCGTGCATGTCAGCTTGGTGTTATCGCCGAATTTTGTGCCGGTACTGACGCTCGATACGGCCGGATCGCTAAATTTTGTACCGCCGTCCCACGAAAAGCTGCTTTGCAGTAAGTTATAAAAATTCGTTGCGCATGCTGTAATTGCCGCCGCCGTTGGGTAGGTCACTGTGCCGTCATCGGCCGCCGTATTCACGACTTTGTGCAGTTGAAAATACAGTTTCATAGCCCGTTTGAAACCGGTTGCCGTGCCGTCGATGCAGGCGAGTACGTACGGGTCGAGTGTCTCGCTATTTGCAATGGCCTGCGACTTGGCGATGTCTTCGAGAGCTGTCTGGATGCCTTTAAGGTGTTCGTTCGTCTCTGTCTGTCCTTTGAGGGACGGCAGGACGCCCTGGGCGACTACCGTGTCTGTTGTATCGCTCATGCTGATTCCTCCTTTTATGCTGTTGCGATGATTCTGTAGCAGAGGTGGCCATCGCTGTCTACGTAGACGGAGAGGCCGCCGTTTGCTGTCGTTAATTTTTGCGCCTGCGCCAGCGTATCGGTCGCGATCTTTGATGCGCTGTTCACGGCGTCAAGCTTTGCCGACGCTGTCGACGCTGAGGATGCGGCGCTGGTGGCCGATGTACCGGCCGAGGCGCTGGCGTTGGCCGCATCGGTTGCTGACTTGCTGGCGTTTGTCTCGGACGTGGCCGCTGCTTTCTGCGAGGCGGCTGCCGCCGTCTCTGAGGCTTTGGCTGCTGTCTCGCTGGCCTTTGCCTCGTCGGCCGCGGTCCGGGGGTCGCTGTAGGCGACATAAGCTTTTTTTACAGCGTCCCAGCCGTACCAGATACCGGTGTCTGATGCGACGTAGATGGTGCCCGCATCGCCCGTCGCCGGCAGGTCGGTTTTGCTAGCGACGTAGTTTTTGTGGGCGTTTATCATATCGTAGAGCGCCTCTAAATTGTTATTGATGTAGTCAAGGACGCCGGTATTGTCCGCGTTGGCCAGGGGTGTATAGCGCCCGTACGTGCCGGCCTGCACGATATTATTGCTGGCATCTCTGAGCTCCGGCGGTTGATAGGTTTGCTTTTTCATCAGTCAGCCTCTTTCGTAGTATCCGTGTCGGTTGTTGTAGTCGTCGTGTCTGTGGTTGTTTCTGCGGCGGTCAAAGTGTTTTTCTTTTCAAGGTCCATGACGACAGCGTCGCCATAGTCGAAATCTGTGTCCGTGTCAGCGTTCAGCGTGATCATATTACCTGCATCATCGATGAACGTGTACGTCGTACGCGACGTAATCCCCTGCGGATATGTAACCTTACCATTTACCTTGAATTCTTTTTTCATGATTCATTCCTCCTAAAAATTTGTAACGTCGATAATTAAAAGATCACAATCGCCAAAATCTCCTGCTGGGTAGTGCATGTCTTCCTCATCAATGGTTCCACCTAAATCAATGCATTTGACGGTATAAACATTATCCATTTTGTACCCCCATCGGTCAAAAACCTCACCATTTGTATCTTCCTCCCATGGTGCACCGCAAACAATCGCGATAGGCACGCCATATACCTTTTTATCACCTTGCGATAAGCCCACGCAGTCAACAGGTTTCAGATATTTTAAAGCACTCGAAAAAATTTGTTCTCCAGCGTCATTATAAATTTCTAAACCACAGTTCGATGTGCCTTTATTTTCGCCAAAGATATAAACAGTACATGTAAGGGACGTTGCGGGATTACGGATTTCGCTTGACAGGGGATTTCCATCCATCAAAATATATGCATAATTAGGGTCTCTATCTACGTAAGCCCACATATTACTGCCGTTAATTTGTATTGCAATTAATTCGTTTGGTGATACCGGGACTGTATAAGATTTTCTGCCGTTGAGAGTGTATTTTCTCGAAAGTGAAAGGTTATGCCACGCACTATTTACTAACACTTTCCCATTATCATTTGTAATTTCAATAAAATTGTCCATGTTTAATATTCTCCATAAACTACTGTGGTGTTATAGTGGCTTTTTGCACTTGAATCGGTGCTGTTATCCCAGTTTATGGTGTTTCCATTTGTAATCCAGACATTCCGGCGATAAGCATTAGTACCCGGGTTCTCATATGTATAAATAAATAATCGGCACCCAGTATCAACATTGACTTTTTTGCTTCCAGCACCACTTGTTATTTTAAAAGACCCGATAATTCTCGCAGTTAATTGCTGGTTATCAAAAATCTTCACGCCACTATTGTCGTAAATCTCAAAACCAACAGGCACCTACCATACCCCCCATCTCATAACCAAAACGTTTTTATCGTTGTATACTTCCGTAACACTGTCTTTAATTACTACACGACGTCCGGAAGTTGCCGACTGAAACGTACCAATCGTCGCGGTAATTGCCGATAGCGATTCGACGTCCATTTTCTCTGCGGTCACGGCCTTAGATTGAATCATGTCCTTTGTGATGACGTTATCGCCGATTTTGGTCGTGCCATCGATGTTGATGAGACTGCCCTTGATGTAGAAGCCGGTATGGTCCTGCTGGAGGTAGCTCGTCATGTCGCCCTGCGAGATTTTCGTAGCGATGCTGTCAGCCATTTGCGCAATGGCCGAATATGTCTTCGCTTTTGTCGCATCGTTAAGGTTCGTGACGACGGATGTGACCGCCGACGACGTCTGTGTAATCTGTGACGTCAGCGATGCGTTCGTCTCGTTCTGAGCGGCATTGATTTTGTCCTGCGCCGCTTTATTCGACGACACCGTGGAGGAGATGCTGTCCGACTGCTGTTTCAGCGCTGAGATGGCCTTGTAGCCGGTTTTACTGGCATCTGTGTTGTTGAGGTTCGCGACGACGGTATTGATTCCCGAAGTGTTGGCCTCGATTTTTGTCAGCAGATTTTGGTTGGTCGTATCCTGCGCCGACTTGTTACTGTTGACGGTGACGGTAAGGCTGTCTGCCGTCTGCTGGAGCGTCGTAAAAGCGGTGTAGCCCGTTTGCCCCGGCGCTTTATTCAGGTTAGCCACGACCGTGCTGATGCCGGAGGCGTTCGTTTCGATTTTACTGAGCATCGTCGAGTTAGTGCCGTCCTGCGCCGTTTTATTGCTGGCGACGGTTGCAGAGATGCTGTCTGTCGTCGTCTTCAAGCTTGAGATGGACTTATAGCTGCTGTCGCCCGGCGATTTGTTGAGCTCATCGATGACGCCGTTGATGGCCGTTGTCGCTTCGGACCGTGCTTTATTGACGTCCTCCTGTGTGGATTGAATCAAACTCGGCAGCGTCGTCTGCGTATCCTGCACAGCCTTGTCAATGATGGCGTCGACCTTCTGCCGGGTCACTGCCTGATCGGCGAGAAGCGACGTATCGACGAGCTCTTTGACGGTGCATCGAGTGGTCGCCGAACGTTCACCTTCGCCGAAGTAATCAACATACGCGACACTAACATCATAAATACCCGCCGCGCAGGTGTAGGTCACGACGTTATTGACGGAATAGACGCAAAGGTCATTGATGTAGATGTTCATGCCAACACAATCATCCGGAAGTGCCACGGCGACGATACTCATACCACCCAGTTTATCTGTAACCGTAGGCGGAGACGGCGCTTTCGGCGCTGCCTTCGAGTAAATGACAGATGCAGCGGCGCTATACTTGCCGTCCGTGCCGCAGGCATAGACGTACACGTTACCGGTACGTTCCGTCAGTTTGACGTCGGCCTGGAGACTATTCGTGCGGAGTAAAAGCGCATCGTCTTTCGTCCCCGCGTGTAAATCCGTACGTACTTCGTAGTACGCGATATCTGCGTTCGTGACCGCGCTCCAAGAGACGGTACACCGGCTCTTGTTAAAAACAATAGACAGGTTGCTCGGTGTGTTCGGGATAGTCGTTCTTGGCGCGCAGAGCTGGTCGACGTGTGGCGCGTTGTCTGGCAGTACGTATTCTCCGAGCGCGTTGGCCGTGCAAATTGCAATACGATATGTATCACCGGATACACACTGCGGAATCATGAGTTTGTTGACGCCTTCGCCAGCGTAAATCCACGAGCTGTAATAGCCGAGCTCGTCGGCAGATACGCCGTCTTTGATAGTAAGATTTTCAATCGGTGCATGATTTGGCTTGTAATAAACACGCCCGGAAAGGCCACTCGGCCCCCAGGTTACGCGCAGATCATAGCAATCTGTCCCGTCGAGGAGTTTCCGGTATACAGGATTTACAACGATTTCCGTCGGCGTCGTCGCCGATTGAACGGCACCAGGAGCGACAGTAATCATCGTCCCCGACGACTTCTGGAACTGGTTGACTGTAAAGACTTTAACGTAGTACGTCGTATCGACGTTGACTTCAACTTCAAAGTACTTGCTGATGGCCGTCCCGAGAGATACAAAGTTCTTGTTGTCCGTCGAAACAAATACGGAGAAGTACTGATATACCCGGTCCGCAGGATATTGCCAGGAAAGATACATCTTCGAGTGTACCTGACCGGCGCTGTCCTTCCAGAGCGACTGCCGACCTACGAGATTGGTTACGTTCTGGACAGTGCTGACGTCGGATTCGCTGTTGTTCGGTGTCGGGATTGTATAGTTTTCAAGGAAGCAGTTTTCGTTATACTCAAGCGCTTCGATTTCGCGGACAAGGTCTTCGGTACGGCTGATAGACCGCACGACGAATTTCTTCGTTCCTTTGCTGACTTCGGCAATATCAAAGATGTCACCCGCAGCGGGAGCTGTCGCCGGCGTACTGGCAAGAACAACTGTCGTTGTCGAGTCGCCGACCGCAATCGACTTACAGCCGACTTCATAGCGCGTATCATCGGCAGAGGACCGATAGGCAAACGTATAGGTCTTCGTACTGTCATAGGACTTCATGACCTCGTTGACGACGACCGTTGTGCCGTTTACGGAGGCGATACGGCCGCTGGTCTGCCACATCGGCACATCGTGCGCGACGTAGATGACGTCCCCGACTGTACAGGCTATGGCGTCAATAGACGCCTGGAAAGAGACGGTCCGGACCATGTAGGCGTTACAGTAGAGCTGGAATTTCGCTTCCCGGTACGCCTGTTCGTAATCAGTAATGCCGTCATACGTCAGCTGACTTGTGGTATCATATTCGTCGGTATCAAATGTGGGTCCAAAGACTTTGACTGTATCCCGTTCGTAGTCTTTCTGGGCATTTGTGAAGGTCAGCTCAACGGCATTGGCACGGTCTGACGTCTGGAGGAATGTTTCCGAGAAAGTGCCGGAGATGATATTCCCCATACCAAACATTTGGACCGCTTCCTTTGGCCCATCCCAGACGCAACCGTATTTTGTGCCGAAAAGCTCGACAATGCCGCGGCCGACCGGGGCGATGTAACGGTTTACGACGTCCAGCATTTCACCAGACGTGTTGATTTCGATATTGATTTTGAGGTTGAACTGGTCGCAGTATGCAGCCCATTCCGAAAACTGGTTGTACATCATCAACGACGCGTCGGCGCCGTGGTGGACGAAGACGGTGCTGCCGTTACGGGCGTCGGTAATCTTGTTGGCCCGATGTACCATATCATAAGCCGCCCAGGCAGGATTCGTCGCCGCCTTTTCTTCATAGGCGTTGGTATTCGGGTTCCAGACGTAGACAGTCGAACGCTGTTTCATGAATTTCAGGGTTGGCGACCCAGACAGCTGGTCCGTCGCCATCGCCCGGATGCCGATAAGAGCCATACCGGGATAACTAAAATCGTCGTAAACGATGCCGCTGACACCAGTCCACCAGATGCGGGTACAGGCACGAGTCGAGGTGGTCGGATAGCCGCGGGAAACGACTTTAACGCGGACGTAGTACTGACCCGCTTCAAGATTATCGACACGGTACTGTTTCCGGATAGCCGAAGACTTACTGCCGGTAATCTTCGCATTTGTCGCAAGCTCTTTCCAATCTCCGGTACCTTCTTTGGCATACTGCGCCTCAATAGTGACATACGTTTCGTCGAGACCGCCTTTATCGTTCGCGTAGTACAAGCCGTTCGAGCACTCCACGTAGATGATGAGGCCCTGGGTCGCAGATCCCGTGACAAGGTCGGTACGCCATTCATTGTCGAGGATTTCGTAACTAAGCGTCTTCGTGCTGATGGTGTCATTAAAGTTCGGGATGATGTCCTGGACGTTGAGGCCTTCTCGCGTATCCAGTTTGACGTCCTTATAGTTTTCAATCGGGTTGTCATTCAGCTGCACGTCATAGATTTTCAAAGGGCCGTAGCCGGCGCAGACGAGCCAATTGAGATACTGCTTATCCGAGTCGCTGTTAATGTACTTCCCGATGGTCTGACCGCCGCTGCGGACCGTGCCATAGGTAATTGGAATCGGGTTGTTCTGGCCGTTCGTGGTCGTAATCCCTGTCCAAGAGTAGGTCGGGTTTTCAGACGTATCCTTAAAGCCGCTGGTGTTCGCGGTACCGAACGCACGCTGAATAAGCGAACCGCCGATAAACATGACGGCTGCAGCGGCGAGATACCCGCCAATCGCGGCAAAACCCGTAGCACTTGCCAGGGCGGCACCGCTGAAACTACCGGCGGCAACAAGACCACCGACGCTCATGGCGGTAACGGACAGAGCGACGGTCGCGATGATCAGCAGCGGATTCTTGCCATGCCCTTTACCGACGACCGGCGAAAAGACGATAAAGTCTTTATCCTGTACCGCCTGGGTGCCGTTGATGGTGTAACTGTTGCGGGAAATCACCATATCCGGCAGCGTCAGGTCCTTTGTACACTGCTGCACATAGTAGCTGACATCTTTCCCTTTTACGTAAGGCAGCGTGCGTACTTCTCTGTTCTTTTGTGGTTCAAATGGGTTTTTTACGAAAACGACGGTAATCATTTCTTGCCCCCTACGTACTCATAAAAGCCTTCAATAACGCCACGCCAGGCAGGTGAGTCGATGCGGCTGATACAGACGCCTATTTTGGCCCGTGTGTGGATGAATTTGCCGTTTCCAAGGTACACGCCCGTATGATTCACAATGCCGGGAGGCGTACCCATGCGTAGCGCCACTAAGCACGGGACCGGAAGCGGCGCTGTTACCCGTCTCCAGGCAGAAGAACCGGCTTCCCGCTGCACGATACGGTTTATCTTATCTTCGTCATCCCAGTCGGCCGTAAACTCCGGAAGTTCGATGCCAAAGCGCCGATACACTTCCATGACAAGGCCGTAACAGTCAAAACCGACATTACGGTCGCGGCCGTGGTTAATGAAAGGGATGCCGATAAGGTCTTCGTAGTCAATCATACGTAAATACCTCCCTGGTCAACACCCGGGAAACCGCCGAAGCGCTTACTGCATCCGCGAGCGCGGCAGTCTGAGAGTGTCCGGTTGCATGATGTATACGCGGTACCGGTGTAGCCGCACTCAGGCCCTGCGAACTCTTTGTAGCGGCAGCTGTTCTTGACGTACTTCCCTTCCGGACGGCGGGAATGCGGATTGTAGGACGTGCCGACCGTTGCCGTTACCCAATGTTCCGTTACCGTGAGCTTCGTGATGCGGTAATGCTCTTCGACTTCCGCTGTCGTTTCCGTCAGGGCCTTCGTGTTGACGATGTAAAAGACGACTTCCCCGTTATTGGCCCCGTTTGACGCTTCGACATAGTATGTCAGCGCCTGGCTGGTGTTGTCGATACGGATTTCAAATGACGGGATGCTTCCGCTCTTATCCTCAGAGACTTTCCCAAGTTCAAAAGGAAACGCCTGCCAGGTGTGGCCGTTCCAGCTGATATCCTCAGTGTTCCGGCACACCCGGATAGGATCTACATCCTTCATTGGAAGGTTCAGCTCTAAGAGAAGGACAAAAACGCCATCTGTGTCGAGCTTATTCTTTTCTGACTTTGCAATCGCCGATAATGACAGCATCCTATCACCCCTAATCTTCCCGAATCGTTACACTGCCGCTCATCATGTTCACGGCAACCGTTTCAAACGCCTCTTTTTCAACGAAGCGGCAGGTATACGTCTTCTCATCAATCGGGGATTTGAAAATAAAAGGTTTCGCCGAAAAATAGGTCTTATTCTGCAAAAAGTCCATCAGCGTGTTGTACTCTTTGTAAGGAAGACTATCCCACTTTAGCACCCACGTTTTCCGTGACTTCGTAAATTTCCGTCTGGCCTGCGTCGTACCGTCTTCAAAGGTAGAGCGGAGGGACGTATCCTCTACGTCCTCCGTCGTACCGTAAGCCGGTGCTGTAATGCTTGGCCAGGTAAGCGTATCTGCCATTTATCCCAGCGCTCCTTTCAGCATCGTACGACTTCCCATATAGTCCGTGGCGACGGCTTCCAGCATCGTCGTGACGATGAGCTTTTTGCCGTCAATCTGCGCGTTTGCCTGCGTCGACTTCACCGGCTGGCCGGACTGATTGACGATACGGACTTCGACGTTTTCGATGCCGCTGCCGGTCGACTCATTATTATTGCCGAGAATTTCCGCCGTTTCGCGGGCGTTATGAACGTAACCATTGCCGCTCATTTCGACGAGCTCCTTGCCCTCTTCGCCAGCAATAAAGTACCCCGGCGAAACGACGCCGCCGCTGGCAAAGCCCGTAAGCGAGTGATGATACGAATAAGCGCTGGCAAGGCCGGTGCCGCCGACGTTCAGCGAGCCAAGAAGACTGCCTGTGGTGCCGCTAATGAGGTCCGTCGACATCGCACCGGTACCAAAGCCGAAGGCTTTCATGACCGTGTTCATGATGAGGCCCTGCATGATGATCTTCATCATCGTGTTCAAGATGGTGTTGGCCACCGAGACGTACATGTCGCGCATCCGTTCCGCGAAAGATTCGTTTTTCGTCAACATATTATCGAACGTACCTTCGATAGTATCCGTAATCGAGCTCCAGCCACTGGCCATGGCCGAGCCGATATCCTGCGTGTACTCCTTCATGCTCTGACCGAGCTTGACGAGACCGCCGCCCCAATCAGTTTTCGCTTCTAGGTCACGCAGCTCTTTGATGTTGTTGGCCAGCTCCTGTTCCAGCTTAATGCGCTGCTCGTTGGTAAGCTTTGCTTCCTGGAGCTGCTTTTGCTGGTACTCGACAAAGCTTTCAAGCTCTGCCTGCTGATCTTTATTGATGTTGACGGTAAATTCGTCCTGCAAGTACTCAAGGCCCTTGTAGTGCGTCAGACGTTCGTCGTGTTCCGTCTTCATCAAATCCCGCAAGCTGGCCAGTTCTTCGAGCTTTGCCTTCTGCATCATGACCGACGTGTACTGACTAGCGAGCGACCGGGAGCCGGTCTGCTTATAGATATCCGTTTCCTTATCGGACAGTTCGTCATAGCTCTTTAAATACTTCCGCTTAATTGCCCAGGCGCGGTCATCCCCATCATCGGCAATTCCCGCTTCATCGGCGGTAATGCCCATTTCCCACTGGACTTTCGCGTATCTGTCCGCTTCATCCTTACGGATTTTCGCGATTTTCAGTTTTTGGTACTCGCTGAGCTTTTTGTAAGCATCCGGCAGGAACGGCGACTTATAAATCGTACTGCCGACCGATGCCGTCGACGTCGGTGCAAGGTTTGTTCCGTCGCCGCCGATGGAATCATAAATCGCACGTACGCCGGCTACATATTCATCTGTGCCTTCGCCGTAGTGCTTAACGGTAGCCCAAATATCACCATTATTTTCACGGAGTTTACCCATGAACATGTCAATCGCGGCGATGGTGTTCTGCCGAACACTGCTGGCATAGTCATCGGGGATTGCGTGACGTTCGCCGTCTTCCCCGAGATAATCCTGGCCCGGGATAATCTGGAAAGGACCAGCGGCACCAGACGACGGATTATAGTTGTTCGAACCGATGGTGGCGACGTTATGTTGGTCGCCGGACTCATAGGTACCAAGAGCGAGAAGAAGTTTCAGGTACGGAAAATTCATTTCCTGCGCGACTTCTTCGATGGTTTGAATGACATCGGTCTGTGGGATAGTAACCGAATCCTGTGTGATAGTTGGCTGTACCGGCGCGGCCGGCTGTGCCGTCTGCTGCGGCGCAAAGCCGCCGGGAATTGCGCCCCCGTGGTCGCTGAAATGGACGTTATAGGAGCCGTAATACTCGCCGTTCGGCCCGTATTGCGTTTCATATTCGTCGAGCGGTACCAAGCCGATTTGACGGCCGTACGCTTCGAGTTGGTGGCGCAAGTCCGGATTATTTTCAAGATTGTCATCCGAAAGGTCAAAAGCTTGGCCGCTGTCGTGCCACGAATTACCGTTGCCGTAGCGGTGCATACTAGTGACCGTCGGCTGTTCACCGGTCAGTTCATAATACTTTTCTGCAAGCAGGTGGAGCTTTTGTGCTGTCAGCGTCGTAATCGCATCATCACCGGAAAGAAGTTGTTCTTTCCAGTTCTTTTCGATGCTAAAGGTACCGTCCGTCGTCGTGGCAGCCCCTGCTTTTGGCGTAAAGGTTTTCAGCGTGACGATAGAGGATGCGAGTTCTTTATTCGTCTGCTGAATTTCACGGTGAAGCTTTTCAAACTCGACTTCGGCCTGAGTACCCGTCATTTCGAGCATCTTTTCGTTCAGGTTCGAGATGATGTTTTCGACGCGCTCGTTGGCCTGGGCAATCTTCCGGGAGTTTTCCTGGATGATCTGCGCGTATTCCTTATTGGCGTTCGCCTGGTCACGCGCCGCCTGGGCGGCCTCACGCTGAGCTTTCGCCGCATCCTGCGTCGCCTTCGTCGCTCCGCTGGCTGCAGAACCACCACCGCCTCCGACACCACCTTCACCGCCACCTGCGTATTTCCCGGTAACACCAGCGAAGAGGTCCGGCCGCTTCTTCTGGAGATTGGCCATGATCTGCTGCTGTTTTTCCATGTCGGCGGCCATCTTGGCTTCTTCTTCTTCCCGCTGCTGCTGTTCGAGCTCCTTCTGGTGCTCTTCATTCATCTTGCGGACTTCTTCAACATCGTTCGGGTCTTCTTCGCCCCAATCGGCGCCGACACCGGTCCAGTCCATAACGGTCGGGGCACCGGAGTCGCGGCGCGTGACTTTACCGTTGCGGTCAACAACCCAGGTAGCACCCTTATACCAATAGCTGTGGTTTTCTTCCCAGTCACGTTCTGCACTGGCGTACTCATACAGCTTGTATAAGGCCATCCCGATAGCGGCGGCAACGCCGAGCCAGCCGCCAACAAGGCCCCAGGCAAGGCTTGTCAGGTTCTTAATAGCGGAGCCTGCAACGGCGCCCATACGGACGACTTTTTCACCGCTGGCCGCGGCGGCGGCACCAGTGGCTGCTGTTGCGACGTTGGTTTCTACCGTACGGGCTCTCAATGCAGTCTGCGCTTCACTGGCCATAGCTGCGCCTTCGACGCCCTGGGTGCCAGCGGTAAGGCTCGTTTCACCCTGGAGTTCATTGGCAAGCGTTGTCGAGACAATTTGTTCGGCAAGGTCCGCTTCCCCGGCTCGCACGAGGTCGATGGCGGCGTTAGCTCTCGCGGCCATAATTTCGGCAGCGGAACCCTGACCTTCGAGGGCAGTCGTCGTTTCAAGGATTTGTGCGGCGAGGTCCATTTCACCGGCCTGCATCGCGGCCAGGGCACCTTCAAACGATGTCCGGGCAATCGTCATCGCAGAGGCGCGTTCTGCTTCCAGCGCGATATTCTGACGAATCTGGTTGCCGAGGGCAGCCTCAAGCTCTACCTGACGAGCGATAGCGGCAGTTTCCGCGTTATTCGACACACCTGCCGACGCGCTGGCCAGAGCAGACATACTGCTCTGCGCTTTCGAGAGAGCCGCTCTGCGCTGTGCCGCCGTCTGTGCTTCGATAGCTTCGTTTTCAGCAACGATCTGCGTCCGGGCCGCTTCGGCCGCTCTGCCGAGAGTCGTCTGGGCGGTTGCAGCGCCGGTAATCGCATTCCGGAAATCGGTAATGTAGTAGCTAAGCTTGCGCCCGACCCAGAGCGTCAAAAGCGTTTCCGTAAGTGCTGCCGTATGCTGCGCCGCGACTTCAATGAGTGACACCGCCGCAGACAGTGCCGGCGAAAGAATAGTCGAGATGTCACGACCGACCTCAACGATACCGCTGCCGAAGTGTTCCACGACAATCGTGGCGTTCTGAAGCGCTTCAATGGCGTCGCCATTGATACCGACGACTTCCCCTTTACCGACATCGACGCGGACAAGCTTATCGGCGATAGTGCTCAGTTCCTGCGTGGCGCTTTCGAGCGCCGGCGTCAGCGCGGTGCCAGTGATACGGGAAATGGCTTCTTTAAAGTGATTCCAGCGGCCTTCCAGTGTATCAAGATAGTGGCCGTTCGCTTCAATTTCGCCGCGAAGACGTTCATTCAGGAAATTAAAAAGTCCGTCAGCAGAAGACTTAGCTTGATTGATGTCTTCGCTAGTAAGACCTAACTGCTGGCCTAAGATAGTACGCTCAACGTTCTTACCGTTGATGACGTCACGGATATCGCGCGAGAGGTTATCTCCGCTGATACCCATAGCTTTACCGGCTGTCGTCAAAGCGCCGGCCAATTTTAGCGTCTGCTCGATAGTCATGTTGGCGTTTAACGCCGACGGGAGCATCGCACGGAAGACTTCACTGATTTCCTTCGTGCTGGCCCCTGTGACTAAGGCCTGGTCCGACAATTCCTGCATGAGGGCACGAGACATCGTGAGCGCCTGATTCCACTCGATGTTTTTCCCGTTAATCTGAGCCATGGACATCAGGGTACCCGACATGCTGATAGCCCCGGTCTGCATCGTCGTGTAAAACTCGACGGCCGAGTCGACAGCGGAGTGCATCGCGTCAGCGATACCGTTAACGCCGGCGATGGCCGACGCATACGCGGCGGTATTCCGGATAACACTTTGCATCGACAACATGCTGTTGCCGAACGCTTCTACCTGTTTCCGGGTTGTTTCCGCTTCACGGGCGACGTTTTGAAACGCGGTCGTAGCGTCGTCTTTCCCTACAATTCTGATTTGTACATCAGTGTTCGCCATTTCTCATCATCTCCCTCATGCGGTTTAACTCAAAGCGTTCCAGCTTCTGGATCTTCACAAAATCTCCTGGCGATGGGTCGATATCAAGCATATCTGCCGCCACTTTCACAGCACTGTAATCGAGGCCCATCGGCATCGGTACACTGCCGCCCATGCCGCCTACGCTGCCGTAGCGCCACTGTGTGTAGACATGAGCCCATAACGTATAAGCGACGACGTTGAGAGGCGACAGCTCGGGCATCCGATAGTCGCACGACTCGCAGTCGTCGTCTTTCTTCAGATCTTTACACGTCTGGCAGTACTCAGCTTTATTGACTGCCCAGTCCCAGACGTCAATCAGTTTTTTTCGCTGAATTCATCCGAATACGTTGCGTTATAAACCGCTTCCCCGAAGAAAAAGCAGATGTTATTCGGAAGTTCATCGAAGTCAAAGTCCGGATACACGTTGTCGAGGATCCAGTCATAGCATTTTTCCTGCATCCCGATAGCGGTTTCCTTCGTCTGAAAGACCGTTTTCAAATAGTTCAATTTCTGTTTATCCAATTCCCGGCGCTGTTTTCGCGTCAGGCAGCGGATTTCCGGAAGCTTGCCTTCTTTGACCATCTTCATGATGTCCGCTACGATGCGGTCATGGCGAGCCTGCGCTTCCTTCTGGATTTCTTCTTTGGTCATTACTTTCTTATCTGCCATCTACATCAGTCTCCTTAGTACGAAGCCACATCGTTGATAAGTGTGACCGTGATGATGCTGTTTCCCTTGTCATCCGCATAATAACCGCGATAGTTAAGCGTCTGCGTAATACCTTTCGGACCGCTGATGCTCGGTGTAGCACGTTCGAGAATGACTTCCGGGATTGTGAACGTCAGACTGAAATCATCACGAGTAAAAGCAAGTTCCAGGGAGGTTTCCGTGCTGGCCATCGCTTTTTTCAGCTGTGCATCATCTTCAAAAAGCGTTTCGATATTCCCTGTGATTTCGCACTGACCTTCATTGATGGACGGACGGATACTGGAACCGTTGAGGCAGTACGTGTCGCCGTCCAAGTTGTTGTTGATATCCAACTGCATTTTACGGCAGGTAGCAAGCGCAGTACCGCCCTCTTTGACGGAGGCATTGACGTTATTAAAGCGCGTCAAGTTCAGCGTTGTAGGTGCGGATGCGGCCGTTTTCGTGGCTTCCACTTCATTGCTGGCCATCGTATCTACCGTATAAGTCGTTTCGTTGTTGCCGACCTGGGCCGTCAGCGAGAATTTATTGAATTTCGTACCGACGTACTGGAAGAAAAGGCCAATATCCGGAAAACCTTTTTCGACGGTAAGCGACGGGATTTCATCGCCGACCTTAAAGACGTGCTGATACGTACCTTCTTTCGTGCCAGCCGTTGTTGTCGGAGCGCCGAAGAGGCCTTTTAAGATGTTGCCGATGTTACGGACGTCAAGCGGCAGCTCCAGCTGACCAGATGCATCCATTTCACCGATGCCCGGCTCCGTCATATCGCGGCGGCCAGTAATCGTATTTGTGGTGATGAGGTTCTGCTTGCTAGTCAGTGCGTTTTTATTAATCGGCTGACGGTACCAGGTACCTGTAGACGGCATCGTACCATACGTTGTTTCAAAGATGAGGTTCGTTACGGACTTCATCCCTTTAGCCTGTTTTGCCATTTTGTAACCTCCTAATAAGTTAATGTTTCACCCATCGAGGGCGTAATTTCAGTGATACAAACCATCGTCCCCATAAACTGAGGATAGGTGGCGGATGGTGTAACGTCATAATCGACACGGGAAATCGGCCAGTCTCTGTCGGACGCAAATGTCTGCAAGGTTTCATAGATGAGCTGGCCTAATTCGTCGCACTCGACAGCCCCTGTCAGCTGGATTTCTTTAGCGTCCGGATAGTAAGCGTTCTGCACGACTTTACCATCAACAGTGAGGTTGTTGTTCTTCACGACCCAGCCGACACCTATTGTATAGGACAGTGTACTCTGGTCTGCTCCTTCGATTTTCGAGCCGTTCATGACGACGATATACGGGCAATAATCTCCGTCTGGAGCTTCCCGAGGATTACCGCCGTTGATGAGGACCGGTGCCTTACCGTAATGATCTTTGCAGTACTGCTGGATGCTGTCGCTGTCTTTCAGGGCCTTCATCCAGGCGTCGGTTATCGTCTGCAAAGGCAATGTGTATTCCATGACAGCCTCCTATTTAAAGACACGATAAACTCGGCCGGAGGATGCGGCCGAACGAGCGCCGTTACCGTTAAGGTACGACAGGATTTTCTGCTGCATCGTTGCCGATGCGATTTCATGGACGCGCGGCACCATCGGTGCCATAGTCTGACGAGACCTTGTGTCCAGCATCAGCTTATTCTTTGACGGGTGCATCCCGGCAGCGAAAAACGCTTTTCGCATCCGTTCCGTCATCGGCGTCTCATACCCTTCTTGCTGCTTACCGCCTAAGCGCGCAGCGGACTGACTGAGCCAGCCAACCGTAACAACGCCAGCGTCAGCCTGGCTCTTATCGTATCCGACCGCCTGCCGCAGTTTACCCATAATAGGATAACTGCTCTTATTTGAGCCGTTTAGAGCGCGTTCCAGCTTAGCATAATGCCAATCGTCCAGCACGTGCTTAGCGTAAGCCTGGCCGCCAGGAGCCTGAGACCGGATACCCTCTTTAATGGCTTTCTGGGACTGATATGCCGCAGATTTCAGCGCCGAAGACACCCATTTCGGATGATTCTCGGCAACATATTTCAAAAACGGCGTCGCCATATCGTCATATTCAATCCGGATATCCAAGGTCATCACCCCCACATATTTCCGTAGTCAATTGCCGATTCGTGCATCAGGAACCGCAGACGCCAGACAGCGCCAGGATTATGCTGCTCGATGCTCATAAACGTATACGTTGTACCGTGATATACGATTTCATCACCCGCGTGCGGATCCGTGACGCCTTTTTCCGCATCGTCAAGGACGGTAAAGGACGCATCGCCGTAACTGCGGCTTTTGTCATGCGCGTTACGGGATGTATCGTTCGTACCGATTTCAGCGATAACCTGTATATTCAGCTGCCTGCCTTGCGTCTTATACACGGCCGCTTCACTGACATCATCGAATAAATCACCGATATCGTCCTTCATCCAATCTTCAAGGCTCATTACTTACGACGGCCGACCGTCGCTTTCGGGTCGACCGGAGGCAGGCCCTTTTTCGCAGCGGTAGCATGTTTTGCACCGCCTGCTTCCACTTCCGTGTCAAGGCGGACAACGTCGCCGTCTGCTACCGTGTCAAGGCGGACAACGTCGCCGTCTGCTACGCGAAGAATTTCTTCGCCTTCCGCAGCCGATACGCCTTTGACGAGTGTGCCTGGACCGTAATCCGTGCCGTTATAGCGAAGTGTAAATTTTTTAACGAGTAAATCCATAATGTCCTCCCAAAAAGGAAATGGCATCGCGATTCACGACACCCTCACTGTACTTAGTATGCTTTCAGCGTGTACCAGTCGTCGACGCAGTCCGGTTTCACGACGCAGCGAGTAGCGAGACGGATTTTCTTCGTGTCGCTGTTGACGTCGTCCCAGACCTTCGGTACATAAGCGCCTTCATAGGTGTGGAAAGCCCCGTCCGTTTCGAGCTGTGTAACAGCACCAAAGAGCTGAGAACCGATGTTTTTACGGGCCATGATAACGTAACCATCCGGAATGTACTTCTGGAGTTTACCGGATTCATCTTCATACACGCCGTCATATGCGTATACCTGGAGGCCATTCATATCGAGAAAAGCGCCGACGTTCGTGACCGCTTCGCTTTCGATGCGCGGTGCAAACGTTGCGACTTTCAGCTGATCAGACGGACGAAGCAGGTATTTCAGGAGATCTTCGTTTTTCAGCATGTAGCTGATAGTCTTAGACGTCGTGATAAGGACAGAAGGCGCATAGCCGCTGTCGGTTGCTACGGTTTCATACATGTCTTTCAGGCAGCCGTAAATATCTGCGGCCGTGTTGCTCCACATATCGGTACCGGACAGCGTCTTTTTGTGCGTGAATTCGCCAAAAGAAACGTTGTCGATGATGCTGGTAGCGCCGTCGGCAGTCGTGCCGGAAACGGTAAAGCCCGCGTTCAGCATGGTCTGCACGGCCATCCATTCGATACGACGTACGTTCATATCCATCAATTCGGAAATATCGCGTGCGGCCAGTTCCTGTTCACGGTCTGCCGGAGTACGGGACGAGATGACGGATTCGCCAAAACCGCGTTTTTCGATATCGCCAATCGTGGTGACACGGGCCGGCGCCATCATCGGCGGAGTGTACTGTTTCGTAATAAAGCCGTCACGAGCGACATTAGCGGCGCCGCCATTACGAGATACGAACGGAGCCATCTTACGAGAGCCTTTCCGGTAATCCATCAAGACGGATTCGCTGGCAAATGTCTGTTCACTGCCAAAGAACGTATCGCGAAAAAGCGTAGTCGGGCGATACATACGGTCAATAGCCTGGAGAAGCTCAAAGGTATTGGTGTAGTCGAGTGCCATTTTCTATAACCTCCTAGTGATTTGCAGTAAGGTAAATGTTGTGGAGGACAAGGTTGTCTTCCTGTTTTGCGCGAGTATCGGAGCTGCCAAAGATAAGTTTGTCGGCGTTGAACATACCGGCGACATAAGCTTCGGTGACGACGTCATCTTCGCCGGAAGCGTCGACGTCATTAATCAAAATAGCACAGCCGGTCTGCGAACCGTCTGTCTTAGAGCTGTCTGCCGTGGTGTATTTGCCGCTGGCCGATACTTTGCCGAGGACTGTACCGCGCTTAAGAGCACCAGCACCGGCAACAATGGTTACACCTG
The DNA here is from genome assembly GCF_000417505.1 of Megasphaera sp. NM10. GTDB lineage: Bacteria > Bacillota > Negativicutes > Veillonellales > Megasphaeraceae > Megasphaera > Megasphaera intestinihominis. The sequence goes on from NZ_APHY01000013.1 coordinate 40,594, forward strand.
CCGTCAGAAGATGAGGATAGGTGCCGCCGATAAGGCCGTCAAAATTCTGCGAGCTTACGTTCTGTACCAATTCAGCCATTATTTTCTACCTCCTACCTGAGCATTAAGCTTGTCAAGAAACGCTTTGCGTTCTGCCTCGTCCTGGGCGCCGTTATCGGTGACCGCGCCGCTTTTTACATCATTGACGCCGCTGTTGACGTTGTCGTCAATGAGATTCTGCATAAACTGCTGGCCGGCATTAACAGGATCCTTAGCGGGGATTGCTTCTTTCGCCGTATCGACGAAGAACTGAATGTCTTCCGCCGTCTGGCCAACTTCTTTGGCGTGCATTACGATTTTATGCACCTGTTCAGAGCCGTCGTCCAGGGCATCGAGGGCGCTCATGCGAGCACGTTCGCCAGCGATGGCTGCGTTACGGATTTCTGCTACCTGATCGCCGTGATTCGCTTCCAAATCGGCGACTGTTACTTTCTTATCGTCCATTTTCGTATCTCCTTTGTTGTATTTTACTAAAATACGTTTCATTTCACTTACGTCGTTTACCGCAAAGTTCACAAAGCGCTGATGATTGAAGTCAACGCAGTGCGGTGCGCTGTTTTGTACGTCGGTATAGAGCATACCCGTCGCAAAACCTTTATCGATGGCCGTCTGTACGCTCATGTACGTTTCTGCGTCCATCAGGTCCGACAGCTCTTTACGGTCTTTACCGGTACTGAGTTCATAAGCGTTCAAAATAGAGTTTTTGATTTCGTCAAGAACGTCGGCGGTGTGCCGCAGGTCCGAGGCATAGCCACTAACGCCGGTAAGCGGATTATGGACCATAAAAACGCATCCCGGAGCCAGCTTGCGTTCCTCGCCGGCCATAAAAATAACGGTTGCAGCACTCATGACTTTCGTATCGCCGACGGTTGTGACGTGACCACCGTTCGCGCGGTGTTCCATCAGCGCGTTATAGATGCCGGTACCGGCATAAACGCTGCCGCCGTAGCTGTCGATGGTGACCGTCAGGTTCTTACCCTCATAGTCAGCCAACTCCTGGCGGAACGCATTCGGCGACGCACACGGCAGGTCGAGCCATTCATACAGCCAGGCCTGTTCATCGTCGACGATGTCGCCGCTGATGCGGAGCGCTACGTTATCCGGCTCGGTTTCGCTCGACGCAAAATTCCAGAATTTCACTGTTCATTTCCTCCTTCTGCCGGATTCGCCGGCCCTGTATTCGGTGCGGCGGGACCTGTATCCGCTGCCGTCTGTCCGTTGCCATTAATCGACGGATACGTCGGCAGTTTGTGCGCCGACAAGCGGCTGTTTTCAATCGCCAGACGCTCAATATTTTCATCCCAGCTGGTCCCCGTCATTTCAGCCGCTTCTTTTTCACGGGTGCTGAGTCCAAAGAGGATACGAAGCTGTGCGCTCTGCGCTTCTTTGACCGGGTCGAGGACACCCATGACCGGGCCGAACCATTCCGAATTACACCACGCGGCGCGCTTAACGGGATCGCTGAAAAAGCCCGGCGCCTGAACGCGGCCGCGGACAATCGCTTCCGTCAGCCATGCCTCATAGACAGGCTGGCAAAAATCGCGGGAGAACCACGTCCGCCGCATCTTGAACTCGCTCCAAGCCTGGAGCAGTGCGGCACGGCTTGCGGTGTAGCTGGAATTGAAGCTCTTCATTAAGACTTCGTACGGAATGCCCAGGGACGCGCCGATTTGCTTCGTCAGCTCTTTCACGAAGGGCTCGAAGGTCGACAGCGACCGTTGTGGATCCACAGCGGCGACGTCATAGCCCTGCGGCAGCATATTGACCGTCCCTGGACCAATGGCGATACTGTTTGGGTCCAGCGCCGGCAGGTGCTTATTCGTACCGTTCATCAAATCCGAAATCGGAACGTCGCTCGACTCGTGGTCCGCCGTTTCCTTGATAAACATGGTGAAGTAGGCCTTGATGATGGCCGCTGTCAATTCGGCATTCGTGTAGCGCCCGGTCTGCTTAATCGTTTCGATGACCGGGGCAAGTTTCGGTACACCGCGATACTGTTCAGCACGCTCATCGTGGCAAATCTGAAGGATATTGGGCATCCCCGACAGTTTGCCGCGTGCTTCGACGCGCGCCCAGGTCTGCAACTTATACATGTTGGCCGGGTCGTAATTGTAACGGTTCGACACGTAGTAGGCAACGACCTTGCCGTCATCATCGATTTCGACACCGTTGATGATGCGGTTCCCGTTATCATTGTTATGCATCACGATAGAGCCGGGAAGCGTAATACCGTCGGTACTAATTGCCCACGGGTTGCTCACCCTGGCTGCTTCTACCAGCTGGATGCGAAGGGAATATGGCATCAGCGGCCCAGAGGGCCGATACTTGAACAGTGCGAAGGCATCGCCATCTATGGCATAATCCATATAGGCGATATCCTGCATGTCGTAAAAATTATTACGGCCGAAGATATCACACTCTGTACTGGAGGCCCACAGGTCAAACTCGGCTTTTACGTTACGGCTCCATTCTTCCGCCTGCTCGGCGCTGAGGCCGAGAAGTCGATAGTTTGGCCTGGGTGCCACCTTAAGGCCGGCACCGACGATGTTGGTGCGGGAGGTGTTAATGGCCGCCGACGCAACCGGAGTGCCGAGAGCTAGGTCCGACGAGCGGCCCCGTAGAACGCCAAGATTTGCGTCGATATCGCTCTGCGGCGATGATTTACGAGGACTCCAGGCGGCGAGGCTGCCTTTGCGGAAAGAGGCACCGGCTTCCGAGTATCCGGAATTGCGTACGGCCTGCCGCGTGATATTTAGTTTCTTTTCCGTCGGCATCCGCGCCATTTTGCTGTGCTTACGTTTCTTCTTTCCCATTTCACACCTCTCAATCTAGTAGGACGAACCGTTTCGTTCGGGAGCCGGCCACGTTACCTGCGGTTCCCGCAGCCGTTTCTTCCGGGAGCGTCACACCGGATGCCCTCAGCTCGTCAATCGACTTGCGGATCTGCTGATAGTCAGCCCGACGGTTCTTAATCGTCCCGTTCTGCCACTCCTGGGCGGTGAGTACTTTCTTTTCCGCTTCCAGGAGCGACCGCAGGCGGGCCTGCTGTACCGTGTCGCTCATACGACCACTCCTTTCCGAATACAGCCATACTGTTTTCGTGTTACTTTATGGGGCGCCGCAACGGGTACCCCGTTAATTGCTTCTTCATAGGCATTCCAATCGGGCCGAATCGAGCGCATACAAGCCAGGTTGTAGACCTGAAGGTCAATCGGTTCATTACGGCCGTCCGGCGCGACGTTCTTCCACTTTTTGACGACGCGGCCGCGACTCTTTTCTAGGACTAGCTTTTCAGCTAAAAGACCACGGAAATAGCGCCTGTCATAGCCTCGTTCGTCGTCATCCGGAAAATGCATGTACTGCGGTCCCGCAGCGGTGACGTTTTTCAGCCGTTGGAGGATATACTCCTTGCCATCGTTGACGCCGAGGAGCGTCAGCAGGAGGCCTGGGAAGTTCGTAGCCTTTGCCGGCTTATAGAGAAGCGGCACCCCGAATTCGTGAGCGCCTCGAATGGCGAAACGCTGCAAATACTGACGGTCCTGACAGTATCGATAAACTTCTTCGGTGTAGTGACCGCCGCTATCGATGAAGGTCCGGGCCACTTTAAGCGTCCTGCCGTCGGCGAACGTCCATTCTCTTGCAAGAAGCCGGTCCAAATCGGCCCAGACGTTCGAGTTGGCATCCGGAACGCCAAGCAAGATGCCTTTTTCGATGCCCCAGCGCTCTTCTCCACGTCCCCATCCGGCTATTTCGTATTCCAGACGGTCATCCTGCGTATCGACGGCAGCCGTAAGGAGCAAAACACCGTCCGGGAGCTCGGCTTTATAGGTTTCACGCCGTGCCAGGAGCGGTTCCATGTCTTTGATGCCGCTGTCGGGATTGTAGATTTCCGCCAAACGCGTGTTCACGAAGGTTTTCATCGACTCTTCGTCGTCTTTGGCTTCGAGATACTCGCGGACGATGTCGTTCCAATGCACCCAAGGCGACGTAAAGGCGTTCACATGGAAGGATCGAACCGTTTTAACGCCTGGATTTAAACAAATGTACCCTTGCTTGAACGATTTGACCTGCGCTTCGTTGTATTTGAAGCCGCAGTCAGGGCAAATCCACCACACATCGTGGACTTCGTAACTCTTCTGACCGTCTTTTTCGTACTCATCGTACTCAAATTTCATGTCAGAGATAGTTACCCAGTGCCACTCACCGCAGTTTGGACACTGATAGCGCCATTCTTCCTGACTTCCCAGCATATACTCGCGCATGATGCGGCTGGTGACGTCGGTTGGCGTCGAAAACAGGCCGATAATGCGGTTCCAGAAGTTTGACGTACGCTTTTCAGCCAGGTTGACTGGGTCGCCCTCTGTGCCAGCTGACGGTGCAAAACGGTCCACTTCATCGCAAACTAGGACACGAATCGAGCGCTTCGCAAGGCCTGATGGGGCGTTAGAGCCGACAAGTGACAAATACCCGCCTGGAAAGAGCTTTTTCAGGATGGTATTGTCGCCATTCCGAGACTTTTGTTCGTGGATGCGGTCGGCCAGGACCGGCGTCATCGCGACCGTCGGCGTAAGACGTTCCTTCGAAAAGTCCTTTGAGTCTTCAACAGTCGGCTGGACCATCAACATCGGACAGGGGTCCAAATGGATGAAGCGGCCGAGGAGGTTGAAGAGGATTTCAGACTTCCCGAGCTGCGCACCCAGCATCGCCACGACTTTCGTGACGCCTTTCGCCGTGAAGGCGTCCATGATGGGGATCTGGTAGTTTTTCGATACCCATTTGCCTGGATCTGCGCCATATTCTGCCGGAATCTGACGGAATTCGTCAGCCCACTGGGATACCGTCATCAGCGGCGGCGGGGCGACTTCGGCGAGAATATTCTGCATGAGGTGTATCGTCTTCGGCGGAATGACTGGTTTAACCATCGTCATCATCCCCGCTGTCGATATCCTCAAGTTTAGCCGCGTCGAATTCGGAGAGGTCCTTTAACGCTCGGTTGATTTCTTTTGTCAACATCTCATTGATGTCTTCCGGCGTTTTGCCGGCAAGGGAGGTTGCCATTTTGGAAGGCAGTGCCAAAAGCGTTCGGCGAAACACAACAACCATGTTGCCGACGAGATACGTGATGTCTGAGGTTTTATGCAGTTCATTTTTGAGCTCCCCTAACTTCAATTCAGCAATCTCACGTTTCGCTTTTTCGTGGAGGGCTTTTTCGTCGTCGTAGGAGACGCCTTTGCCACCGTCCACGTTCCCCGCCGATTGCCGGTGCCAGAACATCAGGCTCTGCACGAGCATGATTTTACCTTCGTCGTTGCAGACCAGCTCCTGATCACGGACCAGCTGGGAGACGCGCTGCGGCGTCAGCCCCAGGATTTTCGCGAACTCCCGCTGCGAGATAATCAAATCCCGCCAGCACTTCGTTACATTCACCCGCCACCACCTCCTGTAGTGGACATATTGAACGAATGTCCATTATTGAAAAGCAAATGTCCAAAAAAGTTTTTAACTAAAAAATCATCGGGGTGGCGCCGACCCCTGCGCGGTGCTTGTTTCACAGAAGAACCTAAAATTATTATGAAATAAACTTTTAATTTCTAATAATTTTAAACTCTCAAATAATTTATGTTTTACTAAAATTCTCTCGTGTCTCGTACTAGCGTACACGCTATTCTTGCTATCCCGGCATGAGAAAAGCCACTAGCGGCGGATGAGCTGTCTTGGCTGGTGGCTTTCCCTTATGCGGTTATACTTTTCTAAGAATAAGGAGGTGTAAACTTGACGAGTTTTCCATGTTTCCTGCGTACCTGATTCCCTTAGTTCTTACAGTTTATATTATATCACTTAGTCGCAGTCTCGTTCGGTCGCATTGACTCTCATTTGGTCGCATTGAGTCCCAACTTTTGGGCCTTGTCTTTTCGATATTTGACATAGCACGGCTCAAAAGCTCTGACCGCTTTATCTTTTTCGCGAAAAAGCTGGGACCTGCTGAGACACATCGCCGCCGCAATGTCATCGATGCCGGCGTCACGGACGTAGTACAGTGTCAGTAGCTGCCGCTGTTTCTCGTCGTCCATCAAAAGCAGCATTGTCTTTGCTTCTTCTCTCCGGTCAATGAGCCGGTCCCAGTCAGCGTCGACATCGCGGATCAGCTTATCAAGCCTGGCAATCTTATTCGAAAGGTCCGCCGGCTCTCCGCCGGATACCTTACTCTTACTGTAGTCAATTGCAGACAGTGAACAAATGTCTGCTTCAAGACGTGAGCGTTCTAGCTCTTTCATCTTCAGCAATACATTCAGCTCACGAACGCTGTTTAAATACGCTTCTGCATCCCCCATTACTTACCCTCCTTCGCGAGTCCTTCTTTGAGGACTTTCAAGATGTACTGATTCAACGTCAAATTATGATTGTTCGCAGCGTCGATAAGCTTTTTACGCATCCCTTCGGGAAGCGACACGGGAAGATGTTGTTTCAGTTGTTCTTCGGCTTGCGGAATCGGAATCTTACTGTCTTTCCCGAAAAGCTTTTCGTAGCGGTCTTCGTCGAAGTTGCAGCCGACGAAATGCGTGAGGTCCGTCAGCGTGATGGTGCCGGCCTGCATGCACGATGCGATGCCGCAGATCTTATCGTAAGCGCGCTGGAGACGAACGACGCCGAAGCCGAATTCATCATGAAGCGCCATCAGCGTACAGGTCATCCAGTAATCGACGGACCTGGCTAACGTTCTGTTAATCAGCTCTTTATCATGAAGCGTCGGCCGATGTGGTGCAATTATTGCACTTCTTGACTGTAACATGTAGCCGCTGCTGGGTTCATGGCTTAGTGGGATACGCGGCGCCCTGGCCGCGCGCTTCATCTTTCTTGCAAGGCTCAAATCAATCAGCTCCTTTTCTACTTACGGTCTTTTAATTCTGTCCACAGCTTACGATCCTGTAACTCCGTCCACAACTGGCTTACCTGGACGCCGTGGTTGTGCTGGTACTTACTCGAATGATATTCATCGGCGCCCGGGTCGATGTCGTGATAGTAGATTTGGCAAACCTCGACGTCCGGATAAATCACCAGCGGCTGCACCACAAAGATCTCCAGAGTCCAGTAGCCACAAAAGCCGACGTCACCAAAGCCTGCTGTGACGTGGATGATCATGCCGAGGCGACCGACGGAAGACCTGCCTTCAATCATCGGAACGAAGCCATGCGTTTCCGTGTATTCGTTCGTACGGCCAAGATACAATTTGTCTGGCCGAAGCAAATAGCCTTCTTTCGGAATGACAACCTTATGTGATGGTTCTTTTGTGGCCATGTCCAGTACTTGGTCGTCGTAGACTACCAGCTCGTTATGCAGCGTGAGGTTCACGCTGTTCGGATTGATATGCCTGTCCTCAAAAGGCGTAATTACGATACTGCCCTTTGCCATTTCCCGCTTGATGCGGTTGCCGCTCAGTAACATTAGTCATCCCTCTTTCTTTGTTGATAGATACAGCCAATAGTAAACGAGTCCGCGTCGGACTTTGCTTTCTTCGACTGCCGCCACGGGAAGCGGTTGCGGCGCCGCTTCCGGGCTTCTTCGAATTCCTTCTTTTCTTCTTCTGTCATCTTGTGTGTCTTTACGACGCCCGGCGTGTAGTAGCCCGGAAAGTCCTTTGGTTTTGTTATGGGTCTCCTCCTTAGATAAGTCCGGCTTTCTTTTTTGCCATATAGATGCCGTAGTCGATACGGAGACGCCGCGCTTCACGGATAGCGTCATCAAGTTCGACGCGGTGATAATCAGTGTGCTCTTTTTCAAAGCGTGCACCGCGGGCTTTTCCTGCATCACAGCGACTGGCGCGGCGTTTGATAAGATTGCCGGACGGACTCAGCTTTACGCGGCAGGGCCGTTCCGGCAGTAGTTCTTTATGTCGTTTCATTGTAATTCCTCCACAGTCTTACGAATCGCAAGCAGCATGGCCTGCTGGCCAGCTTCCTTACGTTTCAGCGCTTGGGCGACGGCCTCATCGACGGTCCCTTTAGCAATCAGCTGATGGATGACGACGGTCTCCGTCTGGCCCTGTCGGCAAAGACGGGCGTTGGCCTGGAGATACTGTTCAAGACTCCAGGTGAGGCTGTACCAGACGATGATATGACCGCCCTGCTGGAGGTTCAGGCCATAGCCGGCACTGGCAGGATGCGCCAGCAGTACGGGGATTTCGCCGCGGTTCCAGGCCCGAAGGTCGTCTGAGGTCTTTAGCTCTCTTGCGCCCTTGATAGCTTTCTTGAGTCTTGCCAGTTCATGCTTATACTGGTAAAAGACCAGGACCGGATGCCCGGCGTTGTCCTCGATGATTTCAAGGAGCCGCTGGATCTTTGCGTCATGAATGACGATGGTGTTGCCATCGTCATCGTAGATAGCACCGCCGGAAAGCTGCAAGAGCTTATTCGAGAGTGCTGCCGCGTTCGGCGCGGTAATTTCTTCATCGCCCATCTTTAAAACCTGCTCTTTCGAAAATTTCTTATAGAGTGCCATTTCCGCCGGCGACAGCGGGATGCGAATCGGGTTGATGATCTTCGGCACGTTGACGGAACCCTTAAGCGACATACAGATGTCACTGATGCGCCGATAGATCTCTTGTTCGGCGTTCGGGCCAAGGATTTTGTAGCTATAGACGATAAGGCCGTTCGTTTTATCCGGCCGAAAATAGTTATGCCGGTATGCCGTTAACGTCCGGCCCAGGCGCTCGCCGCCATCGAGGAGATACAGCTGCGCCCAGAGGTCCATCAGGTTATTCGGCGACGGCGTCCCAGTCAGGAGAATCATCCGGTCGAAACAGCTGCGGCACTTCCGGAGAGCCCGGAAGCGTTTGGCCTGGGAGTTCTTAAAGCTCGACGATTCGTCGATGACGAGTAAGTCAAACGGCGGCCGATAATTAAAGAACTCCATCAGCCAAACCGTGTTCTCGCGATTCGTGATGTAGATATCAACGTTCCGGAGAAGCGCTTTAACGCGCTGCGTCTTACTGCCCAGGACCGTTGAGTAGGTCAGGCTTTTAAAGTCATCCCACTTCTCGATTTCGTCCTGCCAGGTAGACTCTGCGACCTTCTTTGGCGCGATGATCAGCACCTTCGAGACTTCCAGGCGGTCATAGATTAAGTTACTTATGACGCTTAGTGTTACCGCAGTCTTACCAAGGCCCATCGGCAGGAACAAACCACAGCGAGGCGTTGCCAGTGCCGTTTCAATCGCTTTACGCTGATACGCGTGTGGCTTAAACCGCATCGTCGCCACCCCGGAATTGGTCGATGAAAAGCTGTGCGTCCCCTTTTGTGTCGATGATAAGGACCGGCTGATTATGGTTTGCAAGCTTTGCAAACACGCTCTGCTGAAGCGGCCGCGGTTTCTTTCCAGGCGCTTTTACTTCAACGAAGCGGACCGTGCCGTCGCGATTCACAAAAATACGGTCCGGCACCCCGGAATTTCCAGGACTTACCAATTTATACGTTAAAATGTTATTTTTATGTGCATACTGTACGAGGTACTTTTCGACCTCTTTTTCTAAAATGTCCATTCAAAAAAACACACTCCTCGTATTACGAACCAAGACCTTGGTAGGCAAAGTAGGCAATTTTTCCCTTACATTTTATAAAATGGCATTTAGGCTTTTACTTTCTCATACCATTCTCAAAGAAGATTTTACTAAAATCGGCCTTATAAGCCTAATTCCCCTTTTCTAATTAATTAAATAAAAAATTGCCTACCTTACCTACCTTTAGGGGATAAATGGCTTAGGTAAGCGGATGGTGGCGGTAGGCAATTCATAAAAAACTGCCTACCTTTTCCAATAATTGCCTACCTTTTTTATAATCAGTAATGAGAGTATTTTTCATACGTTTTTTTCCCATTTTTGGTTTTTGGTAGGCAATTGCCTACCTTTTTTGGGGCGCCTTATTATCGTCTTTTTTGATGCGTACGTACGCCCGCTGTGCACCATAAGCTTTGAATTTTAATACACCTCTTTTGTTACCTTTATAACGTTCCCAACCATCAAGGTTGGCCAGTATCGTGTTGATTTCCCGCGCTTTCGCGTTGTTGAAGTTCAACCGGTTGCCGCCCAGGCATTCGCACCAGATGGCCAATGCACAGGTTTTTACAATTAGGAACCGTTCCTGCGTCTCTTCTTCGCCGTCGGTTTCGCCGTTTTCGACGAAGTAATGGCGTTCAGCAATGGTCATCTTGTTCCAGTTTGCCGGTACCGGTGTGTTCAGGTAGCTCTTGATGATGCCCACAAGCTCTGATCCTTCTGTTTTCGCCTCCTGGATTTCGCGGGCCTTGGCTTCGGATTCCGGCGATAACCGTAAGCTGGCATCCTGCTGATACAGTGCCATGGCCTCCGCCCAAATCTGGTCCCGTGTATAACCATCGATGTCAAAAACGGATTTGGCAGCCGTGCCGGTGCAGTCGATGATCCAAAAGCGACGACCCCCGGTGCGGTCTTTCAGGCAGATGTCTTCGTTCGTCGTTGCAAAGAACACGCACTGCCTCTTGTACTCCTCAGTGCGTCGTCCGTAAGCGACACGGAATTTATCACTGCTCTTCGACAGGAAGGACTTGATTTGGTCGTTTCCCGCGCGGTTTGTGGCCTGCATCTCCTGAAGCTCGATGAGCCAGGAGCCTTGCAGCTGTTCCAGGGAGTCTTTATTTTGGATCGATGCGATGGAGTCGTTGAACCACCTGCCGCCAAGCTTAGCCAAAAGCGTCGACTTGCCGATGCCCTGCCGGCCGTAAAGGACCGTGCAGTTATCGAACTTGATGCCAGGATGCAGGATGCGGGCGACAGCCGCTTTGAGTGATGTGCACGTCACTTCCTGTTCGTATGTCGTGTTTGCCGCCCCGAGATAGTCCGTAAAGAGCGTTCTGACGCGCGGCGTCCCGTCCCACACGAGGCTTTCAAGGTAATCGCGGACAGGATGAAAGGCGTTGTGCACGACCGTTTCCGTGAGCGCATCGTCAATCATCTGCTTTCCGGAGATGCTGTAATAGCGGAACAAATAGTTCCGCAGGCACGCGTCATCCGCATCCGTCCAAATCGTATCCTTCGCATCCTTTCGCCAGGGAAGTGCGCCGCGTGAAACGACACGGTGACTGAATTCGTCGTAGGCCGGAAGACCTTTGATGTTGATGTCGTGGCCGAGGATGGTCAGCACGTTTTCAGGAGACGATTCAAAACCGCCTTTTTTCGCGCGCGTGAGTTCTGCCAGCCATGACTTATCGACTTCTACCGGCGTCCCTTCTGGCGTGATCGCGCTGTCATCCCAGGATTCCTGGAGCGCTTTCGTGTCGGCGTCGTCCCATTCCTGACGGACTTTTTCATCGTTTTTGGCAAGCTCGGTCATGCTCTTGAAGGACGGCAGCTTATTGACCGGCGTGTCTGCTTTCGCCTCTTCGTCCTCAAGGCCAAATAGGTGGATGCGGACGAGGTCGAACGCGTTGACGTCCAGGCCGCTCACCGGGTCCGTGCCGTGATGGCTGTATGCGAACTTATCGTCGTAGATGACAAGACCGCCCGTCGTCGTCCCGGCCGCGTAGGTGTAGCGGTCGGGGTCGTCCGTCGGTTCATACACGTCAGAGAGATATCTCTCGATGGCTCCCTGGATGGTGTACACCCGGCAAAAAGCCCGATGAGGCCCGGCTTTTCTGTCGGTTCTCCGAGCTTCTTAAAATCCGTCTTCCGGATAGCCGTTTCGTTGGCACTGGTTGGCCAGGACGTACAGTCCCTCCAATCCACATACGCCGCCAGGACGCGTTTTGGTTCGAGGAGCGGCTTATCATTCACCGCACACTCGAAATCGCCTCCTGTGGGCGCTGAAGGCCAGTAAAACAGCCGTGCCGTGTCGAAGGTCGTCGGGTCGAAGTGATGCATCCCGATATCGTCCGCAACTTTCCGCGCGACGGCCTGGTAGGCATCCGGCTCAACGTCTTCTGATAGCGGTACGACGACGCGGTACCGCGGCTTTTCCTTCGTGTATGAGTGCGTCGAGTACAGTGCATAGGCGTTTTCCCCGAGGACACGCGTCAGATCATCCTTAAACGAGGCCGACGGACTGTCGGCGTCAAGCGTCAACATACTGCGGAGCTTGACCTTCTGCGTGAGCCTGCGGCCGTCCTCCAGGTAGCCGCCGACGAAGCCGCCGACGTCTTTCCTTTCGTCTTTTTCGCGCTTTCCCATATCGTGGTACTGCGCGACGGTTTCGCCGGTGTAGCTTACGCGCTGGAGACTCTTGACGATGTCGCGCCACTCCGATTCCCGGTTCTGCCAAACTTTCGTCGTGCGCTTACTGCCGGTTGCGATGCGGAGTTTTCGTGAATAAACTAAAGTATCTGTCATAGATAAACTCCTTACGTATCGACATTTCGTTCAGACAGCTCAAACCGGATATCGTTTAAAAAGCGCGTCCAGTAACGTTCATCGACGTCCATGCCAAGACCGCCAGGCGTTTTCGCCGCATCTTCGATGTCGGTTTTCATGAGAAGCAGCGTCCTTGTCGAGAGCTTTTCACACAGTGGCGCCAGGTAACTTGTGACAACGCCGGTGATATAGGTCCTCCTGCCGATAGCGTAGCGGACCGCACAAAGAAGCATCATTTCCAGATCGTCATTAAGCGGCAGACTAGTCATCGTCATCACCCAGTTTCAATGTTTCGGCCAGGGCCGTGAGCGCCGCGAGCTTTTCTACCATCGTGTTCACGTTTTTCGTCGCCGCGGCTCTTGTCAGAAACGCGTTTCCAAGCTTTACGTTGAGCAGGTCGCCAAGACTAACGTCGGTGTACATCCGTTCCATTACAGCGCCTTTTGGCGTAACCGCGTAATAGCGCTGGCCAGGCTTCGGCGTAAACGCACTGCCAACTTCTGGATCATACGGGATAAGGTCCCTGAGTGCGTAGCAGCCGGAAACGTGTTCCGGCGAGAAGTCGACGTGGTGGATGTCGTCGACGCTGACGATGTGGTGCGTCGGGCCGGTCCATGATTCGACGACAGGGTTTACAGAGACCACTTTAATCTTGTCGTCGTAGATACGCGTCACGATGCCGTAGCCTGAACTGAAATCGTCGGCAAAAGCCACGTCATTCATGCATACCAGCATTCCAATCTTTACTTCATCGAATTTCATCACCATCAGCTCCTTTGTATCGCTTGTCGTAGCATTCTTTGCAGATAATCGTTCCGTCGTCTAAGATATGTGGTTCGCCGGCCATCGTCTGCATTTCACCGCAGAAGTAGCAGCCATATTTCCAGCCGTGCTTGAGTGCCGCATCCTTGAAAAGCGCACTGTCTGCGCCGTACAGTGACATTCGGTCCGCCCAAGGAATCTGTTCCATGTGGTACGGAACCTCTTTATCACCGCCGGTGAGTGCGTCCAGATAGCCTCTTGCGTCTTTACCGGTCTTCGCCCAGGTGACGGATGTTTCGCCGCTCTTATTCGTGTAGCAGTACACATCGAGAAGCAGGCTGTCGAGAATCTTATCATCCAGCGCATTGACGATGTCGCACGCCTGGCTGAACGTCAAATCCGGCAGAGTCGCCAAGACGCTTTTTGCCATGTTCTGTTCGGCAAAGTACCGACTGTGCAGCAGCCGCTTGCAGGAGTCGTTCTCCTCCATCGCCTTGAAATAGGCCAGGCCGTCGCAGACCAAGAAATCACAGCAAACTTTGTACAGCTCTGAGTCTTTATAGGTTGTTGTCATGTAGCTCATCTCCTTATTTAAGCGTAAATACGACAATGATGGCCCCGACGACCGCCCAGCAGAGCAGGCAGCCGCCGAGGATGATGCGGTACGCCATCACCTTCGTCTTATCGATCATGTGTGTCACCTTCTTCCAGCTCATCAAGTTTCCCGGATAATACCAGGGCGGTCGCTTCGCAGATGACCGTCATCTGGTAAATCCAAAGTTCGTCCCAGTTGACGTCGCCGTTCTTGCCCCGCTGGCCTGCGGTGTTTTGCCTGACCGCCTGGCAGAGCTTCATGACGGCGTCCTTCAGTGCCGGGATGTTCGCCTCCTGGCCTCCCATTTCGAGGAAATGCCACATCAGGCTTTTTACTTGGTTTCGTTCATCGTCTTTCATCAGCCGTCTCCATAAAAGCGTTCATAGATTTCTTCCATGAATGGCAGGTTCGCGATGATCATCGCGTCACCGCCGTTCGTAACTTCGTCGAATCGCTTTTCCAGGGCGTCATTTCGGATGCCCGTCTTTCGTAGAATTGTAAGGCTTCGAAGCAGGGCGTCCGCTTCCGCAAGGTCTGGATGCAATTCGTTATAGCGCTTGATAATTCGGGCCCTTCGGTAATTGCTGGTGAACTCATATACCTCGTATTCGTAAATGTGCGTATCGAATACCGTGTTGTAGCGTTCCCGGAAAAGCTGTAATTCCCGGTCCAACTGACGGATGTATTCGCCCTGGAACTTCGGTTTGGCGTCCGCCGGCGCTGCGAGGTAACGGTCTACAACGTTTTCGCATAAAGCCCGGAACAGCCATTTACCCCTCTTGAAATCCTTAGGCGGCCGTTTTAAGAGCGTCTGCGAGTCTTTCAGCTGTAGATAGGCGTTGTACTTTTCGACGAGCGTCTTTTTACTTTGTGCGATATTTCGCACTTTATCCTCTAACTGCGCCGTCTTGGTTTTCTTCTTCAATCGAGGTCCCTCCGTTCTCGTCGGATAAGGCCGCCCAGGCTCATGCCACCGGACATTCCTCTGTTCCCGCCGCGGCCGTGGTCGTTCAGCGTGTAGCCGTGCCGCCAGTATGACTTTTCGCACTTGTGGCGGCAGAACACGGTCCGCTTATCGGCAGGATCAGCAACCTGCACCAGATGGTGGCACCAGCGGCAGTAGAATTCCCGGATAACCGGAACCCCCGGCTCCGGCGCTCTGTGCGTCGTTTCGTGATGCTTGTAGTAGTGCCGGCTGCATTTCTTTGAGCAGAACCGCTGGTCTTTTCGGTACGGTACGAATTCTTTCTGGCAGTCTAAGCAGATTTGCTTTTTATGGGTTGCCATACGCGTCAGCTCCTTAGTCATCCAGCTCCCAGATACTGGTGCAGTTTACAAACGGGCATCCGGTCCGCTTCCATAAAATCCGCTGGGCTTTCAGCTCCCGCTGGGTATAGCTGCCGTTCTTCTTTCGCTGCATCGAGATTTCGCGCAGCTCTTCGTCGGTCCTATCGACCATTTTTATATCCATAATCGTCAGTCCTTCTGATAGTACTTCGCTTCGAAGCCGTCCGCGTTCATCACGAGACCTTCGTTCCAGGGTGCGTTCTTGCACATGATCGCAATCGCTTCATCGAGGTTCCCCTTGCCTTCCGGCATTTCAAGGATGACTTCGTCATGAATGTGCGCGCATATCTTGTACCCCGCTCGTGTAAGTCTCGCCATCGCGGCGCAGAGGCAGTCACGGGCAATGGCCTGAACCGCATTTTCAACAATTTTTCCACCATATGTTTCCAGCTTCCCCCAGCGGCCTGACGTCGTCTTACTGCCGCCCAGGCCGGTGTAGATAATGGCCTCGCTGCCGAATCGGTTCTGCCCGATGTGGGCGTTGAGGTACACCAGGTGACGTCCTGACGGCAGTTCAATGTAAAGGTCGCCGTCTTCCTGGTGGAAGTACAGGTCTTTCTGCTTGAGCTTCGTCGGGATGCCGGTGACGGCTTTCATCATGGCTGTCTCGACGTCGCCCCAAAGCTTTACGATGTGCGGCGATGCGGCACGCCACTTGTTGACGACGTTCTGTAATTCCGTGTCGGAAAGGCCCATCTTGTCGGCCCCCATCGCTTTCAGGGCTCCGATGCCGCCACCATAACCACAAGCCAGCGTAGCCACCTTGCCTTTCTGCCGAAGCTCTCCATTGATGCCATGTTTTACAACAGGGACGCCGAACATGGCACTCGCCGTGGCGCAGTAGATGTCTTTCCCCGCCGCGAACGCTTCCATTTCCCACGTTTCCCCGGCAAGCCAGGCAATGACGCGGGCTTCGATGGCGGAAAAGTCGGCGACGATGAACCGTGTCCCTTTTGGCGCTTCAAGCGCCGTGCGGACGAGCTGGGAAAGTACGTCCTGTACGTCGTCGTAGCACATTTTAAGCGCCTCTAAATCGCCGTCAATGACCATCTGACGCGCGGCGTCGAGGTCGGGCATAGAGTTACGCCTGAGGTTCTGAAGTTGTACGATACGGCCGGCAAAGCGGCCCGTCCTGGCGGCCCCGTAGAACTGGAACATGCCCCGGATGCGGTCGTCGCTGCATGCCGCGTTTTTCATCGCGTCGTACTTCTTGACGCTCGACTTACTGATTTTTTGCCGAATCAGCAGCATCAGGCGTACGTCGCTGGGAAGCTCCCCGGCCAGGAGGTCCTTGACGGATTCTTTCGAGAGCGATTCAATCGGACGTCCCAGCTTTTCTTCGAGCCAATCTTTCACCTGAAGTGGCGAGTTCGGATTGTCAAGGCCCGTGATTTCTCGGGCTTCGTCAAGAAGCCGCTGCCGGTATTCACCGGAGAGGCGAATCGCGTTTTCGACGAGTCGCCGGTTGATCATGATGCCGTTGCGGTTGATTTCCTGGTCTACCAGCCAGTTGTCGTGCTCAAATTTCGGCGGCCGGAGGGCTACCAGCTTTTTTCGGATAGCCATTTCAACGACAACGTCCTGCCGATTATATTCTTTAAAGATTTTCCATTTTTCGGGTGCGTCCGCCGGCAGGTTCCGCGTGCGTCCACCATTGGCTTTCGTCGGTTTGCACGGCAGGCAGAAGAAGCGGATCAGCGCTTTGCCGCGCGTGTCTTTCTGCTTGTCTTCCGGAAATCCCATCGCCTTTGCAACCGCTGCAAGGTGCGGCGGGTATGAATTGTAAAGCGCCAGGATTCGGGTGCATTCCCACTGTTCCTCGGGAAGGTCCGGGAAATATTTCTTTAAACAATTGATTTCAAAGTTGGCGTTAAACGCCGTTTTCAGCACGTTTTTGTCGTACAGCGCATTGCGTACATCATCGGGAAGTGTTTCTCCCTGCGCCAGGTCGACGACCCGGACGGGGTCGTCATCGAAGGCGTAGGCGAAAAGAAGGATTTCAAAGTCAGGCGCTTCCATGTATTTGTACACGCTGTACCGGATATCGTTTGAACTATAGGTTTCCAGGTCAATGCTTAAGGTTCTCATCAGTACAGCTCCTTACTTAGCGTTTAGAAAAACTGGTCGGCGTCCTGAAGGTCGGCTTCATCGAGCATATTGTCGTCCCAGGAATCGGCACTGACGACGACGCCGCCAAGCGGTTCTCCGTCTTTAATCTTCCGGATAGCGGTCAGGCCGACGCCGATGCCCTTTTTGCCGGAGTGACTGTAGGCAAAGAGGTTCAGCATGAACTGGCACCAGCAGCCGGAATACAGGTCGTCCGGGTCGATGATTTCCGAGCGGTCTTTGCTAAAAAGTTTCGGCTTCTTCGTCGAGCTTGCGTTCATGAAGTAGCAGCCCTTGTAGTTCGGGTCTTCGCACTTCAGTTCATCGGTGTCTGCGTCGCGCAGCGGTTCATGAATGCCGCGGTCACTGCCGCCCCAGGTGCTGATGTTCTTCGGGTCTTTGCGCATCTGCGCGATTTTTTCCTTGATAGCAGCAATCGTGCGCTTTTCCGATTTCGGAATGATGATGGACGCCGTATATTTCGGTTTCTGCGTCGGATCATCGTTCGGCCGAGGGCTAAACACGTACGCATAAGAGAGTCTGCAAAGTCCTGTCTGAATAGTATTAGCCATAATTTTTTTCCTCCTAAATTAAACTGTCGTCAAATTCATCGGCCATTTCTTTTGTGAGGTTGAGCGCCGGCCGTTTGTCGCTCATCTCAACCAGTGTCGGTTTTCCTTTTGGCTTTTCAATTAAAGCGCCCAGGACAGCCGCCAGCTTCTTCTTTCCAACGCCCTTTTCAAGCGCTGTCAGCGTTTGAAGCTCCTGTGGTTTGAAGATGAGGTCGTCGGCAATCCCCTCGGCCTGCATCGCTTTGGCGGCAGCGTCTGTATCTGTGATGACGCGGCGGCTTCGCCCTTCGACGAGCTTCAGGCCCGGCCACTTCTTGCCGTCAAGCGCTTCGGTCAGGGCCGCTTCTTCGACGTCGGTCAGCCAGCGTTTGATATCTTTCGCGGCCAGCAGGATTTCCGCCGTTTCCGCATCCGTGAGTGTTGCTTCCTCGCGGAGCTTCGTCTTGGCTTTGATGTACTCGGCCAGGGCCTTGCACTTTGTGCGGAATTTGCAGAAGCGGCAGTGATCGCCGGCTTTGAAATCGCCTTCGCCTTTGTAGGCTTTTTGGGCAATTGGTACGATACTGCGGCCCCAGTCAAGAAGCTCCGAGAGGCTCATCGTATCGGTTGATACGCTGTCAAGCCTGGGTTGAATAATGGTCATGTGGACCGTATCAAAACCATAGAGCATGCCGAAGGCTTCGACAGCGCCCAGGGCGTACAGCCTCATCTGTGTGTTGCCGACGGCATCGACGGGCACGCCCTTGCCGTATTTCAGGTCACAAATTTCCAGTGACTTGTCGGAGACGGTAATCATGTCGCCGGTGCCAAAGCCTTTCGGTACATAGGCGCTAAAGTCGAGCTTGTACTCAACATGTGCGACCGCATCCGGTGAGGCTTTTCGTGCGGCGTTGATTTTCTCGATGCAGACATCGACGTAGCGCTGCACCGCTTCTTTCATTTCCTCATTATCGGTCATGACGTCCGCCGTCTTCCCGTCGAGCCAGCCGCGCAGCGTCTTTTCCGCCAGGGCGTGGGCCTTCGTACCTTCTTCGGCATAAACCGACGTGGATTCGGGTATTTCCGCGTTGATGCGTGCCGACGGCGGGCATGCCAGCCAGCGCGAGGACGACGACGCGGAAAGTATTGCGTGGACTCCGGGCATGCTACTTCACCTCCCACATCTGGCGGACGTCATCCGGGAAGAGCTTCAGAAGGTCCGGCAGCTGGTCGCGCTTGATGTTTTTCACACTGCATGCGGGTACGTGATTGTCCATGAGCCACTTTTTCATGGTCTTCATGTTCGTCTTGTCCGGCGTTTTGTGGAAGAACGCCGCTGTACAGGTTCGGAGCTTTACCAGCTCATCTTCGGTGAGCTTATCGCTCTTTGGCGTTTCCGGTTTCGGCGCCGCCGCAGGCGCTACGACTTTCGGTGCAGGTTCCGCTTCTGGCTGAGGCGTTTCAGTCTTTGCTGTGGGCACGCTGACGGCCTTTTCCGGTTCAGCTGGAGTAACTACCTGCGGCTTGCCGATAGCGGCCCGTAGGACTTCACATAAGCAGTCTAACGACGTCATCAGTGCCGGCGTTTCATCCAGCGTAATCTTGATGTTGATATCCATCTATTTCAGCTCCTCTCTGTCAAGCGAATTCAGGATGGCAAGCAGTTCCGGGTACGATTCCGCAACAGGAATGCCGTTTCTTTTCGCGAATTCATATTCCGTCTGGCAGCCGAGGCTGCTTTCCCAGTCTTCTGTCATATAGACGACGTCACAGCGCGATTCGAGCTCTAAGAGCAGAGACAGGTCGTCGGCGTAATGACGGCGCGAGTAGCGCCGGCAGGTCACGGAGAGCGCCGGAATGAAAAGTACTTCAGGCAGCTGTTCGGCTAGGTCGCAGCAGATCTTGCGGGCTTTTTCGACGTTGTAGTCGCGGCCACCGTACTTATGCGAGACATAAACAAGGTAATGATGCATTGTGCAGCTCCTTTCTTTGCGATATAATAGAAATCGGGTAATCTAACAAAAGCACTAGGGAAGAGTCGTCTTTTTCGGACGGCTCTTTTTTAGTTGTCCAAGGGAATCACTTCCTTTCCTGGCGGCTTTTCCGCCAATACAACTGGCTTTCTTTATGCTGCTTGTATTTACGCCTTTTGTAGCGGGCCGCGAGGACTTTCGCCGTCGCAATGCCGAGCTTTGTAAGCTCAGGATCCTTCGTGTATAAATGGCGTTGGCAGGCTCTGGCGTGGGTGCCGCGGTCGATGCATGCCAGATTTTCGAGATTACAGTTTAGTTTGTTTCCGTCGAGAAAGACGATGCAGTGCCCTTTCGGGAGTGGTCCGTGAGCTTTTTCCCAGACGTAGTGGTGCTTATACACCATCTTTCGTTTCCCCGGTACTTTGATATGGACGTAACCGTCCTGGTCGACGCTTTCGTAGCCGACTGGTTTTGACGTCGCCGGGATATCACCCTTTTTAAACTGTGTCCGCTCCACTCCCGGGGCGCAGTAGTGCGTGCCCTTGTTCCAAGGGATAAGGCCCTTCTCGAAACGGCCAGTCAATCCACTGTTCATCTTGTACCGGGCCCGCAGTCCTTTAATCTTGGCGATGCTGAGACGGACGCCAAACTTCTCTTCAATCTGTTTTTGCTGGGCTTCATAGCCGAGGCCTTCGCAGTGATTCTTCAGCCATTGGTACTGTTCCCTTGTTAGCAGCTGTTCGGAGATTCCGGATTTCAGTTTGTGCGCATAGGCGTACTGCCGGACGCGCTTGGCTTCGATGGGATATCCGAAGACTTTGGTCATCTCTTCGGCCAGGTCTTTCATGTACCGGCCTTTGATGTGCTTTTTGAGCCAGATGACTTCCGGAGAGTCCGGCATCCACCAGTCAGTCTTCTTCATCGTCGTCACCACTCATGAGCATTTTCGGCGCTTCTTTGTCGTCCCGGTACATGCCGTCGGACCGTGCCAGGGCGGCTTTCAGAACGAGATTCCCTGCCGCGACGATGGACTGACTGACGTCGATGATGGCGTCGGTCTTCCGAATCTCCTCATCAAGCTCGTCTCCGGTGAGCGCTGGATCATTCAGCCGGCGAAGACGTTCGAAGAGGATGTCGTTCATCTCACCGAGGTTGTTTTTCTTGCTCATTTCGTCGCCCTCCCGTCTTTGATGAGGAGGCGCTGGCCCGGCGTCAGGCCAGCGTTCTTGTTGAGCTTGTTCGTCTGGCAGATGTCGTAGACCGTCTGCCGGATGTCTTCACTCTTCGGACGGTATTTCTTGGCAATGTCCCAGACCGTGTCGCCTTTTTCCACCGTGTAATAGGTCAGCTTCACGTCCGGCGAAGCCATCGCCTGGAATCCGGCATAGCCGACACCGATGGCCAGCGCTGCGGCAAACGTTAGTCCTAAAATCGTTTTCTTTGTCATGGTTTTTCAGCTCCTTCTAAGATTTCGGTAAGGTTTTGTCCGTCGTACTGACGGAGAAAGGCATTAAACGTCGTCTTTCGTACCCGCTTGTACGGGCCGAGCTTCAACGTTGTCAGCAGGCCCGCTTTGATGATTCGGGAGACAACCGTCGACGATGTTTTCAGCCTGGCCGCGACTTCATCAAGGCTCATCAGCCGGTCGCAGTCGTCGTGGATCATGCGGTCTTTCAATTCTCTTCAGCTCCTTCGTGGTCCGCTCTGTACTTTTTCAGCGCTTTTGTCTCGTGGCAGCGGGGCTTTTTCGGCTTTCTTTTGGCCCGGCCTTTCGCTGTCGTCCCGGGGCGGCAGTCCCGGTGCGCCGGCAGGTACTTCCCGTCTTTGTATACGTGGACATACAAACCTACGATTTCGCGCTTACAGAGGCAGCACTTAATTTTTTGGCTCGCCATCGCGGCGTGATACCATTGGCTGATAAAGCCGTTCTTTAGGGCTTCCTTTTCTGCTTTCGTCATGGCTTGTCACTTCCTTTCAGGACTAAATCGCGCGGGTTGACGTCGAGCGCCTTGGCCAGCTTTGTCAGCGTTCTGTAGCTGACGGCCCGCCCTTTCTTGGCTTTAAACAGGGTTGCTGCCGATAGGTCGGCGTACATTGCAAGCACGGTGTAACTCCAGCCCCGCGCCTTTCATTCCGAGTCGAGGACATCAAAGTCGATTTTTGCGTCACCTGAGGGCATCGATATTTCATCTCCTTCTCTTAACAGCGTTTCCGGCGGAACGCCCAAGCTCTTTGCAATCGTCAGTACGGTCTGGAGGCTGACGCTGAGTCCAGCCTGATGCGGGAAAGTGTTGGTGCGGAAATGTTCAGCCGTTCCGCCGCTTCACACATCTTCAACCCCGCCTGACGGCGTTTTTCGTCGAGCACATAGAAATTGATATGCAAGTCAACGGGTTTCATTGGTCGTCACCCCCGAACTTTGCCCCGTCGATGAAGTATTCCTTTAAGTCGAGGTCGTAATTTTCGCATAATGTCCTGACTTCTGCGAGCGTGAAATCCAATTTATTGAGATTCAGCTTTTGGTTAAACTTCGGTCGGCTGGTGCCTATTGTTTTAGCGGCGATATCTTGCCGGATGCCGTGCTCTGCGAAAAAGGCTTTCAGCTTCGGGTAGCAGATTTTCTTTCTTACCAGCATTTCGAAGCGCATCACTTCTTCTTGAGAATTTCGAGCACTTTCGGACTCCACTTGATTTGATAACCGCTGTGGCCGGAGCTTGCGGTAAACGGTATCGATTCACCGAATTTAGCACCCTTTTCCGTTAGTACCCAGGGGCCGCTGACGCTTTCCTGCAAGCCTGCGTCTTTCAGCAAAGAATTGGCAAGTTGCGGGTTCGGATTCCCTTTACTCGTTTTCAGGCCAAGTTCATTGGCGATTTTTGTCGGCGTCAAATAGCCGGGATTCGTTTCAGGCGGGATGAACTGTTTCAAGGGTTCCATATCGACGCCGTACGCTTCCCCGACCATCTGCATTGCCGCTGTCATGGCCATTGGCTTTTTCACACCAAATACGTCTGCGATGACCGTTGCGGTATCTGCGGTGTCCTTGACGGCCGTCTTGATCATCCGCGTCCGGTAATGCGGGTTCGGTGCAATTTTCGGCACAGCCTGCTGTTTGCGGATTTCTTTTTCCATGGTATTGAAGGCTTCGAGGAATTTCAGCTTCCATTCCAAGGCCGTCTTGCCGGTAAAACCCATGACCAGCAGAGAAAAGCCGTCGTGGTTCATCAGGTACATCTTGTAGTGTTTTCCGGTACCGGCTGTGTAGCTGGTTTCATAGAAGTAGTCAGAACCCAATTTTGGGTTTTGACTAATAAGCTCTTCAATATCTCTAATAACGTGGTCGTGGCGTTTGCCAAAGTGCTCAGCCACTTTCCGGCTGTCTGTAACAAGCTGATTCTTATAAAGCGTTACAAGTTCAGTTTTCTTTTTGTCGGACAATTTGATTCAACTCTTTTCTAAAATCTTGCGTTTACGTAAGTTTTTCGGCAAAAAAAACCTTAAGGCTTTCATCGTTTGACATATCCAAGATGTTTTTGAGATTCTGAATTTCGGCGCGTGTGAAATCACTTTTCCCTTTCATCTTCCGGTATAAAGTGGCTTCATTGACGCCCATACGGTCCGCAACGTCTGCTAATGATAACTGTCGACGGTTCACCATATAGCGGAATAACGGTTCATCAAACATATGCATCCCTCCTTTCTGTCTCTTGCGTTTCCGCAAGATTATAATACTACGTAGCCCCGCAAATGTCAATGCTAAAACGCAAGTTTTTCAAATAATTTCGCCCTATTTATTGCAAAAACGTAAGTATAATACTATAATAAGGCTGTAAGGGAGTGATTATTGTGAAGGCTGTCAAAGACATCATTAAGGAAAAAAGATTGGAACATAATCTGACCATGAAAGAATTAGCTCAAAAAGTTGGCGTGAGTGAAGGTACTATTTCGCGTTGGGAATCAGGAGAAATCGCGAACATGAGACGCGGCGCTATGGTTGCTTTGTCGAAAGTATTGGAAATTCCGCCAGCAGTGTTGATGGGCTGGGATAAAGAAGACGTCGAAAGAGAAAAGAAGAACGACGCCATCCCCGTTCTCGATGATCCGGATATCCGCATCCTTGCTAGAAACAGCCAGGTAACGAAGGACCCGGAAAAACGGGCTATGTTGAAAAGAGTGCTTAAGACGATGTTGGAGGATGCAGAGCATGACAAATAACGTACCGGCTAGACCGCGTTTTCAAAGATCATCACAGTTTGCACAATACTTGATGCAGCGTTTACGGATTCATACCTATCCGATTAATCTGAAATACGTGTGTTCGCATGTTATCGCTACGATTCAGCCTTATAGCTATTATGC
This sequence comes from Megasphaera sp. NM10, assembly GCF_000417505.1. Lineage (GTDB taxonomy): Bacteria > Bacillota > Negativicutes > Veillonellales > Megasphaeraceae > Megasphaera > Megasphaera intestinihominis. Next base: position 64,700 of record NZ_APHY01000013.1, read on the forward strand.
AAAATGTTTGGGCTGTACCGTGCCAGACTACATCGATATCGTTACCGCGCAAGACGGTTTTACGTTGTATGATGGGAAGCGCCAGCGCTACGTTATCGCCTACAACGATACTGTACCGAATTACCCCCGCATCCGCTGGACGTTGGCGCACGAATTAGGCCACATCCTCTTAGGCCACTTCAAAGAGTTCGACGGAACCCGGTTTGACCTGGACCGGTGCCGATGCGGTTTATCTGATAGCCAATATGCCGTGCTTGATGTGGAGGCGAATACGTTTGCCGGTGAATTGCTCTGCTCACCGGCGATGATTGGTTGTCTTCCAGGATGTTTGCAAACTGTCGAAGCGATAAGTCAGCTTTTTCTCGTTTCTGGGCAGGCTGCGGAGAAAGCCTTGACAGCCTGGGAAGACTACGAAGGCCTGCACACCAAACGTAAAAGTTTTTATCAAAAACAGTTTCAAGATTATCTTGATACCATGTCAATTTTCTCTAACGTATCGTAAGGAGGTGATTTCATGAAACGAATCCTTGTTTTACTGAGTCTTCTCGTAGCGTTTTGCATACCCCCAGTAAACGCTATCGAGTTCGTGTGTGAGCCAGAAGACAATGATGCTGTCTCGTACAGTGTGTTTTTCTACGGAGCTACACAATTAGAGACGATGTACATCAAGCTGGCGCCCAGTAATCACCAGGACGAATATTGGCTCCGTATGTCCGAAATCGCGATGCGCGATAAGGTCCTGAACAAGATCACCATCGATATCGACGGGAAGACGTACGACCTTACCAGCACCCAACCTGACTTTGATGCAGATACCGTGGCCTCTGTGACCTACGTTGGTCCACGCGACATGCGTACGAATGTCCGGTTTTTCCGGCTTTCCCCGGAAATCGTGCAGGGGATGAAAACGGCTAAATCCGTGAAGATTCGATACAGCACGTATAAAATCCTGAATCAGATTGCACCGCTGAAGTCGAGCCACCTGGAAAACATCAATAAAGCCTTTTCGCTTGAATACGAGCAGTATCCGGAATACTGGAAACCCCGGGACGAAAAAGGCAAGTAACCTAGACCTCAAAATTCGCCGTTTTTGAGGTAAACCTCTCATTGAAATAGTAAAAACACGCGTTTTTGTGATGTGCCGCCATCTACTAAAACGCGTGTTCGGAGCTGGTAGGTTTGAACGATTGAACCCACAACCACTTATATTATACCGCATCAGCTCCGGCCAGTCCATAGAAATAGTATAAACTAAGGAGCTGATAGAATATGTATGTACGTAAAATCGGGAATCGCTGGTACTACACCATCAATGAAATCGATAGGCAGGGCGTTCGGCATAAGCACGAGCACTTCGGCGGCTTCACCCGCATCGACGCCGAAAAAGCGTACCGCCAGGCTGTGGCCGAACAGGATAAGACCGGGGCGTACTTCGAGCCGTCGTCGATGACTTTTGCCGATTTTTTGCAGGAGTGGCTTGAAAAGTACGCCCAGCATTACCTGAAACCGAACACCATCGACGCTTATGACGCGGACATCCGCAACCACATCGTGCCGACGTTTGGCACCTGGGCCCTCCGTGAGCTGACCACCGCGGCACTCCAGGACTGGATTCTTGAGCTGAAAGACCAGTACGCCAAGTCGACGGTCAAGAGCATCATGAGCTGTCTCCGGTCGTCGCTTCGCTGGGCCGTCGCGAACCGCCGCTATCTGCTTACCAATCCGATGGACAACGTCAAACTGCCGCCGTATCGGACAGCGCCGAAAAAGCCGGCCGTTTTTACGGCAGAGGCCGTCCAGGCTATTTTTGAAAAGTTCCCCGCCGGTCGTCCGATTCACATGCCGTGCGTCTTAGCCTACTACACCGGGATGCGGCTCGGAGAGTGCCTGGCGCTTACCTGGGACAACGTCGACATGAAGGCCCACACCCTCTGCATCTCCGGTACGAGCTATGACAAGAAAGGCCTGCCGAAAATCACCGACACAAAGACGCTGTCATCGGCCCGGACCATTACGTTCGGCTCGAAACTTTTCGCAGAGCTGAAAGCGCAGAAGCTCTGGCAGGATAAAAACCGCTTCCAGTACGGGCAGTTTTACCGTGAAGATCCGCAGCATAAATTCGTCTGCACGATGGACGACGGCCGTCAGATGACGAGCAACAACATGAAATACTTCAATATGTGGTGCAAAGAGCAGTTCCCGGGCACAAGCTTCCACTCCTTCCGACATACCCATGCCACCATGCTGATTGAACACGGCCTCCCACTCGATTACGTCTCCAAGCGCCTGGGACACTCGTCGATTTACACCACCGCTAACGTCTACGATACGATTACGGATAAGCGCGAAAAAGCTGCCGTCGATGCCATGGAACAGTTTTTGTAATTGAGAACATGAAAAGCCCAGTCTTCCGTCCTCGGAGGTCTAGGGCGGAAGAAAGGACGGAAGAAGCCTTGTAAACCGCATGGTTGTGCGGTCTTTCTTTTAACGTTAAATTATCGTAAGTTATTTTAAATGAGAATTCAGGCACATATTGTAACGCTTTCTATCCCGCATAACCAAGCCATTTATCCAACAAGTAACATCATCTTCACTTTTTCTCAATAACTGTCAAATTTCCTCGTTTTTCATATCAAAGTCGGCAAAATATCGGCAAAAAAACTTGCTGAAAACCTAGTAAAAAAGCCGTTAAAAAGCCGTTAAAAAGCCACTCAAAAATTCACAAAAAAGCCCTCGAAAAAGCGATTTTTGGAGGCATAAAAATTCAAGTACTGATGTCGCTTGGCTTTTTTTCGCTCATTTCCTTAGAATCTTCCTTGACCTTTCGATTCATGGTGACTATAATGAGCGTGTGTTTTATGAGCCTTTGGCTGATCATAACTCACTTTCATTGTCCAATCACTTCATTAGTTACTTCCATCATTAACCGGAATGGCCAGCTGTATTTGCAGTTGGCCATTCTGGTTTTATTTGTTTCCATGTTTTTACAGACTCCAGCCACGGTACATTTCTTCTTTATTATCAATGCATTTTTTTACACCATGCCTCTATCCTTCAGGCATGAAAATCTGCTATACTTTTTCTGTTGCTCCCTCCAATCTGGCAACAGAAAGGAGGTGTTTCTACTTTGGAGATACTCACTAACTTTTTCCTCTCCGTTATGGCAGGTGTAATTAGCTACTACATCTGCAAATGACTGAACGGCAGATGACGAGCAACCAGCCTAAGAGGCAGCTCTCTATAAAAAGCAAAACCCCCACGGTGTCCAGACCGTGGGGGTTTATTATTCCTACTTGGAACTCACTAACTTTTTCAGCTACGTTAAGTATAACATGTCTGCAAATCCGATTCAAGCTTTATATAGCATATTCGCTTATTTTTTATGCCACCGAAATTAGGTGAGAAATTTCAAATTTACACGACATAATCAAACAACTTAATTTCTGTAATCTTTCCGTTATGAGTTGTAAATACCAGCCATTTTCCTTCTTCATGATAAGAAATATACCCGCGGTCATTTTTCCAGGGTTCTCCGTAGACTTGTTCAATAGCGTCAGCATCCATACCTACTGTTAGTCCAGCCGGTGTAATCAAGCCGTTATTGGCCGTTGAAAAGATACCGGTCACGACATTGGTATTGGCATCAAAAAAGATGTAAAACGATGACCCGTAGGCATAGCTATAACTGTATCCGCCCTCAGCATTGGGTACTTTATCCGAAATGTGTGTCGGTTCTCCGTAAATAGATTGTACATAGTCCGCCGATGAACCAATGGTGATACCACCAATCGCAAATTCTGAATCAGGAATGGCAGCAAAGACGGTAGAAATTGATACAATCAATAATGAGAATACGCTAAGAATAAGGCGTTTCATGTTACCACATCCTTTCTATTTTATTCTGGTCTTTACTTAGCAGTATAGTACATCTATAATATAGAAGAAGCAGTTGCTGGTATTGGCTGCGGAGGCGTCACCTCATTAGAGCGTGAATCCGTAGAGGTACTGCCACAGTTGTTCCTATAGAATCAGTTGTCGATGACATTGGCCCAAGATATCCCGTTTCTATTGAAGCGCTCTTTTGGGAGGTACGGTCGACAACTGATTTTTTCTTAGACGGATAAAATTCAAGAGGCCGTCGTTGTAAGACAGCCTCTTGTTCTATTAAGCGGTACATTCCCTATTTCGGTGTAACGGCTACGACGCGGACAGGCAGTCCGGTCGCGCCTTCGATATTGGGCCAGGCTGCCAGGAGGATGGCACCGGCAGGAGCTACCTTGTCGAGGTTATCCAAAAGCTCGATCTGGACGTGGCCCTGGCTGAGGACGTAGCGTTCGCAGATGAGGTCCCCTGCTTCAGCTGCGACGGCAGAGGCATCGGTATCAAAGGTTTCGTGGCCGTTGGCTGCGGCGTGGCGGACTTCATAGATGTATTTCAAGGCTTCCAAAGACCAGCCTGGCGCATTTTCATTGCCCTTTTCGTCGAAGCCGCAGAGCTTGTCGTTGTTCGGCCAGTTCTTGGCCCAATCTGTCCGCAGGGCGACAAAGGCGCCTTCCGGGATGTCGCCATAAGCGGCTTCATAGGCTTTGATGTCGTCGACAGTGACGGCATAATGGACGTCTTTGGCTACTTTTTCGCTGATGTCAATGACGACTAAGGGATAGGCCATGTGCTGGACGCCGAAGCCATCTGACAGTGCTGTCCCTTTGGCAAAATGGCCTGGGAAATCAATATGCGTGCCGAATTGGCCGGGAAATTTGAATGTCTGGATCAAACATTCCAGCATGGGATTGCCCCAATCGAAGACGGTTTTCCCGATTTCTACGGAGCCTTCAGGCATGCCTGACCAATACGGGCTGTCGTTGTTCAGCCGATGGCTGAGTTCTACCCATTCGTAATCGGATTTCAGTTGTTGTAAGAGATTCCATAATGCGTGTGTTGCCATAAGGACACTTCCTTTCTTAATTCAAAGATTCCATGTTTCTAATACGGACATCATGGCCCTTTTTTCAGCCGTCGCATCTTCTAAATGGAAGACAGCGAAACGGTTGCCACTTTCGGTAGTATAAATTTTCTTCATGACCGGATATCCTGGTTGGGCCAGTGCTTCTTGTGCCAGTTCATCCCCTTGTTCAAAAACGGCTTTGCCATAATAACGGAAAAAGAGTTTTCCTTTTCCCATAAGTCCACAGATTTCTACATAAGGATTTTCTTGCATTTGACGATAGACTTCTTTCATTGCGCCGACGCCAAAATAGTTCACTCCATCTTTTAGCATGTGGAAACTGATAGGACGCGATTTAGGGCGGCCAGCTTCTATGGTATTCAAAAAGAAAGCACCGCTCTCATCAACACAAGCGTTTAACCAATCGTTAATTTTTTTTGCAATGATTTGTTTTTCGGGTATATGGTTTTTCCTTGGTTGTTTTTGTGGGATTATGTGGGATAATATTGATTTTTTATATTCCGATAACTTACAATGCCATAAGTCTGCATCGGCTTGTGTAATGGGACGGATGACCCGGCAGGGATTCCCGGCTGCGACGACATGGCTGGGAATATCATGGGTTACGACGGAACCGGAACCTATGACAACGTCATCGCCAATAGTGACACCGGGATTGATGACGACATTACCGCCAATCCAGACGTCTGAACCGATAGTGACCGGTTTGGCGTATTCCAGGTTGGTATTGCGGACTTCCGCATCAATGGGATGACCCGCCGTATAGATACTGACGTGAGGTGCCAAAAAGACGTTGTCGCCAAAGGTGACGTAGTTTTCGTCTAGTATGGTCAGCCCCGTATTGGCAAAGAAATGACGGCCAAAGCGGATGCGGTCACCATGGTCGAAGTAGACCGGCGCCAACAGCACCATGTCATCTGGCGCCTGGGCAAAACAGCGTTTCAGTTCTTCAAAAGCCTGACGGTCGTTCAAATCGTCAGAAGCATTGAATTTCCGCTGCGCCGCATGGACCCGCTGGAAGCTGTCATCGTGAACATTGAACGGGTCGTACAGCTCCTGGCCAATCATGCGGTCCCACTCTTTCTGATTCAATAGTATCCTACTCCCTTCTCTTATATGCAATGCTATCCTTGAATCCGATACCATAGCTGCATTTCAAAATCGTTGGGAATCCCCGGTTCTGACATGAGCTGGCCGAAGCCTACGACAATGCGCGTCATGGTTTGGCGAAAGGCTTTTTCTAAGGGCATTTGCTTCACTTTATGGAGATACCACGATTCATGGATGGAAAGACACATCCCCGATTTCAGCAGCAACAAGCGGGCATCATGGGCCGCCTGGATTTTTTCGGGGTCGCCCTGCGTATCCGCCTTTGCCGCTTCCAAGAGCTCCCGTTGTTCGTCTGGCGAAAGGTGGCTGCGGAACATATGCTGAGCCAGGCGCCGGAACCATGCATAGTCTTCTCCGGCATCGGCCAACAACCGCGTCATGAATTGTTCTGAAGCCCGGTCTTCTAAAAAAGCCTGCACGCAGGCCAATTCCTGATTTTCCAAAGACATATCATCACCTCGCAGAGTGTACGTCACGCCTCACCCATCATCTGGCAAACAAGCTTTATGGAATAATTCTACACGTCAGGCATTAATTCCTGCTTTCCCCTGCCTTTCTTCGGAATATATTTCATCGTGTACGTAAGACCTGTCTGGCCGCCCATTTCGATGAAATGCCAGTTTTTCTTCCATCTGTCCTATTTAATTCAACGAAATCCATGTGTTATAATAGAGACAAATTTTACTATATTTGAGGTGATTATGTTGAAAGGAAAAAAACTCGCATCCATGTTAGCTGTCACAGCTATGTTGACCAGCTTCGGCCTGACGGGGATTGTTGAAGGTGCCAGCCGGGCCGAATTAGCCGCGATTCACGTCAATCAGTCCGAAAATTTCCAGTATTGGAACGAGAATTCTCCGGCTAAGAAAAAGCTGGTAGCTTATGTGCAAAAAGTAACGAATCCCAAAAATCCTGATTTCATCCCGGCAGAACATCGCCTGGCCGTCTTCGATATGGATGGAACCCTGTTGGGAGAACGGACCCCGTCCTATACAGATGGCGTCTTTTATGCGGACCGTGTCCTGCATGACCCAAACTGTAAAGTGTCCGATGAAGACAAAAAATTTGCTCAAGCCTATTGGGATGCCATTTCTCAGCGGAAACCCGTTCCCCCGGAAATCGAAAAGAACTTGTACCACAACTTATATGCCGGACTGGCCGGGATGACGCCGCAGTCCCTGGACGCTTACGCCCAGGGATTTATGAAAAAGCCCGTTATCGGCCTGACGAACCTGACTTATGGCGAATCCTTTTACCTGCCTATGGTAGAAGTGATTTCCTATTTAGAAGCTAATAATTTCACCTGCTACATCGTTTCGGCCTCTGACCGCCCTCTCGTCCGCGCACTCGTCCATGGAGCCCTGCCTATCGCACCGAATCAAGTCATCGGGTCGGATCCGCAAATCGTTGCCAGCCATCAAGGCCAAACTAGCGGTGGTTCATATCAAATGACACAGGAAGATACCATCCAGTACGGCGAATTGGACCGGGTCAATGAAAAAATGAATAAAGTGTCATCCATTGTCCGTGAAATCGGGATACAGCCGGTCTTAGCCTTCGGAAACAGCAGCGGCGATTATTCCATGTTCCGGTATACGCTAAAGGACAACCCCTATAAAGCTGAAGTATTCAATATTCTCTGTGATGATACGCAACGTGAATATGGCCGCCCTGAACGGGCCGAACGCGATAAGAAGACATCTGCCGAAAATGGCTGGAATACTATTTCCATGAAAAATGACTGGAAGACAATTTACGGAGATAACGTAAAAAAGACACAATGACCCACCAGTCCATCTATTTTGTTCGAAATGTTCCGTCATACTTTGAATAATAATTCTAAAAGCATTGACAAATACTCGTTTTAATGTATAATATTCCTTAATATTTGAATTTTAAAGCTATTTAACACTTCATCAGGGGGGAATGGACATGAACAAGAAATGGATACTGGCAGGGATGGCCGCACTGACGGCTATGAGTGTCTTAACAGGATGTGGTACACAGTCAAAAGAAGCGGCGGCAAGGACGGATAAACCGCTTATCGTCGGGACGGAACCGTCATTCCCTCCTTTTGAAATGGCAGAAAACGATACATATACCGGCTTCGATATTGACTTGGCCAATGCGATTGGTGAAAAGCTGGGCCGCAAAGTAGAAATCAAGGCCATGGGCTTCGATGCTTTGATTCCGGCCTTGAAAAGCGGACAAATCGACATAATTGCCTCGGCCATGTCGGCGACGGAAGAACGGAAAAAACAAGTAGACTTCACGGCTCCCTACTATATTGGTGGTTCGGTCATCGTCGTACAGAAAGACAATACGACCATCCATGGCTGGGATGACATCACAGGCAAGACCGTAGCCGTCCAGGCCGGTTCTAAGCCAGCGGACTTCGCCGAAAAACAAGGAGCTGTCCTCAAACAGTTCGACGGCAATTACCAGTGCCTGCAAGAACTGCAAAACGGTGGCAGTGACGCCGTCGCAATCGACAAAGCCGTCGCCTTGTACTATGTTTCCAAAGGCGGCATGAACAATCTGAAAGTCGTCGGCGAACCGAAGAAACTGGCCGGTTCAGCTATGGCCATCGACAAAGGCCATGAAGACGAACTGAAGGCCATCAACCAGGCCCTGGCTGATTTGAAAGCTGACGGGACGTATACCAAGCTCTATCAAAAATGGTTCGGCGTCGATCCAACAGCGGAAGAATTGCAATAGAATTTGCCCCGTCTTTACAGACTCTATATGTTCGGCTGGTATGCTGAAGAAAATCTGGTATGCTGAAGAAAATAGAGTAAAGGTGGGATTTTTTATCACAGTTTCGCCAGAAGACTCCTTCCTCTTAGGTAGGGGCATCAATGGTGATGGATTTCGCTGGTTCGATGCCTGCGAAATCCACCCTATGTCTTTTCCGTCTTAGCCTTTTCACTTCGTCTACGGTATAATGGTAGATAACAGAGGAGGTGAATCCTAGATGTACTTGACGCAATCGAATGTCATCCGCGGCTTGGCGAAACAAAAGTATACGATGCTCCGGGAAATGTGCCAATACAGCAATAACCTGTACAATGTAGCGGTCTATACGATTCGGCAGCATTACTTCGATACCCAGCAATTCTTGCGGTACGAAGAAAATTACCCCATCTGCAAGGAAAATGAAAACTA
>NZ_APHY01000014.1 GCF_000417505.1 Megasphaera sp. NM10
TCTCGTTCGACTTGCATGTGTTAAGCACGCCGCCAGCGTTCGTCCTGAGCCAGGATCAAACTCTCCATGATATATGGAAGAGCGTTTGGCTCTTGTTTATTGATTGGTATTACTCATTGTTTGACGTTCTATATAATAGAACCTCGCACGTTGGCGTTCATTCAGTTCATTGTTCAGTTTTCAAAGGTCATCGTTGTCATCGCTTCATCGCGACGACTTGTTTATTTTAACAAACTCAGAAGAGCTTGTCAAGGATTAATTTGAACTTTTTTTAAATTCAAACTTCCTGCTGCGTCAGGGCCTTGCCCCGACAGCTTATTTAGTATACTACTGTGTAAAGGAATTGTCAAGGACTTTTTTCAAATCCTTGACGCCGGCCGCCGGTCGCCCAAGGCTCCCTTCATAGGGGAGCTGGCCGCCAAAGGCGGTCTGAGAGGTTAAAGGACGGCCCCTACGACGGCCCCGGTCGGGGCGTAAGCCGCCCCTGCGAAGGGGAGGGGGACCGCTTGCGGTGGAGGAGTTCTCCTCTACGAGCCGAGGATTACTCGAGACGATGTTGTCAGTCTGACTCAGATGCGGCCTGCGGCCTGCGAACTGCGGTCTGCGTATTCTCACGCATCGCAGCAGCAGATGACGATGGTGTCGACGATGGTATCGACAGTGGACGCCCGGGACAGGTCCATGACCGGCTTGGCCAGGCCCTGCAGCAGCGGCCCCAGGACGGTCGCCCCGGCGACGTGTTCCAGCATCTTGCAGCAGATGTTGCCCGTATTGAGGTCGGGAAAGACGAGGACATCGGCTTGGCCTGCCACCGGTGAGCGGGGCGCCCAATCGGCAGCATACGCTGGGACCAGGGCCACGTCGGCCTCCATTTCTCCATCGTAGATGAAATCGACATTGCGGTCACTCAGGATCTGCACGGCTTTGCGGACTTTATCGGCACCGGCACCGCGGTCACTGCCCATGGTCGAATACGACAGCAAGGCCACTTTGGGCGAGGCAATGTGCAGGGTCCGCCGCGCCCGTTCGACGCAGCTGCAGGCAATATCGGCCAACTGGTATTCGTCCGGGTCGGGAATGACATCGCCATCGCCGACGACGAAGACGCCGTCATGACCGAACTGCATCATATCCGTCACGACGATAAAAGAACTGCTGACCGTATCGATGTCATCCCGCGTCCCAATGAGCTGCAAAGCCGCCCGGAGCACTTCCGGCGCCGGCGTTTCGATACCGGCTACCATGCCGGCCGCTTCCCCGGCAGCGACTAAGGCGGCCCCAAAATACAAGGATGATTCAAGAGAAAACGGCGGCTCTCTTCCAAGGTCATACCAGTGGCTTTCCGCTTATCCGCATAGGTCTGGGCCAGGCTTTCTAAACCAGGGTACTTCTTGGGATAAATCACTTCAGCCCCTTCCAAATCGAGCTGATACCGTGAAGCCAGTTCCTGTATGTCGCCTTCCTTCCCCAAAAGGACGGGGATGGCCAGCTGCTCGGCCAATACCCGGTCGGCAGCCTGCAATATACGGATATCATCACTTTCAGGCAAAACTATTCTTTGCGGCTTTTGGGCCGCCTGCTGTTTCAAAGACGTAATATACCGGCTCATATCGATTCCCTTCCGCATCATGTATGTTACCTTTCATTATAAGGACATACGGGAAAGGAAGCAAGTGAAAAGGCGCTGTCGCATGAAGACAGCGCTTTTTTAGCAGTCAGCAGCTAGCTGTTAGCAGTTCGTACAATGGCTCCCATTATAGGGGAGCAGTCAGCTACAGCTGACTGAGAGGTTTAACCTCTCCGGCCCTTCGGGCCACCTCTCCTAACAGGAGAGGCGGGCCGCCCTCTGGGACGGCCCCTACGAAGCCACGAGCCACTAGCCACGAACCACTAATCACGTTAATGGCTCACGCCTGGCTGGACTTTATCTTCTTTGCCCAGCATGTAGTGCTTGTTGATATACTGCGTGTGCAGTAAGGATTCCGACAGGTCGCTGAGGGGTTCACCCAGGAACTTGGTATACAGTGTCTGGATTTCCGGGTTTTCCCAGCTGGCACGTATCTGTTTCAGCGCATCCAGTCCATAGAGCGATTCGATGCGAGCGCGTTTGGCCGGGATTTCCTGAGGCAGTTTCGTCCGCGGCTGGCCACCGCCGCCGATGCAGCCGCCCGGGCAGGCCATGACTTCGATGAAAGCGTATTTCTTCCACGAATGTTTTTCTTCCATGAGGTTGATGAAGCGCCGGGCATTGGCCAGACCGCTGATGGCGACAACGCGGATGATATCGTTATCCAGGGTCAGTGCCGCCTCTTTGACGCCTTCCAGGCCACGGACTTCTTCAAAGTGCAGAAATTCTTCGTCAGCCGGTTTGCCCGTCTGCAAATAGACCAGGGTCCGCAAAGCCGCTTCCATGACGCCGCCGCTGTTGCCAAAAATCGTACCGCCGCCGGAAGACTGGCCAAAGATGGGGTCATAATCCGAATCCTTCAGGCTGTTGAAGTCGATTTGGGCGTCTTTGATCCATTTCGCTAATTCACGAGTCGTAATGCAGTAGTCCGTATCGCGGATTTCCGGCTTCTTCCAATAGCGGCCGGCAGCATTCCGTTCCGGCCGGGCAATTTCGGCTTTCTTCGACGTACACGGCGTCACGCAGACCGTCACGATGTCGGCCGGATCGATCTTCATGCGTTTGGCAAAATAGGTCTTGATCATAGGACTGAGCATGCTGATCGGGCTCTTGGCCGTCGACAAGTGAGGAATCAGTTCAGGGAAAAAGATTTCCGTAAATTCAACCCACGACGGGCAGCAGCTGGTGAACTGCGGCAGGAGTTCTTTCTTATTGTGCATGCGGTACAGGAGTTCCGATGCTTCTTCCATGATGGTCAGGTCAGCGCCGAAGTTCGTATCGAAGACGTAATCCCCGCCGAGAGCCCGCAGGGCGGCAATCATCTTGCCCTGGACGACGGAGCCGAAGGGCAGGCCAAATTCATCGCCAAGAGCGACGCGGACAGCCGGTGCCGTCTGGAAGATGACGATTTTCTTCGGGTCATCGATGGCCTTTTGGATGGCATCGCGCTGGGATACAGTCGTCGTCGCACCGAACATGCACGTCAGGGAACATTGGCCGCAGTGGACGCAAATCGGCACGTCACCCGTACTTTCCAGAGAATAATAGCCCGTCATGGACATGACATCGGCACAGCGCCGACGGCAAAGGGTACAGTTCTTGCACTTTTCCGGATCGAACTGGATGGAAATATTGCGGTTTTCGACGGCGACGCGGCGGTCGAGCTTTTCAAAGCGGCTGGTAAAGGCGATATCGCGTTTCTTTTCGGCCTGCATATAGATGGCATCGCTGCAGCAAATGGCGATGACGTCGGTAATATCTTCAGGCGTACAGCCCCGGGATAAATCCATGACCGGCTTGGCCAGGCCCTGGAGGAGCGGGCCCAGCGCCGTCGCTCCGGCCAGATGTTCCAAGACTTTATAGCAGATATTGCCGGAAACGAGATTCGGGAAAACGAGGACATTGGCCTGCCCGGCTACCGTCGATCCCGGTGCTTTCTGCCGGGCAATACGAGGCACCAGGCAGCGTCGGCCTGCATTTCCCCATCAAATTCGAAATCGACGTTGCGGTCCCGCAGCAGGCGGACGGCCTCGCGGACGCGGTCGACTTCTTCGCCGGCACCGCTTCCCATGGTCGAATACGACAAGAGGGCTACTTTCGGATCGAGCATCTGCGCCGTCCGGCGGGCCCGTTCGACACAGCTGACGGCGATATCGGCCAACTGCTGCGGCGTCGGTTCGATGACGACACTGCAGTCCCCGACGACGAAGATGCCATCATCGCCGAATTGCGGTTTATCGGTAATCATGATAAAGGAACTGCTGACCGTCGACAAGCCGGGGTGGGGCCCGATGACCTGCAGGGCCGCCCGGATGACTTCCGACGATGTAGCGACAGCCCCGGCGACCATGCCGTCGGCAATATCGAAGGCGACGAGACAGGCAGCAAAGAAAATATAATTTTCCGACAAGACTTTCCGTGCTTCTTCAAGAGTCATGCCCTTCTTGGCCCGCCGCTTAGCATAATATTCACAGAATTTATCCATCATGGGATATGTTTCGGGATCGATGATTTCGATACCATCCATATCGATTTGATATTCTGACGCTACTTCGACGATACTCTGGGGCCGGCCGATGAGGATGGGCCGGGCGAAACCTTCGGCCTGGACCCGTTCGGCAGCCTGCAGGACGCGGCGGCTTTCCGATTCCGGCAGGACGATTTTCTTCTGTTCTTTAGCAACGCGGCGTTTCAGGTTATTTATAAATCGTGACATAAGACAACACCTCACATCTATCTACAATCATCACTGTCATTTCGTTAAGTATAGTATACGGCAAAACGAAGACGGCCGCCTCTTTTCCATGACGAAAGGAGATATTATTCTGCCGAACGGAGAATAAATGGGACAAAAAAGAAGGCTGTCGCTGGGACAGCCTCTTTTTTAGTTCGAAGTTTGTAGTTTTTAGTTTGTAGTGAATGTTTAAAAATTTAAAACCGTCGTCTACAAACTGCAAACGCTGAACTACAAACTATCTCTTATTCTACGGTAACGCTCTTAGCCAGGTTACGCGGTTTATCTACGTCGTTGCCGCGGCTGACAGCGATGTAATAGGCCAGGAGCTGCAAGGGGATGATGGCCAGGATAGGAACGACGAAATCGTCCGATGCCGGTACTTTGATCAAATCATCGACGGTCTTGCCGACTTCCGTATCGCCTTCCTGGACGACGCCGACGACATAGGCATCACGGGCTTTGACTTCCTTGATGTTGCTGATCATCTTTTCTTCGACTTCTACCTGCGTAGCCAAAGCGATGACCGGGACACCGGCTTCGATGAGGGACAACGTGCCGTGTTTCAGTTCGCCGCCGGCATAGGATTCAGCATGAATATAGGAGATTTCCTTCAATTTCAGGGCACCTTCCATAGCCAGGCCGTAGTCCATGGAACGGCCGATGAAAAAGACGTCTTCTTTATCTTTGAAAGTACTGCAGAGACCTTTGATGAAATCGACCTGGTCGAAGATGGCCTGGCACTGATCCGGCAGTTTGGTCAAATCAGCCAGGATTTTTTCTTCCCGGTCTACGGGCAGGTTCCCGTTCAAGCGGCCCATGTACAGGGACAGGAGCAGGAGCGTGACCAGCTGCGTCGTATAGGCCTTGGTCGAAGCGACGGCGATTTCCGGGCCAGCCCAGGTATAAGCGACCTGGTCGGCTTCACGGGAAATAGACGAACCGACGACGTTGGTGACGGCCAGGGAACGAGCGCCACGGCGTTTGGCTTCTTTCAGGGCTGCCAGGGTGTCTATGGTTTCCCCGGACTGACTGATGACAATGCACAGGGTCTTGCTGTCCGTCAAGGGATCGCGGTAACGGTATTCCGAAGCGATGTCGACTTCGACGGGGATGCGGGCCAGTTTTTCAATGAAATACTTGGCCAAAAGGCCGGCATGGTAGGCCGTACCGCAGGCAGTAATCAAAATCTTGCCGATTGATTTGACGTCTTCCGGCGTCCAGTTCAATTCCTCAAAATGGACGTGCTTGCCATCTTTGGTGATGCGGCAGCTCATGGTATCTTTGATAGCCTTCGGCTGTTCGTAGATTTCCTTGAGCATGAAGTGTTCAAAGCCGCCCTTTTCAGCTGCTTCAGCATCCCAGTTGACTTCAAAGACCTTCTTGGAAATGGGCTTGCCTTCGAGGTCCGTGACCCAGACATTATCCTTCATGACGATGGCGATTTCCCCATCGTTCATGATGTACGTCTTGCGGGTGTAGCTGAGGATGGCCGGAATATCCGAAGCGATGTAATTTTCCCCCTGGCCGAGGCCGACGATGAGGGGATTGTCTTTCTTGCTGCAAATGATCTTATCCGGTTCAAACTTGCACATGAAGACCAACGAATAGGAACCGCGCAGACGGGCCAGGACCTTGCGGACGGTGCTGGTGAAATCTCCGTCGTACATGTCGGCGCAGAGGTGCGCGACGACTTCCGTATCCGTTTCCGACTTGAAGTGATACCCTTTTTTGAGGAGTTCTTCCTTCAATTCCATATAGTTTTCGATGATACCGTTGTGGACGATGGCGAAGTTCCCCTTTTCATCCGTATGGGGATGGGCATTGACGTCCGACGGGCCGCCGTGTGTCGCCCAGCGGGTATGACCGATGCCCAGCGTCCCTACGACGGGGTGAGCCTTGACTTCTTCAGCCAGATTGACCAGACGGCCTGCTTTTTTGCGGACAGCGATGGCGCCGTCGTTGTAGACGGCGATACCGGCCGAGTCATAACCACGATATTCCAGCTTGGCCAGTCCATCCATCAAAAAATCTGCTGCTTCTCTGTCTCCGATGTAACCTACAATACCACACATAGTTATATCCTCCTGATATGAAAATGTTCCTTCTTATGACGAACTTGTCGACGACGTTACCATCGTGTTTTTCCGCCATATAACGGCTGAAGCTGCCGAGAGACATCCGCTGACTATTTCGATACTTCTCTACCTCGTCTGCCTGAATCCATCAGGCACTAGCGCTATCCATTATATCGTCAAGGATTTCCAGACGCCTGCATAAAAAAGTGCAGGAAAGAGTTCCAGGAACTCCATTCCCACACTTTAATATATTTGCAAGGTTTTGTCAATACCTACTTAGACGGGCCCATTTCGTGTTCGACGACGACGGCGATGTCATCGACGATGCGTTCGAGCTGTTCCAGGTCCGGTCCTTCTGCCATGACACGGATCAAGGGTTCTGTGCCCGACGGGCGGACGAGGATGCGGCCTTCATCGCCCAACTCTTCTTCGCCAGCCGAGATGGCGGCCATGATGAGGTTATTGTCTTCCCATCCCGATTTCGTCTGAACGCGAACATTTTTCAAAATCTGCGGATAGCGCGTCATCAATCCGGCCAGTTCCGACAAGGGCTTCTGCTGCTGTTTCATGATGCTCAGCAGCTGGACCGCCGTGAGCAGGCCGTCACCAGTCGTATTGTAGTCGAGGAAGATGATATGGCCCGACTGTTCGCCGCCGAGGGAATAGCCGTCTTTGCGCATCTTTTCCAGGACATAGCGGTCGCCGACAGCCGTAATTTCCGTCTGGCAGCCCATTTCCTTCAGGGCTTTGTGGAAACCGATATTGCTCATGACCGTACCGACGACGGTATTCTGTTTGAGCCGGCCTTCGGCCTTCAATTTCATGGCGCAGAGGAGCATGATCTGGTCGCCATCCATTTCCTGGCCCTTTTCATCGACAGCCAGGCAGCGGTCGGCATCGCCGTCGTTGGCAATCCCTACGTCGGCCCCATACTTGAGAACCGTTTCCTTTAAGCTTTCCAAATGGGTAGAGCCGCAGTTGTCATTGATGTTGATGCCGTTCGGTTCATGATGGATGGCAATGACTTCGGCACCCAGGCGTTTGAGGATTTCCGGCCCCAAGACCGAAGCGGAACCATTGGCCCCGTCATGGACGACTTTCAGGCCCGACAAATCGACATCCGTCGATTTGCAGATGAAATTGGCATATTCCTGCTGCAAGTCGGTCCACGTCGAAATCGTGCCGATAGCGGCCCCGGTCGGACGGCTCTGAAGGGCAGCCCGTTCATCTTTGAGCATACATTCTTCGATTTTGTCTTCCGTTTCGTCAGGCAGCTTATAGCCAAAGCCGTCGAAGAACTTGATACCGTTGTATTCAAAGGGATTATGCGACGCCGAAATCATGACGCCGGCATCCATATGATGAGTCCGCGTCAAGTAGGCAATGGCCGGAGTCGGAATGACGCCTACCATGTAGCAGTCACCACCAGCCGAAGCGATACCGGCGGCCAGGATATCTGCCAGCATAGTGCCGGAACGGCGGGTATCCCGGCCGATGAGAAAGGTCGGGTGTTCTTTGTTCTGCCCAAAATCAATAGGCAGCTGCTCTGCCCAAATGATATGCCAATTCCGGTGTCAGCGAATCATTGGCAATACCTCGTACTCCATCAGTTCCAAACAATCTAGCCATTTACTTTACCTCCAAAGGTTGATATTTACGGATGATTTCAATCGCCGTTTCCAGGCCATCCAAAAAAGCGCTCATAATGCCGCCGGCATAGCCAGCCCCTTCCCCGATGGGATAAAGGCCTGCCGCCCCCAGGGCCATGCGGTCTTCGCCGCGGACAATGCGTACCGGGGCGCTGGTCCGGGTTTCGACGCCGGTCATGACGACATCGTCATCGTCAAAACCATGGATCCGCCGCCCAAAATAAGGCAGGGCCTGTTCCAGTGTCGTCGTAACGAAACCTGGCAGGACCTCATGCAGGTCCGTCCAGGTCACGCCGGGACGATAGGAATGGATGGGCCCTTCCTGCGGTGCTCCAGGACGGCTGAGGAAAGCCCCGACGGTCTGAGCCGGCGCGTGATAATTGCTGCCGCCGGCCTGATAGGCCAGGGCTTCATAGCGGCGCTGGAATTCGATCCCCGCCAGGGGGCTGTCGCCGCCCATGTCGTCGGCTGTGACGTTGACGACGACAGCACTGTTGGCGATGCCGCTGTCACGTCGGTACAGGCTCATGCCATTGGTGACGACCCGCCCTTCTTCCGAAGCCGCGCCGACGACGACACCGCCGGGACACATGCAGAAAGAATAGCACGACCGCCCTTCCGGGCTGTGATAGACCAGGGCGTAATCGGCCGGTTCCAGGCCGAGGTCGGCTGCCGGGCAGCCATATTGGGCCCGGTCGATGACATCCTGGGAATGTTCGATACGCACACCGACGGCAAAAGGCTTCTTTTCCAGGGTAATGCCCTGGTCATGGAACATGTAATACGTATCGCGGGCACTGTGGCCGATACCCATGACGACCAGCTCTGCCGGGTACTCATCGCAGCCGTTGACGGTCACCGACGTGATGCGTCCGCTATCGTCGCGATGGATTGCCGTGACACAGCTGGAAAAATGGACTTCGCCGCCCTGCGCCTCGATGGTGTGGCGCATATTCTTGACGACGCGGCGCAGGACATCGGTCCCGACGTGGGGATTATAGGCATACAGAATGTCTTCCGGCGCTCCGGCATCGACGAAAGTCTGCAAAATGCGCCGCAGCAGCGGATGATTGACGCGGGTCGTCAATTTCCCATCGGAAAAGGTCCCCGCTCCGCCTTCGCCGAACTGGACGTTCGACGATGCCTTGAAGGGGCCGCCGCGCCAAAAATCTTCAACGTCTTTCGTGCGGGTATCGACGTCACACCCCCGTTCAAAGACGATAGGCGCATAGCCGTGTTCGGCCAGGGCCAGGGCTGCCGCCAGGCCAGACGGGCCGGTCCCGATGACGATGGGCCGGTGGGTAAGCGGCTGCGTACCGGGCCGGATATCCGGCGCCGGCGACTCAGCCAGCTGGCGGACATCCTTATTGTCACGACAGCGCTTCCAAACGCGGCTTTCGTCGACGAATTCCACATCGACCGTAAAAACGAAATAAATCCGCGGTTTCCGCCGGGCGTCGATGGACCGGCGGACAATGATAAGGCGGGAAATATCGCTGCGGCTGCAGCGGAGCTTCTTGGCAACTAACGCTTCCAAAGGCTTCTTCATGGGCACAGCCGTGCGGATATTCAATACTCTAAGCACAATCTTCTCCCTTTCTACTCATCTTTCTTAATATGCAGTGTGGCGTCGACTTCATCAGGGTCTATGACGACACCATCAATGGGCGGAATCAGCACTTTCCAGGTCTTTTCTTCCGTCATGTTTTCCACATCGATATCTGGCAAATCGATGGAGCTGATATTCTTCAGCGTATCGGCTTCACCGCGGACCTGGACCGACATCGGCTGGACTGTGACGGTCTTCCAGGCCGTCTGGCCCGTAGCGTTCAGGTTGAGAGGCACCGTCTTGGCCACGGCATCATGGGCAATGGCCACTTTGACATTGCTCTGCCAGGGCGTCATTTCCAGTCCTTCGACAGGCGTGCCATCAGCCTGATACAAATGAATCGGCGCCATAATAGCAAAGTCGCCATTGCGCTGATTGACCGGGATATCTACGACTGCCTGGCTGACGTGCTGGATGAGGCGGCGCGCCCCGCTGACGACGACTTTCTCCGGTACGATTTTCAAATCGCTGATGAAATCCTTGTCATCCAGTTTGCCGACGACATGGGGCGTCAATTTAAATTCTTTGACTGTATAGACATCGACTGTGATTTTCGTCGACGTCATGCTCTGCTTCTTCAGCTCCGTCCCGCTGGGGATCTCGATGTGGACCGGGACCTCTACTTCCCCTTCCTGGACACTGGACAAGTCGATATAGGCCTTGATATCCGACGGGCCGACGTTGATGATCGTATTGCGCGGTCCCGACAGGCGGACATAGACCGTCTTGGGCACGTTGGACGTAATATACTGGGAGTCGAGGTTCTCTACAGTGATCGGTACGGTATAACTGCCTTCACTGAGGGGATTCTGTTCGTTGATGATGACGAACCACAAGACGATAGCCAAGAGGAGGCAAATTATTTTGAGCTGCCATTTTTTATCAATCTTGTTCATAAGCTAAGGCCTCCATTTAAAAATATTGGCCAGGCCCTGAGGCGTCCTGTTCAAGAACGTCTTCAGGACATTGCGCAGGGCATTGCCGTCGAGGTGACGATAAATATGACCGCCATAGGTATAAGAAATGGAGCCCGTTTCTTCGCTGACGACGACGACGACGGCATCGGCCAGTTCACTGATGCCGATAGCCGCCCGATGACGCGTCCCTAATTCCGTCGACAGCGACCGGTCCGACGTTAACGGCAGCAGACAGCCGGCAGCCATGATCCGGTTTTCCCGGATGATGACGGCGCCATCGTGAAGGGGCGTATTGGGAATGAAGATATTCCCCAACAGTTCCCGCGACACCAGGCCGTCGATGGCGATGCCTGTATCGATGTAGTCGTTAAGGCCTACTTCGCGTTCAAAGACGATGAGCGCTCCTGTATGGGTCTTTGACAGGGATTCACTGATAGCCACGATTTCATCGATGAGCCGTTCCAGTTCTTCCATGCTGATGACCTGGCCGGAACGAAAGAAACGGCCCCGGCCGATTTGTTCCAGGGCCCGCCGCAATTCCGGCTGGAAGACGACAGGCAGGGCGACGAGAATGACCGTCATCCCCTGCTGCAGCATCCAGTTGATGACGTGCAGGTCGAGGACCTTGCTGACGACAGTGACCACGCCCAGGACCAGCAGGCCCTTGATCAGGGCCACGGCCCGGGTATTGCGGATGAGGATGAATAATTTATAGAGGACAAAAGCGACGAGCAGGATATCCAATATATCGAGCAGCCGGAAGCTGCTGATGAAACCTTGAAGGGGTAGGTACATAGGGCTTCACTCCACACAACGAGAATAAAAATAAAATGGGTATCCTTATTTTACAATATTTTGGGCATAAAAAAAAGGGCTTGTCGTCGGTGACAAGCCCTTTTTAGTGGCTAGTGGTTAGCGGAGGGTTTTAAATTTAAAGCCCTCTTCTACAAACTCCGTACTACAAGCTCACTTTTCTGCCGCTTCTTTTTTGGCCGTCAGCTGCGCTTCTGCTTCATGGACCATGCGCAGATTGGCTTCCTGTTTGGCCAGTGTCTCGAAGTTGATGGACTTCAGGTGGGCCGCCAGGTCGCGCTGGATGTCGGCAAAAGCGGCATAAATAGAGCACATGCCGCTGCAGCCGCGGCTGCACGAGCCGATATCATGGAGACAGCGCTGCAGTTCCGTCTGCCCTTCGACGGCATCGATGATGTCAAAGAGGGTGATATCCTTGGGAGCCCGCTGCAGGGCGAAGCCGCCTTCGACACCGCGGTAAGACTTCATGATGCCAGCCTTGGTGAGACTGCGCATGATTTTCAATAAAAAACGTTCCGGTATATTCTGTTTTTCAGCCAGCGCCGCGCCGGTAATCTTCGTGCCTTCCGGGAGAGACGCCAAATAGAGGACCATGCGGAAGGCATAGTCCGTAGCCTGATTCAATCTCATATTTCTACCCCCTTGTTGTCTATATTTAGTATTATACAATAAAAGACAAAAAAAGTATAGTTTTAATTCTGTAACTCCAGTACCCAGAAGTACATCTATAATATACTTTGGGGTAGACATCCTCAAAAGAAAAAAGCGCTGTCCCATGAAGACAGCGCTTTTTTAGTGGTTAGTAGTTAGTGGTTAGTGGTTAGTTTCACACACTAAACCTCAAACATAGTCTTAAAGAAAATCGATAATTTTGAAAATGATTGCCGACATAAGGGCACTGATGGGGATGGTGACGACCCAGGCGACGAGCATACTGCGGGCGACGCCCCAATGGACGGCGCGGACGCGTTCGGCTGAACCGATGCCCATGATGGAGCCCGATACGACGTGGGTCGTACTGACGGGCAGATGGAGGAAAGTCGCCGTAAAGATGACGATAGACGAGTTCAAATCCGCCGCAAAGCCATTGATCGATTCCATCTTGAAGATCTTCGTCCCCATCGTAGAGATGATACGCCAGCCGCCGGCCGAAGTCCCTAAAGCCATGGACGTAGCGCAGGCCATCTTGACCCAAATCGGGATTTCCATAGTTTCAATATAACCGCCGGACAAGAGAGCCAGGGCGATGATCCCCATGGCCTTCTGGGCATCATTGGAACCGTGAGAAAAAGCCATCAGGCTGGCCGACAAGAGCTGCATCTTGCGGAACTGCCGGTTCAGGGCCAGCGGCGAATACTTGCGGACAATCCAGAGGATACCGATCATGACGAAATACCCGGTAGCCAAGGCGACGACAGGCGACAGGATCAGAGACAAGATGATTTTGCCGATACCGCCCATATCGAGGGCTGCCGGTCCGACGCTGATGCAGACGGCGCCGATGACACCACCGATCAGGGAATGGGACGAACTGCTCGGTATGCGGTAATACCAGGTAAGGACATTCCAGATAATCGAGCCGATGAGGGCGGCTACGATGACTTCCAAGCTGATTTCAGCCGGATTGAGGACCAGGTCGCCGCCAATGGTCTTAGCGACGCCGGTGCTGATCATGGCCCCGGCGAAATTGAGGCACGCTGCCATCATGATGGCGTGGCGCGGTGTAATGGCCCGCGTCGATACGCCCGTCGCGATGGCATTGGCCGTATCGTGGAAGCCATTAATATAATCAAAGAGAACGGCCAGCAAAACGATGGCCCAAATTAACCAATGCTCAGGCATACTTCAATACAACCCTTCTGAACGTAACGACTAAATCTTCACAATCATCGGTGACGTCTTCGACAGACTGGAGGATTTCCTTCCACTTGATGATTTCAATGGGGTCCTTGCAGTTCTTGAACAAGTTCGCCATTTCTTCATGGTACAAATCATCGCAGTCCTGTTCCAATTTCAAGACTTTCTTGCTCCGCGCTTCGACTTTGAGGTAATTCTTCTTGAGGTCCTTCATGTAGCCGATGGATTTGCGGATCTCTTTCATGGCTTTCGCCGTAATGGTCGCCATCTGCTTAGCGCCATCCGTAGCTTCGCCGACTTGGTACATACACATTTTATCCATGATTTCACTGATGTTGTCGACAGCTGCATCGAGCTGATCGATCAGCTGCTGGATATCTTCCCGGTCCATAGGCGTAATGAAGGTCTTCTGGAGGCGCTTCATCGTTTCCATGACCAGCGCATCGGCCTGGTCGGCCAGAGCGTCGATTTTTTCCAGCGCCGTTTCTTTTGCGACTTCGCCGTTAATAGCCTGGCTCAGTAATTCAGCCGCTTCATAGCTCAACGTCGCATGCTGGTCCAATAGGGAAAAGAATTTTTCTTCCTTGGGCTTTAAGTGAAATGCCATAGTCATCGATCTCCTTAAATAAAAGATAGGAATAAGCCTTTATCAAAATTTACACGATTGTTTCTGATTCTTTACAAGGCCTTACTTAAAATTATATCATATGGCCTGTCATTATTCTATAACAATGAGGCATTTTTTCTCCCTCATCCTGCAATCGATGCATTCTAAAAATGCTGTCACTTTTTATGACGACAAAATTAAAATACTTTAAATTGCAGCCTTCCACAGCCTGAGCTATACTGTAAAGCAAAGACATACAGGAATACCATGGATGACGGAGGTGATAGCATGGATTTTACACCTCGTATGCAACAGATTTTACAGCGCCTGCTATCGGAAACGGACTTTGTATCGGAGCAAACCCTGGCCGATGACCTGGGTATCAGCAAGCGGACAGTCCAACGGGAACTCGACGGGACAACAGGCGCACTGGCTTCTTATGGCCTGCAATTACAGCGCAAGAAAAAGGCCGGCCTCATGCTCATCGGGCCTGAGAAAGAAAAAGAACGACTGGCCGCTTCCCTGCAAACGGCATCGGCTATGGACTTTACCGATAAGCAGAATCGCCGCCGTTACTTGCTCTTTGAAATCCTGCGCGACCGGACACCGAAGAAACTCTTCTATTACAGCCAGCTCCTCGGTGTCAGTGAAGCCACAGCTGCTTCAGACCTGGAAGCACTGGCCCCATGGCTGCAAAAAAATAATTTATCCGTTTTGAAGAAGCAAGGCTATGGCGTCGTCCTTACGGGCAGTGAAAAAGACTACCGCGAAGCCATGCGCCGCTTCATCAGCGAAACGACGTCTGCCGAAGATTTCAAAGACCTCCATGATGGCCAGGAAGCCTTGACCAAGGCCGTCATGAATGTGACGGATAAAGGCATCTATAAATTGCTCAACAGCCATACGATTCAGCGAGTCTATACGGTTCTCCAGAAACTTCACGAAGAAAAAATCGCCCACTTCACAGATGCCGCCAAAATCGGTCTGGTCATCCATATTGCCATCGCCATCGAACGCGTGGCCAGCGGACAATTGCAGGAAGAACCTGCTGTCCCGCCAGCCATCCCGGATGATGAAGACAGCGCCCTGGCGCGCCGCATCCTGAAAGGCATGGAAAACGAGTTTCACCTGTCCATGCCGGCCATCGAAGTGTCATACCTGCTGTTGCACATCAAAGGCGCCAAAATCCGCTATAGCGGCAGCTCCTGGCAGGGACCTGACGGACTGGATGAATCGGCTCTCCTCGGCATTATCGATGCGATGATTGATGCCTTCGACCCACAATATGCCTATGACCTGCGCTGTGACGACGAATTCATCCGCGGCCTGTTCGTCCATTTACAGCCGACTATCGTGCGCTTGAAACACCATCTGAATATCATCAATCCCCTGCTGGACGATATCAGACAGGAATATGCCTCGGTTTTCCAAAAATCCCGCCGCGCTGCCACCATCTTGGCAGAGGCCTTGGATACAACGGTTTCCGAAGAAGAAATAGGCTATTTGACTATCCATTCGGCGCAGCCCTGGAGCGCCTCAAAGGCAAGAAAGTCTTTACCCGCAAAGTCATCATCGGCATCGTCTGCGCCAGCGGTTTCGGCCTGGCCCGCCTGATGATGACCCGTCTTCAAAACAAACTGCCCAGCTATGTCGAGCTCCATACATATGGCAAGGACAGCTTGACAGAATCGGTGTTGCAAGAGACAGATTTCTTCATCAGCACCCTGCCCCTGCAGATTCCTGGAGCCGACGTCCTGCGTACATCCCCCTTATCACGGGTTCGGAACTTCAACATATCCTGGGTAAAATTGATACATATTCCCACATCCGCAAAGCGCCGGACCTGGTCACGCCTTCAGGAGAAACTTTTTTATCCGCCCTGGACCGGACACATCTCCTGGCCCGGGAAATGGCCGGTCTTCTGCGTCACTATCAGCAATTCACCGTCCCCGCCTCGTCTACCTTTGCCCAAGTCGTCCATACGCTGGCCGCAGCCGCAACGAAAGGCGAAGAGGATACGGCCCTCTTATTCGACGCCATCATCCGCCGCGAATGCTTGAACAGCCAGATTTTCCCAGACCAGGGCTTTGCTTTGCTTCATTGCCGTACCCAAACCATCCGTCAATCCTTATTCTATACGTGCGTCCCCGACGGCCCAGCCTTTGAGGACGACTATTTCAAAGGCATTGCCACTGTCCTGCTGCTCATCATGCCCGAAGACGAATATCGCCAGGTCCATACGGACGTGCTGGGTTTCATCAGCAGTTCCCTAGTCAGCGATGACGCTTTTTACCAGGCCATCCTCGGGCACGACCCAGAAAAAATCCGCTGCCACCTGCAGCGGATCCTCAAGACCTATTTCGAGTCTGCCCTGAGTCTATAAGTCGACGTACTGCCGAAGTTTCTTGACATACGACCGGCCGATGGGCACGGGCTGGTCTTCCATTCCTTTGACGATGAGGACGTATTGATGATTGAACCACGGTTCGATTTGCTGAACCTCATCGATGTTGACGATATAATTGCGGTGACAGCGAAAGAACACCTCTTCAGGCAGACGCTTTTCAAACTGGACCAGACTGAGATGGCTGGGATACGTCTTGCCCGACAAGGTAACGAGAAAAACTTTTCGTTTCTCTGCATAGACCAGGCGGATATCTTCCGTCGAAATGAGTTTGATCTTGTCGCCTTCATCGACGGAAAAACGCCGGGCATAACTGGGTCGGCTGCTGTCAACAGCTGTTTCGGAAGCTCCTTCCTGCAAAGGAGCTTCTTTTTTTATATAGACAGCGCGGAATTTCTCGACGACCCGCCGCACTTCCTCCTCTGTAACCGGTTTGACCAGATAATCGAGGACATTGAGCCGCAGCGCTTGGGAAATAAAATCGCGCTTGCCCGTGACGAAGACGACGGCTGGATGAGGGCCTTTGGCCGCTTCAATCTGTCTGGCAATGGTCATGCCGCTGACCCGCGGCATTTCCAGCGTCAGAAAGACGATATCCGGCTGATGAGCCGCCAGACAAGCCATGGCTTGTTCCCCTTCATAACATATTGATTTTACCTCGATAGACGGATCCCCACGCTGTAACAGCTTCTTCAACTGCGCCGCCATTAGCGGTTCGTGATCGATGATCACGGCTTTTGCCCCCATGTCAACACCTTCTTTTCATGATTTTTCATCTTCATTATACCACAAACCGTGTTATTGCCAGTAGGGATAAAGCCTGTAAAAACCTCATTTCCCAAGTCCTGTCATCTTGCAAAAGGACAAAGTTAAATTACTTTTAATTGCTTTTGATATGTACACAAGTTATACTGTAGCCATCAAGAGAGCAGCGCAGTGCAATCCGGAGTGTCAGGTACTGCTCGTGTCCCACGTATTCATTCCAAAGATTTTAGGAGGAATCATCATGAAAGCAAAAGTCCAATCCTTCGGCCGTTTCCTCAGCGGTATGGTCATGCCAAACATCGGCGCCTTCATCGCCTGGGGCCTGATTACGGCCTTATTCATCCCCAGCGGCTGGCTGCCTAACGAACAGCTGGCAAAAATGGTCGGACCTTTCCTGACCTACGTCCTGCCCCTGCTCATCGCCTTCCAGGGCGGCAAAATCGTCGGCGGCTTGCGCGGCGCCATCATGGGTGCCATTGCCACGGTCGGCGTCATCTGCGGCACGACCTACACCATGTTCATGGGTGCCATGGTCATGGGGCCCCTGGCCGGCCTGGTCATCAAGAAATTTGACGCCGCTGTCGACGGCCGCATCAAGCCGGGCTTCGAAATGCTCATCAACAACTTCTCCGTCGGCATCCTGGGCATGGTCATGGCCATCCTCGGCTTCTACCTCATCGGCCCGGTCATGGGCATCATCTTGTCCTTCCTGACGGCCGGCGTCCAAATCCTGCTCCAGGCCGGTATCTTCCCGCTCATCGGTGTCTTCGTAGAACCGGCTAAAGTCCTCTTCTTGAACAATGCCATCAACCACGGCATCTTCACTCCCCTCGGCGCCGAACAAGTCGCCGAAACGGGCAAGTCCATCTTCTATATGATTGAAACCAATCCCGGCCCCGGCACAGGCGTCCTCCTGGCCTACTGGTTCTTCTCCAAAGACAATACAACCCGCCAGTCCGCTCCCGGCGCCCTGATCATCCACCTTCTCGGCGGTATCCACGAAATTTCCTTCCCCTACATCCTCATGAACCCGGCTCTCCTGCTGGCAACCATCAGCGGCAGTGTCGCAGCCCTGTTCTACAACATGATTTTCGACCTCGGTCTTTCGGGTCCGCCGGCCCCGGGCAGCCTCATTTCCTATCTGGCCATGGCGCCGAAGGGTTCGACCCTCTCAGTCATCCTGAGCATCATCATTGCTGCTGCCGTTTCCTTCATCATCGCCTCGCCGATCATCAAGATGTCCGCTGCCAAATCCAGCGAATCCCTGGAAGAAGCCCAGCAGAAGATGAGCAGGACATGAAGGCTGAATCGAAAGGCACGGCTCCGGCAGCCGCCGCTCCGGCCCAGGCCGATTTGAAGTGC
>NZ_APHY01000015.1 GCF_000417505.1 Megasphaera sp. NM10
TCAAGAAAGGCAGCTTTCCCCAACGAGGATGCAGTCTTCAAGATTTTCTACCTACGCATCCAAGAGCTCTATAAAAAATGGAAGGGTCGTCACGTCGCAAACTGGGCGATGGTCCGGAACCAGCTGCTCATGGACGACAGGATGTCTCAGCTTATGCAGCAATACGATGTTGCTTATTGAATCGATTTACACAAAACTCTTGACACACCCGCTTTTAAACCGGTTATGCTGGAAGAACATTTTCGGTGTGTACCAGAAATCATTGGTTATAGCAATGAAAAAATGTATAATAATCGAATTTTGCCATTGCGGGATTCTCATTCTTCAGAATTAATGCCACCTGTTATTAACTATCGAGTGGATGGTAGACGTAATGGTAAAGCAAAAATTAATGACAAAGAGGCTGAGTGTATCGTTTCCTTGATGTTGGCTTGTTGGGAACAAACTGAATATGCTGATAAAACGTTTGGTATCATTTCGTTATTAGGTGATGAACAAGCTTTTTATATTATGAATTTTGCATATAATCATGATATCAATATGCAAGAGTGGAATCAGCGACAAGTCGTGGTTGGAAATGCAGCATCCTTTCAGGGGGATGAACGCGATGTCATGTTTCTAAGTATGGTAGATGACGATGAATCGGCAAATCGTAGTCGTACTAAACTGGATTTGCGAAGAAGATATAATGTTGCGGCTAGTCGGGCGAAGGATCAGTTATGGGTCGTAAATTCTCTAGACTATACTAAACTTAAACATGGGGAAAATCTTGAAGATGAAGATGTTCGTTTTGGACTTTTAGAATATGCTGAAAATTATCAGGAACATAGAGCGCGTTTCTTGGAAGCGGAAGTTAAGGCTGAATCACCTTTTGAAGCTGAGGTAGCTAAATATCTATTGGCGAAAGGCTACCATATCCAGCAACAGTATGAAGCAGGTCCATATCGCATCGATATCGTTGTATCTTATGAGAACAAACAAATTGCCATTGAATGTGATGGAGAAAGATTCCATAGTGGAGCTGCGAAAATTGAAGAAGACATGGAAAGACAATGTATATTACAACGTATTGGATGGAAGTTTATTCGTATTCGTGGTGGCATGTATTACCGGGATAAAGACGGTACCATGGAGGATGTTATTAAAAAGCTCACCACTTACGGGATTTATACTGAAAATTCTCAGAACAGCGCGGACGATGATCAATATCATTCATGCGGTTTGTACCAGCGTGTTGTTAATCGAGCTCAACAAATTAGAGATGAATGGCATAAACAAGATAATGTGATAAAAACTGCTGCTAATAAAATTGTTCAATATCCAGAGTCAATAAGCGAAGTTCCATTAAAAGCTGTTATGTCGCCTGGAAATCAATATAAGGTTCATTATAAAAAAGAAACAGTGGCCCCCAAAACACTGAATTTGAAGCAACAAAGAAAAATCAAGATGGGTGATAAAGTAACGGTTAGATTAAATGAAAGTACAAAGACATATATCATGATGAAAAACTCTAGAGGTTCTCTTACTGAATTAACAAAAGCATGTTTAGGGCACTCTGTAGGAGACGAGATTATCTACCAAAATAATAAAGGAAAAATCTTAGGAATTAAGTAGTCTAGCTGAACACGGCTGAAAAGGAGATTTTATGGATAAAACAATATTTTCTATAGGCGGGAAAAACTGCCTTATTTATTCAGCAGGGCAGCCGGTGTATCTATTGATACAGCCTGTTGATGACCATGATTGGGAGGTATTGGACGAACAGGTAACAGCCATTGCGAAGGCTGTCCAAGTACCTTTCGTTTTTGTCGCTTTTCTGGTAAAAGATTGGAATCAGGAATTATCTCCCTGGGATAGTCCTGCTGTTTTTGGGTGTTCTGATTTTGGGCATGGTGCAGCCGAAACCCTACACTTCGTAGAAACAGTTCTCTTGCCAGCTGTCCGCCTGCGATACCATTTACCGGAAGGCATCCCCGTGGTGTTAGGCGGATATTCCCTGGCAGGGCTCTTTGCTTTGTGGTGCGCCTGGCAGACGCCAGCCTTCTCGCTATTGCTGCCGCGTCGCCGTCGGTCTGGTTTCCCCATTGGCTGGATTATGCCAGTCAGCGGCCGCCACAGACCCAGGCCGTATACTTGAGCCTGGGCGACAAAGAGGAAAGGACGCGCAATCCTGTCATGGCGGCGGTAGGGGACTGTATTCGTCAGCAGTATGCCTGTTTAGCAGAATTGTCCCGCATGCAGGTGCTGTTGGAATGGAATAAGGGAAACCATTTCCAACAGACTGGGCAGCGTTGTGCTAAGGCTTTTGCATGGTGTGTGTCATCATTGGCGCAGGGGCCAGGCGGCGCCAGCAGCACCAGAGGATAGCCAGCCAGACGGGCATGATGAGGACGGCTGTGAGTATGTCCGGCATTTGGGTCATCATGAGGACGATGAAGCAGAGGAAGGCCAGGCAGAAATAGTCCGCTGCCGGATACCAGAGGGACGGGAACTTCGTGGTCTTGCCTGTTTTCTGGCAGTAAGTCTTGAATTTCAAGTGCGTCACGATGATCGTGACCCAGTTGACGATGGTGGCGCCGACTGTAAGGGACAGGAAGTACATGAAGATTTTTCCCGGGAAGAAATAGGTCACGGCGACGACGAACAAGGTCAGGCCCGAGCAGAGACAGAGCGTGTGGACCGGTACGCCCCGAGACGACAGCTTCTTGAACCATTGCGGGGCGTTGCCTTCTTCTGCCAGGCCGAAGGCGATGCGGGAATTGCCGTAAATGGCCGAGTTATAGACGGAAATGGCTGCCGCCAGGACGACGAAGTTGAGGAGATTGGCCGCTGCCGGGAAGCCGACGTTAGTGAAAATCTGGACGAAGGGACTGTTCTGTGTGCCAATCTGGTTCCATGGCCACAAGGTCATGATGACGACCATGGTGCCGATGTAGAAGACGAGGATGCGCCAGATGATCTGGTTGATGGCCTTGGGCAGGGACCGTTCGGGATTTTCTGCTTCTCCCGCCGTGATGCCAATCAGTTCGACGCCGCCAAAGGAAAAGATGACCGTCACCATGGCCAGGCAGAAGCCCCAGATCCCGTTTGGCAGGATGCCGCCGTAATCCCAGAGATTGCTGAAATTCTGCGGGAAGGGCCGGCTGTCCTGGCAGATGAGCCAGGCGCCGAGGGCAATCATGCCCAGGATGGCCGCCACTTTGATGAAGGACATCCAGAATTCCGTTTCACCGTACGCCCGGACGTTGACCAGGTTGAGACAGGTGATGGCCATGAGACAGACCAGGGCCGTCACCCATTGCGGCAGGTCGGGCAGCCAGTAATGGACGTAGATGCCGACAGCCGTCAATTCGGCCATGCTGATGATGACATAAGAGAACCAGTAATTCCAGCCCAGCATGAAACCCGGGAAAGGGCCCCAGTACTTGTCGGCGTAATAACTGAAGGACCCGGACACCGGTTCTTCGACGGCCATTTCCCCCAACATGCGCATGATGAGGAAAATGACGATGCCGCAGATGAGATAGGCTGCGATGACCGACGGCCCGCCCAGGGAAATGGTCGACGCCGACCCATAAAACAACCCCGTACCGATAGCGCCGCCCAGGGCGATCATCTGGAGATGACGATTCTTCAGGCCGCGCTGCATCTGTGATGCTTCTTTCATGAAAAAGACCTCCTAACAAAAAAAAAGGCCGCACGAAAGTTTACACCCAAGGTGGTGTACCCCTTCGTGCGGTCGTTTGACGATTACACTCTGTCTATTAGTATAGAACAAAAATAGCGCTTGTCAATCCGGGAAAAACAAGTGAAGACAGATTACGACGCATCAGCCATATTATGACCGGGCCTGCACAGTTCTGTTACAGCTATCGTGGAATGCTATCTTTTTCTTTATTGAGAAGCTATAATGAAATAGAAATAGGCGGCTGCTATCTTTTGGCTTGCAAATAGCTGGCAGCGGCTCCTCAAGAAAGAAGGATGATTTTTGTTGCAATATATATGCAGGTCTCTCGATTGTGTTATAATGGCAGAGGAGGCGGGGAAAATGGGCCAATTCGTCAATGCGGACGGAGAACGGTGCAGTGTCGAT
This sequence comes from Megasphaera sp. NM10, assembly GCF_000417505.1. GTDB lineage: Bacteria > Bacillota > Negativicutes > Veillonellales > Megasphaeraceae > Megasphaera > Megasphaera intestinihominis. The sequence goes on from NZ_APHY01000015.1 coordinate 4,094, forward strand.
CAGATCGTCAGGAACTTATTGAAGGAAGACGTGACCTATGAATTCATTGCGCACGTTGCCCAATGCCCGTTGGAAACGGTGAAACGCATTGCCGCTAAACAAAAAAAGCAATAGGGAGTGATTCGTTTGAAGATTTTAGTTGTCATGGATGTCGATGCAAAACAGAAACAGTGGCTGGAAACAGCTGCTCCGGAAGCGGATTTTTGCTATTGTCCCGGTGATGGGACCCAGGCCGGCAAGGCGCTGGATGAAGCGGACGTCATCATTGGCAATATCGCTCCTGACCTGGTGAAGAAAGCGTCACAGCTGCAGTGGCTCCAGCTCAACAGTGCCGGTGCCAACGAATACTGCCAGCCCGGTATCCTGCCGGCCGGCGTCACCTTGACCAATGCGACCGGTGCCTATGGCCTGGCCTTGTCGGAACACATGCTGGCCCAGACACTGGCTATGATGAAGAAACTCTATCTTTACTATGACAATCAGCATCAGGCCCTGTGGCGCGACGAAGGGCCGGTCACGTCCCTCTATGGCGCGACGGTCGTCGTCGTCGGTTTTGGCAATATCGGCCGTAACTTCGGCCAGCGCGTCAAGGCCATGGGGGCACACGTCATCGGCTTGCGCCGCCGTCAGGGTGCCGTACCGCCGGAAGCTGACGAAATGGGGGATATGGCCCATTTCAATGAATACCTGGCGAAAGCGGATATCGTCGCTTCGTGCCTGCCCGATACGCCGGAAACGTATCATATCTATGACGCCGCGCGCTTTGCGGCCATGAAGAAAGGCGCTTATTTCGTCAATGTCGGCCGCGGCACCAATGTCGACCAGGCCGCTTTGCAGGAAGCCGTCGCCCAGGGCCATCTGGCCGGCGCTGCCCTGGATGTTACCGACCCGGAACCGCTGCCGTCGTCGGCCCCCTTGTGGAAGACGCCGGGCATCTACATTACGCCGCACATCTCCGGCGGCTATCATCTCCGGGCGACGCACGACTACATCGTCCGCATCGCCGCAGATAATCTCAAACGCTACCGGGCCGGCGACCCTCTGGAAAACATCGTCGACCTCATGACCGGGTATAAAGCATGAGAAAATGGCTTGTCACTAAGCGACAAGCCATTTTTTTAGGGGCTAGTGGTTAGCAGATGGTTTTGAATTTAAAGTCCTCTCTGCGAACTACAAACTCTCTGTACTACACTTATAGAGTAAAAGAAAGCTAGCCCCTAACCCCTAACCACTAACCACGGGCTTGACGATGGTGCCGGTTTTCCGGCAGGTGACGCGGCCGCTGGTCGTGTCGGTCAGGCTGGCGGCAAAGGCGTCGCTGCCGCTTTGCGGGACTTCCATGGTGAAGGTCACGTCGGCGGCGAAATCCCTGCCGGTAATGGTGCCGCCGTGGTCGGGGACGAAGCGTTCCATCGTGCTGACCAGGGGATAGGCGACAGTCGCCGTCAGGATCGTGAAGGGCGTATAGACGGCGATATCCGCGGCTTCCAGGGCCAGGGCGGCAGCGTGGCTGTAAGCCCGGATGAGGCCGCTGGCGCCGAGCTTGATGCCGCCGAAATAACGGGTGACGACGATGGCCGTATTGGTCAGGCCCTGCTTCTTGAGGACTTCCAGGATAGGACGGCCTGCCGTACCGGCTGGTTCGCCATCGTCGCTGGAACGCTGGAAACGGCCGTCCGGCCCGACCTGGTAGGCCGAGCAGTTGTGGCGGGCATCCCAGTATTTCTTTTTCATTTCCTCGATGAAGGCTGCTGCCTCGTCTTCGGATTTCACTTCGCAGACCGTCGCGATGAAGCGGGACTTCTTGATGACATATTCAGCGTCGGCCCGGCCGTAGACCGAGCGGATGAGAGATTCCATAACACACATCGTCCTTTACATTTTTCTTCCATCATACCATGGTTTAGTGGCTCGTGGCTAGTGGTTCGTGGCTCGTAGGGGCTCGCACGTGGCGAGCCCCTACGAGCATATGTGAGAATTCCATGACCCGTTTACATGAACAGTCCATGCTAGGGATTTTGATGATTCTCCCAGCAGTGGGAACGAGAAATCATACATATCCTGAAGCGGGCGCCCCACGCGGTCGCCCCTACAGAAAACAGCGCTAGCGTTTGTAGGGGCTCGCACGTGGCGAGCCCGCCAGGGGATATGTGAGATACTTGTGAATCGGATTTGCATGAACTTTAAATTTAAATCCATCCGCTAACTGCTAACCACTCAAAAAGAGGCTGTCTTAATGCGACAGCCTCTTTTTGTAACACTTTATTTTTTGCCATTGATATTCAATAATGTTTTAATAGCCTCCTGTTTTTCCGGCGGCAAGGCGTGGATGGCCCGGATGATGTGGCTGTCGTCTTCGGTGATGGAAGCACAGAAGTCGCAGCTGTTGCCGTGCTCTTCACTGCCTTTGCAGTACATGCCCGGCCGGCCGACGAGGATACAGATGGGAATCTGGAAAAAATCAGCCATTTTCAGGAGTACTGAAATATCCGGTGAATAGAGGCCTGTTTCCCAAGAATAGACGGCTTGTTTGGACATGCCAAAGAGGGCACCGAAAGCCGTCTGGGTTAAGCCCTTTTTTTTGCGATAATATCTAATTTCTTGTCCTAAAGTCATGCGCGTTCACTCTTTCTGTACACAATAGTCTCTGTTGTACACATTCAATTTCGTATACTATACAACACAATGTAATATACACTGATCATTATAATATGGAAATCATTATAATATGGATGATAAAAAGCGTCAACCGTATGATTCTAAGAACTTGCAAGTATTATGCTTAAATATAATATTGGGACGAAAAATGATACTTAAATTAAGAAAAATATTGATAAAAACATAGAGATGTATACGGAGTATAGAATAAAAAGCTATTTATGGCTGAAAAAGGCACGAATCAGGCGGACCAGGCTTTCCTGGTCGGCAGCGCCCATCAGTTCCCGGCACGAGTGCATGGCCGTAATGGGGATGCCGATATCCATGGCCCGCAGGGGGAGATTGGCTGAGAGCAGGGAGCCCAGGGTCGAGCCGCCGGGGATGTCCGACCGGTTCATGAATACCTGATAGGGGATATCATTTTCACGGCAGAGGGATTTGACGACAGCTACGGCAGCGGCGTCCCCGGCATAGCGCTGGCTGCTGGCGATCTTCAGGGCGACGCCGCACCCCATGACGGGCTGGTTGGTGACGTCGCATTTTTCCGGCACGTTGGGATGGATGGCGTGGGCCACGTCGACAGAGAGCATGAAGGCCCGGGCCAGGTCGGCCGAGAAGTCATCGTCCGTCAGGCCGAAGGCGTGGTAGATGCGGTGCAGGATGTCCGGCAGGACGTGGGAGTCCGCCCCTTGTTTCGTCTGGCTGCCGACTTCTTCGTTGTCGAAGAGGGCGACGACGTTGAGGCCGTCGGAAGCGGCTGTTTCGGCAAGGCCCGTCAGGCAGGCCAGGACCGACGTCAGATTGTCCAGGCGCGGCGACGATACGAATTCATCGTGCCAGCCCAGGCGGCAGCCTTCTTCATAGGGATAGACCGTCAGGTCCCAGGACAGGATGGCTTCGGGCAGGCAGCGGCATTTTTCCGACAGGAAATCGAGGAAGAAATGGTCCGTCAGCTCGCGCTGGTCCAGGCCCATGAGGGGCAGCAGGTCTTTCTGCGGGTTGAGTTCGACGCCTTCATTGGCCCGGCGGTTCATGTGGATGGCCAGGCGGGGAATGGTCAGAATCGGTCTCCCTGCGTCGACGAGGCGGATTTCCGGCTGGAAGGCATCGCTGCCCTGGAGGGCCACGGTCCCGGCCAGGGACAGGGGACGGTCGAGCCACGATTCGCGCAGCAGGCCGCCGTAGACTTCGGCGTTCAGCTTGAGGTAGCCGTGCTGGCGGATTTCCGGCCGATATTTTATTCGCAGACAGGGGAAATCCGTATGGGCCGCGCTCAGGCGCAGGTGGCGGCGCACATCGGAACCCGTGCGGAAGGCGATGAGGCCCGAATCATAGAGGGGGACGTAATAGGCACCGTTCGGCGCCAGTTGCCACGCTTCGGACAGGGACAGGGCCTGGAAGCCGGCCCGGTCGAGATAATCCCGGCTGGCCTGGACCGTATGGTACGGCGACGGGCTGTGATGGATAAAATTCAATAAGTCCTGGATATAATCATAAGTCATGGAGGTCATCCTTTCTGACGAGATAGGTCGGTTATTTCAATAGTAGTTCTTATTATATCATATATATAAGATTCTATGGAATGATATGTTTTTTTGCGGCTTCCTCGCCAGCCATGGTATAATAAAAAGGATTTTATTTTTTGAAGGGACGCTTATGGATTTACACGTAATCTGTCAATTTTTAGGAAGGATCGCCTGGGCCCAGGCCGGCGTCATGGGTCTGCCACTGCTCATGGCCCTGGCTTTCGCCGAAGACAGCTGGCCGGCCTTTATGGGCACCATGGCCGTCTGTGCCCTGGCTGGCTGGGCTTTCCTGCGCTATGGCCACGTGCGGACGAAGAAACTGACCATGCGCGAAGGCATTGCTATCACCGGCCTGGGCTGGCTCCTGGCAACTTTTTTGGGGATGCTGCCTTATTGCCTCGGCGGCTACCTGAACTATTTCGACGGCCTGTTCGAGAGCATTTCCGGCTTTACCGGGACCGGGGCGACGGTCATCCCCGACTTGGAGGTCCTGCCACAGAGCCTCCTCTTCTGGCGCAGCCTGACCCACTGGCTCGGCGGCCTGGGCATTGTCGTCATCTTTATCGCCCTGCTGCCGGAAGCGGGCCAGTCGACGGTCTACATGTACAACGCCGAATCGACGGGGCCCACGCGGGAGCGGGTTCTGCCCAGGCTCCACGACATGACCCAGGTCCTGTTCCGCATGTACATGGCCTTCACGGCGGCGCCTTCGTCATCTTCCTGCTCTGCGGCATGGATTTCCTCGGCGCCTGAACCATGCCTTATCGACGGTCTCAGCCGGCGGCTTTTCCACGTACAACGCCAGTGCGGCTCACTTCGAGAGCCCGGCCGTCGAAGCCTGGATGACCTTCTTCATGATCCTCACGGGCGGCAACTACGGCCTGTACTACCAGGCCTGGCAGAAGGGCTGGCACGTCCTGCGGCGCAATACGGAATTCAAGGCCTACCTGCTGATCATCGCCGCGGCGACAGTCCTCATCGGCCTCAACCTCATGGACGGCTTCGACGTATCGGCGCCGACAGCCCTGCGCTATTCGTCGTTCCAGGCGGCGTCCATCGCGACGACGGGCTTCGTCTCGGCAGACTACGACCGCTGGCCGCCCTTTTCCAAAGGCATCCTGCTGGTGCTCATGATTTCCGGCGGCTGTGCCGGTTCGACGGCAGCGGGCCTCAAAGTCTCGCGCGTCGTCATCATGGTGCGCTACATCTGGCAGGCAGCCAAAGCCAAGCTCCATCCCCATCAGGTCTGGGGCCTGACCATCAACGGCCACCGCGTCGGCGACGATACGGTCATCCGGGCGGCCCAGTTCTGCTTCCTCTATATCATGTTCATCGCCCTCTGGGCCCTGCTGCTGACCTTTGACGGCATCAACACCTTCGACGCCATCGGCATCAGCGTTTCCACCATGGGCTGCATCGGCCCGGCCTTCGGCATCACCGGCGCGACCTGTACCTATGCCGAACTCTCGGTCTTCTCCAAATCCATCCTCTGCCTGTCCATGCTCCTGGGACGACTGGAAATGTTCACCCTCCTGGTCATGCTGCGCAAGAGCTTCTGGAAATCCAGGAGCAGCTGGTAAATGAGAGAAAGATTAAATTTTGCTGAATTCAATTAAAGGACGATTAAATTTTCGAAAAGGGGTTAAAAAATAGGGCATACTATACATATAGATTCTTACAGTATATGTATAGGAGGGATTGTCATGAAGAAATTCGTAGCTTTGGCCCTGATTTTGGCAGGCGTGGTCCTGTTCCAATTCGCCTCTGACTTTGAAAACGCTTTTAGTGAGCCACCGCCGGCCGTAGAAGAGCCATTGCCGGAAAAAGCCTTTGTCTATGTCACGGGAGCCGTTAAGAATCCTGGCCTCTATGCGCTGGAAACGGGGAAAACGGCTGGCGAAGCCGTAGAAGCAGCTGGCGGCATGATTGCCTATGCCGATACGGGAGCCGTCAATTTAGCAGACCGCGCAGAAGACGGTGCCCATATCCACGTGCCCTATGATTTCCAGGGGATTCCCGAAAATCCGGCGGAAGCCGGCAAGGTATCTTTGAACCGAGCCGATGAGAAAGCCCTTACGGACCTGCCCGGCATCGGACCAGCTATGGCGGCTAATATCATCGCTTATCGCCAGGAACACGGCTCTTTTGGCAGTATCGAAGAACTACAGAAGGTCAAAGGCATCGGTCCGGCGAAGTTCGCCAAGCTGAAAGATTTGGTGTGCTTATGATGGGAAAGGTTAAACCGGAATGGGTCAGCCTGTCCCTGGTCCTGGCCCTGGCTGGGGGCATTACCCTGGCAGATGTGCTTTCTTTGGCTTTGAGCCTTTGGATTTCTTTGTTCCTGCTGTCTTTGCTGGGCCTATTCTTTTTCCGGTCCCGCAGCCGTATTGCCCTAGTTGTCTGTCTGGTCCTGGCGGCTCTTAGTCTGGGCGCCGGCCGTCTCCAGCTGGAGGCAGAGCGCTGCGAAGCCCTGCCGCATCAGGCAGCTGGTGCCAGGCTGACCGTGGAAGGGACGCTGCAAGAACGGCGCAGTACCTATACGAATGAAAAGGGACAGGTCGGACGGTACATTATGCAGGTCCGGCGCTATTCCTATGACGGGGAAGCGGACGTACAGCCTGGAAACGGCTGTATCTATGTGACTTTGCTGGAACCGCAGGTCGTAGGCAGTACGGTTGTCGTCACTGGCGACAGCCGGCCTTTGACATACTATAAAAATGACGGCATGTACGACGCCCTCCATCGCGACCGGGAAAAAGCGATTTACTTGCGGCTGTTTGCCGATGATGGGGAAAAGGTGGTCGTGACGGCTCCGCCAGGTCGCTGGGAGGCCTTTTTGCAGGATTTGCGCCAGGCTTTGACCGGGCGTTATGAGGTCATCCTCGGCGAGACGTATGCACCGGTACTGGCTAGTCTGCTCTTTGGCGGCCATTACGAGGACTTGCCGCCAGGTCTGCTGGAATCATTCAGTACGACCGGGCTGATTCATATATTATCTGTTTCCGGGTCTCACGTGGCTTTGCTGCTGGCCGTCATCCAGCTCATAGGCCGCGTCCTGGGATTGCGGCCGCGCAGCTTGTGTTGTATTTCTGTGACTTTTCTCTTCTTATACGGCGCGTTGTCGGATTTTTCGTCGCCTGTCGTCCGGGCGTCCCTCATGGGGGCCGCCAGTGCCTTGAGCCTGACGGCGCGGCGCGAATACCTGGCCGGTCATGCTCTGGCCCTGGCTATGGCCGGGATGCTGCTTTACAGCCCATACCTTTGTTTTGACTTGAGTTTCCGCCTGTCCTGTGGCGCCTCGGCAGGCATCATTCTTTTTCAGCGGCCCGTAAGCTCCTGGTTTGCGGGTCTGCCTTTGTTTTTGCGGGATTGCCTGACTGTCTGTGTGGCGGCCCAGATTCTGGTCGTGCCCCTCTTGTTTTCGGCGTTCTTTTCTTTTCCCGTCTATTCGCTGGTGGCCAATGTCCTGGTCGCACCGGTCTTGGACCTGGTCATGGTCCTCGGCCTGTTGGCGTCGGTCCTGTCCCTCTTGTGGGGCAGCGCTGCCGATATGGTGTTGTGGCTCATCAAGCCCTTGCTGGTCCTGGCTCTGAAGGGCAATGCCTTCATCGCCGCCTTGCCGGGGAGCCGCTTCTGGGCCGGTCAGCCGTCGAAGTGGGCCTGTTTGGCCTGGTATCTGGCTGTAGTCTTTGTCTTTTGCCCCTCTTTTCGCAGGCGCATGGGTCCGCCCTTGCTGGCCTGTCTGGCGGCGGCCTGGTTCCTGCGGCCATCCGGGCCGGGCGTCCTGGTCCTCGATGCCGGACGGGACCAGGTGACGGCTGTCATTCATGAGGATAAATCGGCCGATATATGGTATAATAAATCGAGATTCGCCAACCCCGACCAGGCAGCTGTCGTCGTGACGCCGGCTTTGCGGGCTCATGGCGTCTTCCGGCTCCGCCAGTGCCGTGTCGATGGCGACGGGGCGGATCATACGCTGGCCTTGCTGCGGCGGGATTTTACCCTCCTGTCCGGGACGGGGAGCGGCGATGTGCCTTTTCGCTGTCTGGCGTCGGTGGCCAGGCCTTTTCCGGCAGGACCGCTTTGTCTGGAATTCCGGTCCCTGACGGGCTGGAATGGCCGGGATTTCCCCGTATCGGCCATGGCGACCATTGTCTATGGCTCGCGCCGCAGCGATGAAACCCTGACAGAGTGGGGCGAGACGGCGGCCGGTTACGGTGTGCCTTGTTTTTCGCCATCCCGGGACGGCCAGGTCCGTCTGTACCGCTGGCGGGGGCAGTGGCGCATTTCTACGTTTAATGAGGAACAGTCATGGAATATAAGAAACATATAATGATTATTTATGGGACAGAACCGTATGTCATGGAAGAGAGTCGGAAGCGGTTCCTGGCGGCGGCCCACGAGCGGGCCGGCGGGGAAGCCGAGATTCAGTCTTTCCAGAAGGATGCTGTGGCGGCGACGGTCGTCGAATCCTTCCAGGGGTCGAGTCTCTTTAGCAGTGGGACGGTCACGATTTGGTATGACTGTCCCTTTCTGCCGCTCAAGCGCGGCGGCCGGTCGCGGAGCAAGCTCACCAAGGATGAGCAGTGGTTCCTGGACGAGGCCCGGCGGCTCAGCGACGAGAACAGTCTTTTGTTCTATAGCAAGGGCAAGATGGATACGGGCAGTGCTTTTTTCAAGGCCCTGAAGCCCATGGCCGACGTCGTGGCGGCCGAAGCGGTGACGGAAAAGACGGTCATGCCTTATGTGACGGACTATTTGAAAGGGAAGGGCAAGCGCCTGACCAGCCGGGCCGTCGCCTATTTGCGGGCCCTGTTCCAGACCTGGGGTGATATTTCGTTGCTCTATGTCTTTTCGGAGCTGGAGAAATTGTGCATCACCGTGCCCGACAGCAGGAAAACCGTCGATGTGGCCGATTTGCAGGACCTCTTTGCCGGGACGATGGAAAAGAATCTCTTCACCTTTATGGATGAATTTTTGCGGCGCAATGGGGAAAAGACCCTGCCTTTTTTGGAAGGCCTGTTCAGCCGGCAAGATGCTTTTTTGAAGAATACGGGCTATATGTTGTCGCGCCTGCGCCTGCTCCTGGCTTATAAGGAATTGCGCCGGGCCCATGCCGGCCAGCACCAGTGCGAACAGATCCTGCAGACCATCAATAAGGGCCGCAGCGTAAAATATGTCTTATACCACTTGCAAAAAGTGGCATCTTATTGGAAAATAGAAGAGTTGGAAAGTTGTATTTGCCAAATTTTTACGCTCCAGCTCCATATCCGCCGCGGCACGGCGTCGCCGGCCGATATGGGACCCCTTATTTGTTTGTATTGTAGGTAGGGGCCGCCTACGGCGGCCCGCAGGTCGCAGGTCGCAGTTCGCCTCCCCTCATAGGGAGGTGGCCTGAAAGGCCGGAGAGGTTGATTTGCCGTTTGCAGGAGCAGTTGAAATATAGAGAAAAGGTAGGTTAGCATGTGAGAGATGTAGGGGCGACCACGTGCCTTTTCAGCCCGTCAGGTCATGACTGTAAGGAATGGCAGGACGGTTGCTGGAACGGACAGCTGAGGCTGGCGGCCTGCAGATCGCAGGGGAGAACCTCTCAGTCAGCTTCGCTGACAGCTCCCCTATGAGGGGAGCCAGGGGCGATTGAAATATAGAGAAAAGGTAGGTTAGAATGTGACTGACGAAGAACGAGCACGGAAAGAACGGATGAAGGAATATCGCCGGCGGTACCGGGAAAAGCATGGATTGCCTCCGGAAAAGGACACGCCGTCCTGGAAGAAGCGGGCTGCTGTTGTCTTGGCCTTGTGTGTGATTGGTTTCGGCGGCTTTTTTGCGGCCCAGAGCAAGGCGGAACAGATGGTGACCCTCAATGGGCAATCTATTGCCGATATGACTGATGAAGAAATCACCAATTATCTCGACCTCCACGAGAAGGAAGCGGAAGACCGCAAGCTGCGCCTGGCCGCGGACGGCGTCGATGTGACGCTGGACCTGGACGAACTGGGAGCCAAGTTGGACCGCAGCTATATCGATGATGAACTGCATCTCGTCGGCCGCCGGGGCCTGCCCTGGCAGCGCGTGGCCGATGTGGTGACGACGCTCACGCAGGGCAAGGATGTGCCCCTGGCCATTGCCGTTGACGAGGATAAATTGGATAAGGCCCTGGCCGATGTCCACGACAAGTACGATAAGGATCCGCAGAATGCCTATGCCTATGTCAAGGACGACCAGAAGACTGTCGCCATTGAAGATGCCAAGGACCGCATCGTCATCAATACAGATAAGCTGAAAGATGCTGTGACGGCCAAACTGCATACGGGCAGGACGGACACGCTGGACGTCCCCGTAGACAGCCGGGAAGGGGCGGACATCAAGGCCGACGACCTCAAGAATATCGACACGGTCTTGTCGTACTATACGACCCATTTCGATGATACCAACCCGGACCGCAACGTCAACATCCGCCTGGCACAGAAGCGCCTCAACCACGCCGTCGTCATGGCCCAGAAGGATTTCTCCTTTAACAAGTATGTCGGCACGCGGACGCCGGACAAAGGCTATAAGCAGGCACCGTCGTATTTTGAAAACAAGCTCGAACAGTCGACAGGCGGCGGCGTCTGCCAGGTCAGTACGACCCTGTTCAATGCGGCTTTGCGGGCGGGCTTGTTCATTGCCAGCCGGGAACCGCATTTTGCCCCGGCCGCTTATGTGCCCGTCGGCATGGATGCGACTGTCGCCGATGACGGCCTGGATTTTGCCTTTACCAATCCTTTCCAGCATCCGGTCTGCGTCTATACCGTCGCCGGTCAGAATACGGTGACGACGTATATCCTGGGCAATCACGCCGATACGTGCAGTGTGTCCTTTGAAACGACGCATCTCCAGAACCTGCCTCATAAGGTCATCAAGAAGCACGACGACAGTGTGACCGAAGATAAGCGCAAGCAGGAAGGCTACGACGGCCATGACGTGACTATCCGCCGGACCGTGGCTTACAGCGACGGCGACCGCCATGTCGATACCATCGAGTCCCATTATGAACCGAATGATGAAATCATCCTCACGCCCGGCGACGATAGCGAAGAAGTCGTCAGCACGGCGGACCTGGAACCGCAGGACCCGCTCCTCAACGCACCGCACGACATGATGGACTTCAATGTCCCGGCGCCCGATGCGGTCAACACGGCCGATGAGGAATAACTCATCGGTTCATGTAGTAGGGGCTCGCACGTGGCGAGTCCGTCAGGTCATGACGGTAAGAAATGGCAGGATAGCTGCTGAAACGGACCGCTGTAGAGGGTGAGTCCGTTTGGATTTTGTAGGAATTTCACCAACAGGTAGCGAATGTTCCCACACTGTGTGCGACGGGCGTCCCACGTGGACGCCCCTACCATGGATGGGAAGCAGGGGAGGCATGTAGGGGCCGTCCCAGTTCAGTGGTTAAAATTTAAAGCCATTGTCTGCAAACTCCAAACTATAACGTAAAAGGGACCGCGCATGGTGGTAAAAACTTTGTGCGACAGGCCCGCTTATAGAAAGGAAAATATATGAAAGTCTGGCATATTGTTCCTAAAAATGATATTTTGATCCCCGTCGACGGCGGGCGGTCGGTGACGGTCGCTTCGATTGCGGCCGATCTGGCCGGTCATGCCTGGCATGTCCGGACGGAATCGCCTTATGCCATCGGCGATATGGATCTTCTCCGCGACCGGGTCAGCCGGAAATTGGGCCTGGACGGGACGGTATCGGTCGAACACCGGGTGACGTCGGTCTTTCACGGCGGCGATATGTCTCTGGCCGTGCCCGACAATGACCCGCTGCGCCAGGTCGCCGATATTTCCACTGATGATATGGAAGGCTACGGGATTCCTCATGAAGACTGCTACGATTCCATTTACGATGTGGACGACGAATTGTACGCCGATGAAGATTACAAGAAGGCCTGCCAGTCGGCGTTCCAGCCCGGTACGGGCAGTACCAGGACGGGCACCAAGACCGGCGGCGACAGCCGGGTCTGGATGGGCCGGGCCTTTGGCGGCGATGCCGTCGCCATCAACGACGTCCTCGGCGAGGAACAGAACGACGTTATCCTCAAGGGGAAGGTCGTCAAGGTCGAGTTCCGGGAACTCAAGTCGAAGCGCATCCTCCTGACCTTCCAGATGGCCGACAGCACCAACGGCATTTCAGCCAAGAAGTTCCTCGACGTCAGCAATCAGGGCGGAGGCGGCAAGTTCCGCCGCAAGAACACGCTGACGCCGGAAGAATACGACAACCTGGTCAAGAAGCTCAAGCCCGGCGTCTACGTCCGGGTCCACGGCAATATCCAGTACGACAATTACCAGAACGACTACGTCCTCATGGCCTACGACATGATGGAAGCCGACGGCGGTACAGTGGAACGGGAAGACCATAATCCCACGCCGCGCGTCGAACTCCACCTGCATACGGTCATGAGCGACATGGACGCCCTGATCACGGTCAAACAGCTCATCAAGACCATCAAGAAGTGGGGCCATCCGGCCGTTGCCGTCACCGACCACGGCGTCGTCCAGTCCTTCCCGCTGCTCCAGGAAATCTCGACGGACAAGACCAACAACGTCAAGGTCATCTATGGCATGGAAGGCTACCTCTTCGATGATAAGATCGACCAGTCGTACCATATCATCATCCTGGCCAAGAACCAGATCGGCATCCGCAATCTCTATAAATTGGTCAGCATTTCCCATTTGAAATATATCTACCGCGGCCGGCCGCGCATCCCCCCGGGCGGTCCTGTCAGAATACCGCGAAGGCCTCATCCTGGGCTCGGCTTGCGAAGCCGGCGAGCTGGTCCGCTCGATGGTCCAGAAGAAGCTGCCTTATGAAGAATTGAAGAAAATCGCATCGTTCTACGACTATCTGGAAATCCAGCCGCTCACCAACAACGGCTTCCTCGTCCGCGAAGGCTTCGTCGCCGATGAAGAAGGCCTGCGCGACATCAACCGGACGATCCTCAAGCTCGGCGATGACCTGGGGAAATTGACCGTCGCCACCTGCGATGCTCATTTCATGAACCCCGAAGACAAGATTTACCGGGAAATCCTCATGACTGGCAAGGGCTTCAAGGATGCGGAATTCCAGCCCGACCTCTACCTGCGCACGACCGACGAGATGCTGGCTGAATTTGCCTACCTCGGCGAGGAACGGGCGCGGGAAGTGGTCATTACCAACCCCAATAAGATCAACGATATGATCGACGACTGCCGGCCGGTGCCGAAGGAAACGCTCTATTTCCCGCAGATCGCCGGTTCGTCGGAAGCACTGAAGAACATGTGCTATAAAAAGGCCCATGAAATCTACGGCGACCCGCTGCCGAAGATTGTCGAAGACCGATTGGAAGAAGAATTCACGTCCATCCTGGGCCACGGCTTCGGCGTCCTCTATTACATCGCCCACAAGCTGGTCAAGCACTCCAACGACGACGGCTACCTCGTCGGCTCCCGTGGGTCTGTCGGCTCGTCCTTCGTGGCGACTATGTCGGACATTACCGAAGTCAACCCCCTGCCGCCGCATTATGTCTGCCCCAAGTGCCAGTGGAGCGAGTTCTTTACGCACGGCGAAGTCGGCGGCGGCTTCGACCTGCCCGACAAGGTCTGCCCGAAGTGCGGCACGCCGCTCCACAAGAACGGCCACAACATCCCGTTCGCTATCTTCCTGGGCTTCGACGGCGACAAGGTCCCTGATATCGACCTCAATTTCTCCGGCGAATACCATCCGAAAGCCCATAAGTACACGGAAGAACTCTTCGGCAAGGACAACGTCTTCCGCGCCGGGACCATCGGTGCCGTCAAGGACAAGACGGCTTATGGCTACGTCATGAAGTGGGCCGAAGCCAAGGGCATCAAGGTCAACGATGCCTATGTCAACAGCCTGGTCGCCGGCTGCACGGGCATCAAGAATACGACGGGCCAGCATCCGGGCGGCGTCATGGTCATTCCCCGCGATATGGACGTCCATCATTTCACGCCCGTCCAGTATCCGGCCAACAAGAAGGACAGCGGCATCATTACGACCCATTTCGATTATCACTCCATCGAAGGCCGTCTGGTCAAGCTCGATATCCTCGGCCATGATGATCCGACGGTCATCCGCATGCTCGAAGATATGACCGGCATCAAGGCGACGACTATTCCCTTTGATGACCCGGCGACGCTGAGCCTGTTCAGCTCGACCAAGGCCCTGGGCGTGACGCCGGAAGAACTGGGCTCGAAAGTCGGCAGCCTGGGCATCCCGGAATTCGGCACGTCCTTCGTCCGCCAGATGCTCGTCGACACCAAGCCCAAGACCTTTTCCGAACTGGTCCGCATTTCCGGTTTCTCCCACGGCACCGACGTCTGGCTGAACAATGCCCAGAATCTGATCACGTCGGGGACGGTCCCCCTGAAGGAAGCCGTCTCGACGCGTGACGACATCATGAACTATCTCATCCAGCACGGCATCAAGCCCAAGACGAGTTTCAAGGTCATGGAAAATGTCCGTAAGGGCAAGGGCATCGACAAGCTCAATAAATTGGGCCAGAAGACGACGGACTACGAAGGCGAGCTCAAGGCCGGCCACATTCCGCAGTGGTTCATCGACTCGTGCCACAAGATCGGCTACCTCTTCCCGAGGGCCCATGCCGTGGCCTACGTCATGATGGCTTTCCGCATCGCCTGGTACAAGATTAACCAGCCTCTGGCCTACTACTGCGCTTTCTTCACGATCCGTGCCAAGGCCTTCAAGCTGTCGGCCATGATCCACGGCCTGGAAGGGCAGGAACGGGCCATGAAGGAAATCGCCGCCAAGGGCAAGAGTGCGTCGAAAATCGAACAGGACCTCTATTCGGCCCTGGAACTGGCCAAGGAAATGAGCCTCCGCGGCTTTTCCTTTATGAATGTCGACATCAACCGCTCGGCAGCGACGAAGTTCACCATCTGCGACGGCAAGATCCTGCCGCCCTTTACGGCCATCGACGGCCTGGGCGCCAACGTAGCCGAACAGATCGTATCGGCCCGCGAACAGGCGCCGTTCAGCTCCAAGGCCGACCTCAAGATGCGCGGCAAAGTGTCCCAGTCCCTGGTCGACGTCATGAGCCAGGAAGGCTGTCTCGGCGATTTGCCCGAAGATGAACAGATCGACCTCTTCGCCATGTAGGCGGAAAAAACATTTCCTCGACAGATTGACTTTCGTGCCGTATAATGTTTTTAGTATTTAACGAACTAAAGGAATCTGTCTTAGAAAGAGGGATTGTCATGGCAGTGAATGAAAAATTGCGAGACCATTTGCACGATCAGTTATTTCGTGCTATTTTGGAATTGAAGAGTGTCGAAGAATGTTATGAATTTTTTGAAGACCTTTGCACCATTCAGGAAATGAAGGCCATTTCGGCCCGCCTGGAAGTGGCCCGTATGCTCAAGGCCGGCGATATCTATGAAGACATCGTCAAGAAGACCGGCGCCAGCACGGCGACTATCAGCCGCATCAAGCGCTGCCTGGTCTACGGCAGTGGCGGCTACGAGAAGATCCTCTCCCGCATGGCCGAAAAGGACCCGGATTTCCTGAAGTTATCCAAGTAGGAGGGTAGCCGATTTCATGAAGGCTAAGATTGATGTCACCATTTTCCATAATGGTGATATGGATATATTGCATGCTTCCATTTACGAAGAGTTGTGGAAGGATTATTGTACATTTAAAAAACGGGCTGCCATGCAGCAGGACAAGGGGACCAAGAAGGGCACGTTCCTGGCCCGGCGCTATTACCGGGCGGCCCTCTTGTCCCTGTTCGCTTTCTTTGAAGGCGTCTTGAACAGCTGGGTCAAGACCGTCATCCAGGAACGGCAGGAATTTGCCGGCGTCGAACGGCAGGATACGCTCAAGAAGTGCGACGCCATGGTGGAATACTGCTTTTTCTGCTCCTATACCAAGCGGCCCGGTACGTTTTGTTCGCTTTACGGCTATATCAACCGCTATGAACAGCACGACCTGGCCCTCATCGAGCACATCGACGGCCAGACGCTGGGGCAGATCGAGACGGCCATGGAAGAGTTCTTCTGTTACGTCGAAGCCATGACCGCCCTGCGCCGCTTCCCGAAACCGAACGAGTCGACGACGGGCCTCGTGAGCCGCCTTGGCGGGATGGTAAAGGATTGCCGGGGCTGAACGGAAAGGATGTGTTACCTATGAGTGACAAGTATTACCTCGGTTTCGATGCCGGGACGCAGAGCGTCAAAGTCGCCGTCTACGACGAAGACCAGCACTGCCTGGCTATGGACACGGCCAAGACCCATCTGGCCTACCCCCAGCCGGGCTGGGTCCAGATGGACGTCGATGAATATTACCGCCTCATCAAGCAGTGCATGGCTTCGTGCAGCCGCCAGATGGAAGAGAAGGGCTGGGACGTGAAGAACGTCCGGGCCATCATGGGCGACGGGATCATCTGCGGCATCGCCGGTATCGACGCCGACGGCAACGCCATCACGCCTTATGTCAACTATCTCGACAGCCGCACGGCCGACGACGTGGAAGCCTGAAGGCGCAGAAGCTGGCCATCTGGGGCAAAGAAACGGGCAATGCCGAACCGAACATCATGTTCCCGGCCATGTTCGCTCGCTGGTTCATGAAGAACGTCCCGGCCTGGCAGGAAAAGGGCGTCAAGTTCGTCCACAACTGCCCGTACGTCCTCATGCACCTGGCCGGCCTCAAAGGGGAAGACGCCTTCATCGACTGGGGCGCCATGTCCGGCTGGGGCCTGGGCTATGACGTGGTCCAGAAGAAATGGTCGCCAGAACAGCTGGATATCCTGGGCATCCCTGAACGCTATATGCCGCGCATCGTCAAGCCCTGGGACATCATCGGCAGGCTCTGCGAAGAAGATGCCATGGAAACGGGCTTCCCTGCAGGTATCCCCATCTGCGCCGGCGCCGGCGACACGATGGAATCCATGATGGGCAGCGGCATCCTGGAAGCGGGCCGCGCCGTCGACGTCGCCGGGACGTGCGCCATGTTCTGCGCCGCCACGGACGGCATCATTCCGGAACTGTCCGTGCCGGGGAGCAACCTCATCTTCAATTCCGGCACCCTGCCGGGGACGTATTTCTACTGGGGCATGGTCCGCACAGGCGGCCTGGCCCTGCGCTGGTTCAAGGACAGCATTGCCCGCGAAGAAGGCGATGACTACTACGGGACCCTGGACGAACTGGCCCGGCGCCATCAGCCCGGCTGCGACGGGGCCATGTTCATTCCCTACCTGACCGGCGGCAACGGCGACTATCCCAACGTCCGCGGGACCTTCACGGGCCTGACCCTCGACTCCGACCAGGGGGCCATGTGGCGCTGCGTCCTCGAAGGCATCGGCTATGACTATATGGAAATCACCGACCGCTACCGCAAGGCCGGCATCGACCTGACCCAGCTGACCATCACCGAAGGCGGCAGCCGCGATGAACTGTGGAACCAGATCAAGGCCGACATGCTGGATACGAAAATCGTGACCCTCAAAGTCGCCGGCGGCGCCGTCCCGACCAACTGCATCGTCGCCGCCTATGCCGCAGGCGACATACCGGACCTCAAACAGGCCCTCCAGCGCCAGCTGGAAATCAAGGCCACCTACGTGCCCGACGAAAACCATACGGCTACCTACCGCAGGGCCTATGACAAACGCGAAAACCTGCTCAAAGCCCTGAACGGCACTTTGTGAGTCGTGGCTCGTGGCTCGTAGGGGCCGCCCAAAGGGCGGCCCGCCTGAATCCCATGAGCAACGCTATCCGTAATTCGCCGGCCGCTTCGGATTCCGATGCGGCGGCCCGCCGCGACAGACTCAAAATGAGAACGACGCTTCGGGATACCCTCAGCGCGTAGCGGGCCGCCCTCTGGGACGCCCCTACGGATGCCGTTGCACGGCAGCGCCTCAAAGGGAAAGCATCGCCTTGGGTGATTTTCGACTCGTAAAAATGGCCCCGATTGGGGCTTTTCGTAGGGGCCGTCCTGATAAGGCGGCCCGCCTGAATCCCGTGAACAACGCTATCCGAAGGGCGGTCCGTTCGGCTCTCCTCATAGGAGAGCTGTCAGCGAAGCTGACTGAGAGGTTGTCCTTTCGTGATAGTTTATCGTACGGAGTTTGTAGTTTATAGTTTGTAGAAGTTGGTTTTAAATTTTTTACCATTTGCTGCAAACTAAAAACTACAAACTTAAAACTCAAAAAGAGGCTGTCTTAATGCGACAGCCTCTTTTTTGCGGTATTCCCACAAGCGGGCCATCCGTAAACGGAATTCCCACAAGCGGGCCGCCCGCCACGGCTGTCCGTTCCAGCAGCTGTCCTGTGCCTCCCGTTGGTCAGCACCTGACGGGCTGGAAAGGCTTTGGGGCGGCCCCTACATGCGACATCTTTGATGTCGCGGCGACCTGCGGGTGGGGATTCCCAAAGGGAATCCCTACCCATGCACTTTGTGAAAAATAGAAGTATCTCCCATGACGTAAGTTCATAACGTCACATAGATCTATGAGATAATTCTATCGAATGATGCAAAGAAGTAATTTGACTTCTTGATTATTGCATAAAACGCATGTCATAAATGTGAAAAATTGAAAAAAGTGCCGTTTTTTAGTGGATTTTTTTGGGAAGTGTGGTATACTATCAGTGTAAGCAGTGAATCTTATTTAGAACGTGCGTGATTTTTTTAGAAGAATCTAGTGAAAAAAATCACGCGACGAAGGAGGAGTTAAACATGAGTAAAGTAATGGTTATTGGTGCAGGTACAATGGGTTCTGGCATTGCACAGGTTTTCGCAACGCACGGCTGGGATGTCGTCTTGAACGATATTAAAGACGAATTCATCGCTGGCGGCAAAGCTAAAATCGAAAAACAGCTGACCAAACAGGTCTCCAAAGGCAAAATGACCCAGGAAGACAAAGACGCAACTATGGCTCGCGTTTCTGGCTTCGTAACCCGTACGGCTGATAACATGAAAGACATCGACCTCGTCGTTGAAGCAGCTATCGAAGACTTGAAGATCAAATCGGCTATCTTCAAAGAACTCGACGAACTCTGCCCGGAACACACGATCCTCGCATCCAACACTTCGTCCCTGGCTATCACCCAGATCGGCGCAGCTACGAAACGCCCGGACAAAGTCATCGGCATGCACTTCTTCAACCCGGCACCGGTCATGAAATTGATCGAAGTCATCAACGGCATCGCTACTTCTGAAGAAACGTATGAAAAGATCGACAAACTTTCGAAAGACCTCGGCAAAACACCGGTCAAAGTTAACGACTTCCCGGGCTTCGCTGGCAACCGTATCGTCATCCCGATGCTGAACGAAGCTATCCAGGCTTTGATGGAAGACGTTGCTTCCAAAGAAGACATCGATAACGTCTGCAAACTCGGCTTCAACCATCCGATGGGACCTCTGGCTCTCTGCGACCTTATTGGTAACGACGTCGTTCTCCACGTTATGGAAGTCCTCTACGAAGGCTTCGGCGATCCGAAATATCGTCCTTGCGCATTGCTCAAGAAATATGTCCAGGCAGGTTACCTCGGCCGTAAGACTGGCAAAGGCTTCTACGATTACACGAAATAAGTTAGCGATCTGCTAATCGAATACGGGGCGTGACTTTCACACCCCGTATTATTTTTAGAATCTCATGCGCGTATTGACAGTGCGCCTATCCTGTCGGCAGGGGCGGTCTGACTGGCAGGAGTCCCTTTGGGGAGGGCAGCCTGTTGTACATACTATTTCTATACTATACTATTAACACTATTATATGTATTTAGGAGGTTTTTCTCATGGATTACCAGAACATTCTTTTTGCTGTCGAAGACGGTATTGCAACGATCACCATCAATCGTCCGAAAGCTCTGAACGCCCTGAGCCAGGCTACGGTCAGCGAATTGAAGGACGTTGTCGAAAAAGTCGCAGTTGATAAAGCTATCAAAGTCGTCATCATCACCGGCGCAGGTGCTAAATCCTTCGTCGCTGGCGCTGACATCAAAGAAATGGCTTCCAAGAACGCTGCTGAAGGCCGCGAATGGGGCCAGTTCGGTCAGAACGTCTTCACGGAAATCGAAAACCTGCCGCAGCCTGTCATCGCAGCTATCAACGGCTTCGCTCTCGGCGGCGGCTGCGAACTCTCCTGCGCTTGCGATATCCGCTATGCAGCTGAAAACGCTAAATTCGGCCAGCCGGAAGTCGGTCTGGGCATCACTCCGGGCTTCGGCGGCACACAGCGCCTGACCCGTGTCGTCGGCCGCGGCCACGCTAAAGAACTCATCTACACGGGCGGCATGATCGACGCTGAAAAAGCAAAAGCTATCGGCTTGGTCAACGAAGTCTTCCCGCAGGAAGAATTAATGCCGGCTGCTGTTAAACTGGCTAAGAAGATCGCTAAGAACGCTCCGATTGCTGTACAGCTCTCCAAAGCTGCCATCAACCGCGGCATCAACTGCGACGTCGTAACCGGTATCGCTTATGAAGCTGAAGTCTTCGGCCTCTGCTTCTCCACAGCCGACCAGAAGGAAGGCATGGCTGCTTTCTGCGAAAAACGCAAAGCAACTTTCGAAGGTAAATAATTCCATTGTTTGACTCCTAATAGAAAAGGGCCTGTCGCTATGCGGCAGGCCTTTTTCTGTTGAGCAACCTCTCAGTCAGCTTCGCTGACAGCTCTCCTATAAGGAGAGCCACGAGCCACGAATTACGAGCCACTAGCCTTTTCACAAAATTGTGTTACAACGGCCACAGGAAGGCGAACCAGGCGTGGTATAATGAATTGCAAAAAAATTTCAATTCGAGGTGACCTCTTCATGAAAGGTAAACATATTCCCGCTCTGGCTGTGCTCTGCTGTGCCCTCAGCCTGACGGCTCCTGTCTGGGCCGCACCGGCAGTGGATGGCTTAGATCAGACGGCCGTGACGGCGACGGCAGCGGCGACAGCGGCTCCATCTTCTATCCGCGACGTGACGGCCTTGAGTACGGTCTATGATGACGGCGAAAGCGTATCGGCTGTAGCCCTTCATTATCCCAAGACCATTGATGCCAGCCGCCTGAAGGCGTCGGATTTCACCGTCGCCGGCAAGACGATCGACAAGGTCTATACCAATGATGCGCCGGAAACGGCCCTGGCCGGCAAGAAGGGCAGTTACGTCATCGTCAGCCTAGTCCATCCGGCTACGCCCTTGCCGACGGCAGCTTCCCAGAAGAAGCCCAAAGATGACCAGGGCGATAAGGGCAAAGAAGGCTCCAACGCCTTGAACGGCGGCGATGCGCCCATGTATTCCGACCGCAAGGCACCGGACCTGAGCGTCGCTGTCAGCCAGACCGGGACGATCTACGCGACGGATGGCACGGCTTATGGCCCGACGACGACGGCCCTGGCTGCCGACAAGACCGTCGATGCCGTCAAGGACGCCTTTAAAACTTATATATATAAGGACCCGGCTACGGGCTATGAAATGCCGTATAATATTTACCTGCCCAAAGATTACGACGCCGACAAGGCCAAGACTTATCCCATGGTCGTCTTCATCGCCGATGCCAGCGCCAACATCAACGACCCCAAGGCCGTCCTCTATCAGGCAACGGGGCCATCGTCTGGGCAACGCCGGAAGAACAGGCCAAGCATCCGGCCATCGTCCTGGCGCCGCAGTATACGGAAGACCTCATCCGCTCTATCGGCATGATGACCACCGATACCCACCAGTGGACCCAGGGCCTGACCCTGGTGACGGACCTCATCATGGATGTATCCAATAAGTACCGCGTCGACAAGGACCGCATCTACGGGACGGGCCAGTCCCAGGGCGGCATGGCCAACATCGCCATCAGCGACGCCTATCCGGAACTCTTTGCCGGCCAGTACCTCGTCGCCTGCCAGTGGGATACGCAGGAAATGGAAAAACTCAAGGGCAAGAACCTCTGGATCACCGTCTGCCAGGGCGACAGCAAGGCCTTTCCGGGCATGAACGAAGCGACGGCCCTGTGGGAAAAGGACGGCGCTGTCGTCGCCCGCAGCCGCATGTGGGACAGCACGGGCGGTACGCCTGTCTTTGAACAGATGATGCGGGTCATGGAAGACCAGCAGGCACCCATCAACTATACGGTCTTCAAGGACGGCAGCCACATGTATACCTGGTCCTTTGCCTACAATATCGAAGGCATCCGGGACTGGCTCTTTGAACAGACCAAGGCCGAAGATGTCCTGAAGAAAAAGGCACCGGCCGGCATGGATGCCAAACAGCACGGCAAGGACGGCGCCCATAAGGGCAGCCCCCAGGGCAAAGCCCTGCTCAACACGGGTATTGCCTACTTGTACGGCCAGGACGGTGCGACGGACTACGACGTCGCCCGCGAATGTTTCCAGAAGGCCTGGAACGACGGCAACATGAAGGCCGGCCGCTACCTGGGCCTCATGGCCGCTAACGGCTTGGGCGAAAAACAGAGCGATGCCCAGGCTGCCCAGTGGTACGACAAGGCCTAGCAGAAAGGCGATACGACCAGTATGTATCTTTTGGGCAAGTGCTACGAACAGGGCAAGGGCGTCAAACAGGATTACGCCAAGGCCAGGAGCCTCTACGAAAAAGCGGCTCAGCGCATAAAGCCTCCCTTACTAGGGGAGGTGGCCCGAAAGGGCCGGAGAGGTTGAATTTCACTGTAGGGGCTCGCACGTGGCGAGCCCGCTGGGTATATGTGAGATACTTGTGACCGATGGGTGTGAGCGGGCGCCCAACGTGGCGCCCCTACAGAAAAAAGAGCTGTCGCATGTGCGGCAGCTCTTTTTTTACAACTAATTTGACTTTTTGACTTATATTCTCTTGACAAAACATATTCTCCATGCTATCTTATATATAGTCTTAGAAGTCAAATAGTCAGACCACTAAAAATGGTCAAATGAGCAGAAGGTGAGTACGATGGATTTGGATGCACGAAAACAGAAAATACTGCAAGCCATTATTCAGGATTACATCTCCTCTGCCGAACCTGTCGGGTCGAGAACGATTGCCCGCAAGTATGACTTAGGCGTCAGCGCCGCGACGATCCGCAACGAAATGTTCGATTTGGAAATAATGGGCTACCTGGAACAGCCTCACACGTCGTCCGGCCGCATCCCGTCGCTGAAGGGATACCGCTTCTACGTCGACTGCCTGCTCAAGCCGACGAAGATCACGGACGCAGAAAAGCAATTCGTCCGCGCCTGGTTCCAGGACAAAGTGAGCAGCGTCGACCAGATTTTTCAGTCGACGGCCAAGTTACTGGCCAGGATCACTCACAACGTCACCCTGGTCATGGCGTCACAGCGGCTCAATTCCAAGCTGAAGTACATCCGCTTCTTACCGCTCGATGACCGCCGGGCCATCATGATCGTCGTCACCGATACGGGACAGGTAGAGAACTGCATTTATCCCAAACCGGCCGGTGCCAGCCTGGACGATCTGAACATCATCGCCCAGCGGCTGACCAACTACCTGGCCGGCATGGCCATGGACCATATCGATGAAAAGGCCATCGAAGCCTTTCACGAGACCATCGTCGACGACGTCGAATTGTACCGCCTGGCCTTCCGGGCCATGGGACGGGCCTTCCACAAAGACCAGCAGTTCTACAAAGGCGGGACCATGGAGCTCCTGAACAAGCCGGAGTTCAAAGACGTCGACAAGGCCAAGAGCCTCTTTACCATGCTGGAAGAACAGGATGTCGTCGCCAATCTCCTTCACGACGAGGGCGAAGGCGGGGCCGTGACGGTCCGCATCGGCGAAGAAGCGAAATTGTCGTCTATCAATGATTGCAGCATCATTGAAGCGACCTTTACCGACCATGATGTAGTCCTCGGCAAGCTGGCCGTCTTGGGACCGGCTCGTATGGAGTATGCCAAGATCATCGGTCTTTTGGACTTTATGAAACAGCATGTGACACATATGCTGGCACATTACCACGACGATAAGTAGGGAGGGGTACACAGACATGAGTAAGAAAGAAAATAAAGAAGAAAAAGATACCGTATTAGCAGAAGACGCGGAAAAAGTCGCCGAAGATGCTGCTAAGGAAAAGGTAGACGAAGCCAAGGGAACCGCGGCAGATGAAGGCGCCGATAAAAAGGCACCGGATGCCAAAGACGCTGCTGCCAAAGCGGAAGCCGACAAGGCCGCCAAGCTCCAGCAGCAGTTCGTCCGGCTCCAGGCAGATTTTGCTAACTATAAGAAACGCACAGCGGCTGAAAAGCTCCAGATTTCAGAAGTCGTCAAGATGGACGTCATCACTAACATCCTTCCGGTCATCGACAATTTCGAACGGGCCCTGCAGGTCCCGCAGGATAAGGTGGCCGATGATGTGAAATCCTTCATCGACGGCTATGAAATGATTTACAAACAGCTCCTGGGCGTCCTGGAAAAGGAAGGGGTCACTAAGATCGATGCTGTCGGCAAACCTTTCGACCCCAATTATCATCAGGCCGTCATGCGCGTGCCCAGCGACGAATACGATGACGACGTCGTCGTAGAAGTCCTCCAGGAAGGATATCTCCTGGGCGACAAGACGCTGCGTCCGGCCATGGTCAAAGTTGCATTCAACGGTTAATCATCGTTTGAAATAAGATTGGAGGAATCTTTTATGAGTAAAGTTATTGGTATTGACTTAGGTACAACAAACTCCGTAGTAGCTGTCATGGAAGGCGGCGAACCTACGGTCATCACGAATACGGAAGGATCCCGCCTCACACCGTCTGTCGTCGGCTTCTCCAAGACGGGCGAACGCCTCGTCGGCCAGCTGGCAAAACGTCAGGCCGTATCCAACCCGGAAAACACCATTTCGTCCATTAAACGCCACATGGGTGAAAACTACACCGTAGACATCCAGGGCAAGAAATATACACCGCAGGAAATTTCCGCTATGATCCTTCAGAAATTGAAGGAAGACGCTGAAAGCTACCTCGGCGAAAAAGTCACCCAGGCCGTCATCACCGTTCCGGCATACTTCAACGACGGCCAGCGCCAGGCTACCAAAGATGCTGGTAAGATCGCCGGCCTCGACGTTCTCCGTATCGTCAACGAACCGACGGCAGCAGCCCTGGCTTATGGCTCGATAAAGGCGGCGACGGCAAGATCCTCGTATTCGACCTCGGCGGCGGTACTTTCGATGTGTCCATCCTCGAACTCGGCGACGGCGTCTTCGAAGTAAAGGCTACCAACGGCAACACGCACCTCGGCGGCGATGACTTCGATAACAAAGTCATGGAATGGATGATCAGCGAATTCAAGAAAGAAACGGGCATCGACCTCTCGCAGGATAAGATGGCTGAACAGCGCCTCAAGGAAGCTGCTGAAAAAGCTAAGATCGAATTGTCCACGGTCCTCTCGACCAATATCAACCTGCCCTTCATCACGGCTGATGCTACGGGCCCGAAACACCTCGATTTGACCTTGACCCGTGCTAAATTCAACGAATTGACGGAAGACCTCGTCCAGGCTACGATGGAACCGACCAAGAAAGCCATCGCTGACTCGGGCTACACCATCGACGAAATCGACAAGATCATCCTCGTCGGCGGTTCCAGCCGTATCCCGGCTGTCCAGGATGCCATCAAATCCATCCTCGGCAAAGAACCGAGCAAAGGCGTCAACCCCGATGAATGTGTCGCTATCGGCGCAGCTATCCAGGCCGGTGTCCTCGTCGGCGATGTCAAAGACGTCCTGCTCCTCGATGTTACGCCGCTTTCTCTGGGCATTGAAACCCTCGGCGGTGTCTTCACCAAGATCATCGACCGCAACACGACGATTCCGACTTCCGGCAGCCAGGTCTTCTCGACAGCTGTCGATAACCAGCCGTCTGTCGACGTCCACGTCCTTCAGGGCGAACGTGAAATGGCAGCCGACAACAAGACCCTCGGCCGCTTTGAACTGACCGGCATCCCGGCTGCTCCCCGTGGAGTACCTCGTATCGAAGTCACCTTCAACATCGACGCCAACGGCATCGTAAACGTTTCGGCAAAAGACCTCGGCACAGGCAAGGAACAGAAGATCACCATCAAATCTTCGTCGGGCCTCGACAAGGACGAAATCGACCGCATGGTCAAAGAAGCTGCCGCTCACGAAGCGGAAGACAAGAAACGTAAAGAAGGCATCGAAGCTAAGAACAACGCTGACTCCCTCATTTACCAGGCCGAAAAGACCATCAAGGATATGGGCGACAAAGCCGACGCTTCCAAAGTTTCGGAAATCAAGGATAAGATCGCTGCCTTGAAAGAAGCCATGAAGACCGACGATACGGATAAGATCAAAGCCGCTTCCGAAGCCTTGACCAAACCGCTCTATGACCTGACCAGCGAAATGTACAAGAACGCAGACGCTGCCCAGCAGGCTCAGCAGCAGGCAGCCGGTGCCCAGGCCGGTGCACAGCAGGCCCAGAGCGATGGCCAGAAAGATGAAAAAGTAGTCGACGCCGATTACACGGTAGTCGACGATGACAAGAAGTAAGATAGATAAGAGGGGCTGCCCACATGAGTAAAAGAGATTATTATGAAGTCCTCGGCGTTCCCAAAGACGCCAGCGACGCAGAAATCAAGAAAGCTTTTAAGAAATTAGCGCTCAAATACCATCCGGACCGCAACCCGGACAACCCGAAGGCAGCAGAAGAAAAATTCAAGGAAATCAACGAAGCGTACAGCGTCCTGTCGAATAAACAGAAACGCGCCCAGTACGACCAGTTCGGTCCGGCAGCATTCCAGAACGGCAATGCTGCCGGTTCCGGTGCCGGTTTCGGTGCCGGTTTCGGCCAGGGCGGCTTCGGAGGTTTTGGCGGCTTTGGCGGATTCGGCCAGGGCGGCCAGGGCTTCGGCGGCTTTGAAGATATCTTTGATTCCTTCTTCGGCGGCCAGGGCAGCCGTCAGTCGGCCAATGGCCCGCAGCGCGGTGCCGATTTGCGCTTCGACGTAGACATTACCTTTAAACAGGCTGCCTTTGGTACGGAAATGGAAATCCAGGTCCCGAAAGAAGAAACGTGCGATCACTGCCACGGCAACGGTGCCGAACCGGGAAGCAAGGTAGATACCTGCCCGGACTGCCACGGCACAGGCCAGCAGCGCGTCGTCCAGAACACGCCTTTCGGCCAGATGGTCAATGTCCGCACCTGTTCCCGCTGCGGCGGCACAGGCAAGATCATCCATGACAAGTGCAAGAAATGCCATGGCACGGGGACGGTCAAGGTCCGCAAGAAACTGAAGATCAAGATCCCTGCCGGTGTCGACGACGGCGCACGCCTGCGCGTAGCCGGTGAAGGCGAACCGGGCGTCCGCGGCGGCGGTCACGGCGACTTGTACGTCTATATCTTCGTCCGCCGCGATCCCAAGTT
Organism: Megasphaera sp. NM10; assembly: GCF_000417505.1. Classification (GTDB taxonomy): domain Bacteria; phylum Bacillota; class Negativicutes; order Veillonellales; family Megasphaeraceae; genus Megasphaera; species Megasphaera intestinihominis. The sequence goes on from NZ_APHY01000015.1 coordinate 31,623, forward strand.
CACCCGTGAAGGCAACGACATCTTGTCCCAGGAAACGATTTCCTTCGCCCAGGCCGCCCTGGGGTCGAAGATCCTCGTCGAAACCCTGGACGGCAAAATCGAGCTGACCATCCCGGCCGGCACCCAGACGGGGACGGTCTTCCGCATCCGCGGCAAAGGCGTACCGGTCCTGGGGTCCAAGAACCGCCGTGGCGACCACCACGTCCAGGTCACGGTCTCCGTACCGACGCACCTCAACGCCAAACAGAAGGAACTCCTGCGGGAATTCGCCTATGCTGGCGGCGAAACGTGGGTGGGGGAGCCAAAGCCGGCTGAACAACCGGCCGACGGTGACGCCACGAGCGCGAAGAGCGACAAGAAAGATACGAAGAAGACCAAGAAGAGTTTTTGGAGTAAGTTAAAAGAAGATCTGTAAAGATAAAGGGAGTATGAACGATGCAATGGAATGAAGTAGATTTGCTCGTTTCCCCAACGGCCACCGATTTGGTGGCCCTTCTTGTTTTTGAATGTGGAAGCAATGGCTCGGTCATCGACGACGAGCACCCGGACCACAAAGGGCGCATCCGCATTACGGCGTATTTCCCGCTGGCACAGGAAGGTCTTGTGGAAACGATACGAGAAAAGATGGGCGCCCTGGAAAAACGGGGCGTCGACCTGGGCGACTGGAAGGTCGTCGAAAAGAAAGCTGACGATAAGGACTGGCTCTTTGCCTGGCAGGAACACTTCCATCCCAAGAAGATTTCCCGCCATTTCTGGGCGGCCCCGGCGTGGGAACCGGCCCGTCCGGCCGACGGAGAAGACGTCCTTTCCATCGATCCGGGCCTGGCCTTTGGCAGCGGCTTCCACGACACGACGTGCATGTGCGTCCAGTACCTGGAAGATACGGTGAAGGCCGGCGATACGGTCTTTGACATCGGCACGGGCACGGGCATCCTGGCCATTGCCGCCGCCAAACTGGGCGCATCCCACGTGACGGCTGTCGACTTCGACGGCGTCGCCGTCAAGCAGGCTGCGGTCAATGCCAAACTGAACGGCGTCGAAGACAAATTGACCATCGCCAACAGCGACCTCCTGGCGGCCATCCCGCAGGGGGAAAAGGCCGACGTCGTCGTCGCCAACTTGGTGACCAATGCCGTCCTGGCCCTGCTGCCGACGCTGCCGCCGTATCTCAAGGAAGGCGGTACGCTCATTGCTAGCGGCATCATCGACGAACGCATCGACGAAGTGCGCCGCGCTGCCGCTGCCGTCGGCTTCACCTGGGTCGATGAACAGTTCCGCAGCGGCTGGTATGCCGTCCAGATGAAGAGGTGAGACTATGCGTAAGATTTTCACGGATTTCCCCATTTGCGGGACCTTTGAATTGTCTGCCGACGATGCCCATCACGTCGTCGTCGTCCTGCGCCATACCGTCGGCGATACGCTGAACGTCACGGACTGCACCGGTGCGACCTATGAATGTTTCATCACCCGCATGGAAGGCCATTCGGCGTACCTCACGCCGGCGCGCAAGATTTCCGACGGGCCGTCGTCCAACGGCAGGGTCATCCTGGCGGCAGGGCTCCTCAAGGGCGACAAGTTCGACTGGGTCGTCCAGAAGGCGACGGAACTCGGTGCCGGGCGGATCGTTCCTGTACAAATGGAGCATTGTGTAGTAAAATTAGATGATAAACGGCGGCAGGCACGGCTCGAACGCTGGCAGCGCCTGGCCCTGGAAGCGGCCAAGCAATGCGGCCGCGACGACGTACCCGACGTGGCACCGGTCATGAGCTTCACGGAACTCGTCGACGCCTATGCCGACACGCGCTTCGTCATCCCCTATGAACAGGAGACGGCGCCCTTGTCGGAAGCCTGCCACGACGTGCGTACCGGCGACGTCGTCATCGCCATCGGTCCCGAAGGGGGCTATGCCGAAAAAGAAATCGCCTATGCCACGCAGCGTCTGTCGTGGTGCCGCACGGTCTCTCTCGGGCCCCGCATCCTGCGCGCTGAAACGGCGTCGCTGGCGGCCCTGTCTATCATTATGTACGAAAGAGGATTCAAGTAATGCCAACTATCGCTTTTGCCACTCTTGGCTGCCGTGTCAACCAGTACGATACGGACAGTATGCGCGGCCTCTTCCTGGCTGCAGGCTTCACGGAAGCCGATTTCAATGGCCCGGCCGACGTCTATGTCATCAATACCTGTTCGGTCACTCAGGTCGGCGAAAAGAAATCGCGCCAGCTCATCCGGCGGACGAAGAAGCGCAACGATGCGGCCAAGGTCATCGTCACCGGCTGCTATGCCCAGCTCGACCCGGAGCTTTTGACGTCCATGCCCGAAGTCGACGCCGTCGTCGGGACCAATGAACGCAAGCGCATCGTATCCATTGTCCGCGAACTCCTGCACGACGAAGACGACGAAGCCATCACAGCCGTCCACGACGTGCGCCGCCACGATGAATTCGAGGAAATCCCCCTCTATCCGTCGGCAGTGGAACACACACGGGCCGACCTGAAGATCCAGGAAGGATGCAACAATTTCTGTTCCTACTGCATCATTCCCTATACGCGGGGCGCTTTGAAATCGCGCCAGCCCGACGCCATCGTCGCCGAAGCCAACCGCCTGGTCGCAGCGGGCTTCAAGGAAATCGTCCTGACCGGCATCCACCTCGGCGCCTATGGCCGCGACCTCAACGACCATCCGTCGCTGGCCCACATCCTGGACCGCCTGGTCAAGGAAACCGACGTGGCCCGCATCCGCCTGGGTTCCATCGAGTCCCTGGAAATCGGCGACGACATGATCGACGTCATGAACAGCTCGGACCGCATCTGCCCGCATCTACACCTGCCCCTCCAGTCCGGTTCAGACCCGATCCTGAAGGCCATGAACCGCCATTACACGGTGGCTGAATATGAGGACCTCATCGCCCGCCTGCGCAGCCGCATCGACGGCCTGACTGTCTCGACGGACCTCATCCTGGGCTTTCCCGGCGAAACGGAAGCCCTCTTCGAGGACACCATGGCGACGCTGGAACGCCTCTCTTTCTCGCATATCCACGCCTTCCCGTATTCCCAGCGCAAGGGGACGCCGGCAGCGGATATGAAGGACCAAGTCGAAACGGCGGAAAAGAAACGGCGCGTCGAACTCGTCAATGAACTGTCGGCCCGCCAGAAAGCGGCGCTCCTGACGGCCCTGGTCGGCAAGAAGGCCTCGGTCCTCATCGAAAAACAAGACGGCACGACAGGCGAAGGCTTTACGGAGAACTACGAACGGGCCGTCGTCGAAAATCTTCCGCCTCATGCCGAAGGCACCGTCGTCGAAGTCACCCTCATCGGCACTGACGGGCAGAAGCTGGAAGCGCGTTGTTAGTGGCTCGTGGTTTCGGCCTGAGGCCTAGTGGCTCGTGGTTTCGACCTGTGAGCCCCTAACCCCTAACCACTAGCTGCTGACTGCTAACCCCTAACCCTTGTAGGGGCTCGCACGTGGCGAGCCCGTCCGGAATATGAACGCATTCTGCCTGCATGATTACGACGGTCTGGTGGGCCAGAAAGGCTTTCAGGCCGGCCCCTACGTACACCTACCTAAGGAGGAATTTATCATGGAAGACTGCATTTTCTGCAAGATCATCGCCGGGGAAATCCCGAGCACGAAAGTTTGGGAAGACGATAATTTCTTCGCCTTCAAGGACATCAATCCGGTCGCTCCGGTCCATGTCCTGGTCATCCCCAAGAAACATATCCAGAGTATCGCCGACTTGACGCCGGACGATGTCGCTGTCGCTGGCAAGATGCTCTATGCCATCCAGAAAGTCGCCCAGGTCATGGGCCTTGATAAAGACGGCTTCCGCGTCGTCTTCAACACCGGTGAAAAAGCAGGCCAGACGGTCCATCACATGCACGCCCACATCTTAGGCGGCAAAGAAATGGCTTGGCCCGGCGTATGAGTGAACGGCAGCGGAGACGGAAGCCCCAGCGCCAGGTGACGATTACAGCGGCGGCCCTTACCCGCATCATCGCCATCGTCCTGCTCGTCGGCGTCGTCGCTTTCCTGATGATCCACAAAATTTAATCTTCTTCTCATAAAAAAAGACCCGGAAGGGTCTTTTTTTCATGTAATTTTAATCTTTCTCGTCTACGATGGACGTAATCGGATACATTGAGAAAGGGGAATCGCCATGGAGAAGAATCTATTAGGCTATTATGGAGAACAAGCGGCGCTGGCCTTTGTGCGCCAGGAAAAGGGCTATCACGTGCGCTGCTGTAATTACCGCAACCGCCTGGGAGAAATCGACATCATCGCCGACGACGGCCATACGCTGGTCTTCATCGAAGTCAAGACGCGGACGACAGGTTCTTACGGCCTGCCCTGCGAAGCCGTCGAGAAACGCAAGCGCCGTCAGATCACCCGCGTGGCCTCGGCCTATCTGGCCCAGTTCGATCTTTGGGAGCGGCCATGCCGGTTCGACGTCATCGAAGTCTGGCCAGGAGATAACGGACAGCCTGGCATCCGCCACATTGCTCATGCCTTCCTGGCCGAAAGGCGGTGACGCCGTGTTCGCGCGTATCTATGGGGCGGCGACACTGGGCCTGAACGGGCACGTCATCGCCGTCGAAACGGATATTTCCAACGGCCTGCCGTCGTTCGACCTGGTCGGCCTGGCATCGACGTCGGTGAAAGAGGCCAAAGAGCGGGTCCGGGCTGCCGTCAAGAACAGCGGCTATGAATTTCCCATGCGCCGCCTGACGGTCAACCTGGCGCCGGCTGACCTGAAGAAGGACACGTCCGGCCTGGATTTGAGCCTGGCCGTGGCTATCCTGGTGTCGAGCGGCCAGATTCCCGAAGAGGCCTGCGAAAAATGTCTCTTCATGGGCGAACTGGCCCTGGATGGGCGCATCCGGCCGGTGAACGGTATCCTGCCCATGGTCCTGGAAGGGGCCGCCCAGGGGATGAAGACGGTCTTCGTCAGCCGCGACAATGCCGCCGAAGCCCTGCTCTGTCCGGACCTCACGGTCTACGGTGTCGATACGCTCTGCGACGTCGCCGCCTGCCTGACCGGTGAAAAGCCGCTGGACGCGGCCCGGCCGGAACCCTTGGCGCCGGACCAGCTGGACTATGACGTCGACTTCGCCGAAGTCCAGGGCCAGGCCGAAGCCAAGCGGGTCCTGGAAATCGCCGCAGCCGGCGGCCATAACGTCCTCATGATCGGCCCGCCGGGAAGCGGCAAGACCATGCTGGCCAAGCGCATCCCGACTATCCTGCCGCCCATGAGCGAAGCCGAGGCCCTGGAAGTGACCAAGATATACAGCGTCGCCGGCCTTTTGGGCAAGGGGCGGCTCCTGCAGCAGCGGCCTTTCCGCAGCCCTCATCACACCATTTCCATGGCCGGCCTCGTCGGCGGCGGGTCCATCCCCAAGCCGGGCGAAGTGACCCTCAGCCATCACGGCGTCCTCTTCCTCGACGAACTGCCGGAGTTCCCCCGGTCGGTTCTGGAAGTCCTGCGCCAGCCCTTGGAAGACGGCGTCGTCCACATTGCCCGCGTCCAGGCGGCCCTGTCCTATCCGTCGCGCTTCATCCTGGTGGCGGCCATGAATCCCTGTCCCTGCGGCCGCTACGGCTTCGACGAAGGCTGTACCTGTTCGGACAGCGAGATACGCCGCTATACCCATAAGATTTCCGGCCCTCTCCTGGACCGCATCGACCTCCACGTCCGCGTCGAACGGCCGGCCTACTGGGAACTGACGGCCCGGCGGCGGGCCGAACCGTCGTCGGCCATCCGCTCGCGGGTCCTGTCGGCGCGCCATCGCCAGCAAGAGCGCCTGGCTCCTTATGGCTGTACCTGCAACGCCCATATGGGCCACCGGGAGATACGGGCCACGTGCCAGCTGACCGAGGCGGCCCAGCAGTTGTTGCGCGAGGCCTTCGACGCCCTGCGCCTCAGTGCCCGCAGTTACGACCGCATCATCAAAGTGTCCCAGACCATTGCCGACCTGGCCAAAGAACCGGTCATCGCCAAGGATCACGTGGCCGAAGCCATCAGTTACCGCAATAAGATGCACCAGCCATGAAGGGGGGATGAAGGTGGAACAGGAAACGATGTACGCAGCGGCCCTCCAGTCCCTCAAGGGCTGCGGCAGCCGCCGCCTGCAGGCCCTCCTCGACGTCTGCCGCTCGCCCAGCCAGGCCTGGGGTGCCGTCTGGGATGAAGACCTGCGGCGCCGGACGGGGATTCCGGCCAAGATTTTTTCTCAGCTCAGGCAAGAACGAGATGTTTTTGATTGGGATACCTTCCAGCGCAGGCTGTCTTTTTATGGCGTTCGGCCCGTCGCCCTGTGGGACGACGATTACCCCAGCTGGCTGCCCTTCATCGCCCAGCCGCCGCTGGTCCTCTTTTGCCAGGGGACGATGGAGCGCGACAGCAGCAGTATCGCCATCGTCGGCTCCCGCAAGGCCAGCCCCTATGGCCTGAATGCCGCCGAGACGCTGGCCGCTGAGCTGGCGGCCCAGGGCCTCACCATCGTCAGCGGCGGTGCCAGGGGCATCGATACGCGGGCCCATCGGGGCGCCCTGAAAAGGAAGGGGCGGACTGTCGTCGTCGCCGCCAACGGCCTGGACCGGACCTATCCCAGGGAGAACAAGGCCCTGTTCCGGCAGGTCGTCGATAGCGGCGGCGCAGTCATCTCGGAATATGCCTTCGGCGTCGAGCCGCTATCCCGGAATTTCCCGGCCCGCAACCGCATCATCGCCGGCATGGCAGCGGCGACGATCGTCGTCGAAGCGGCCCTGCGCAGCGGCTCCCTGATTACGGCTGACCTGGCCCTCGACGAAGGGCGCGACGTCTTTGCCATGCCGGGCAGTGTCTTTTCCGAGACCAGCCGGGGGACGAACCATCTCCTCCGGCTCGGCGCCATTCCCCTGACCTGTGCTGACGATGTGGTCCGGGAATTCCGCCGCCGCGGCTGGCAGGGGCCGGAGACGGCCTGCCATGAGGAAGGACCCAGCCTGAGTCCGGCCGAACAGGCCGTCATCGACGCCATCCCCTTCGACCGGGCGGCGCCGGTGAGCGAGCTCCTGGAAAAGACGGGCCTCGCCGTCGCCGACCTGCTGCCCATCCTCCTGGCCCTGCAGATGAAGAAAGCCGCCGAGGAACTCCCCGGCGGCTATATCCGCTGTGCTGCGGCCTTTTCTGCCCTATAAGGCGGTGATATACGCTTGGGCTTTGTCGACGGAGACGACGTCGATCCAGCCGAAGGGGACCAGGGCATGACAGCAGGCAAAGAGGGTATGATGGTCTGTGATGAATTCTTTCAGGGCGGCCATGGTCTGGCTGCTGCCTTCGACGCGGCCATAGCCGGCGACGGCTGCGTCGATGAGGGCATTGTCCGGCCATTCCTCGCGGAAGCAGCTGTGCAGGAAGAGGAACAGGTCCAGGACGGGCGCCGGCGCGTCGACGAATTTCTTTTCATTTTCCCAGTCGAGGAAGGTAATCGTCCCGGTTTCCTTATCGTAGGCAATGTCCCGCAGGGCCGGCCGACCGTGGTGCAGGCCGGCGGCGTGGAGCTGAGCCAGTCCCTGGCCGGCTTTTTCAAAGGCATCGTGGCGGACGGCGGCGTATTCCGCTTCCTTGGCTACGCCCTGCAAGGTCTTGCCGGCAGCTTCCATGACGAAGAAGTCTTCATCCAGGAGGACGACCTTCGGCGCCAGGGGAAGGCGGGCGTTGACGGTCATGATCTTGTAGGCTTCGCACCAAAAGGCGGCCGACGGATTCTGTTTGGCAAAGGCATTGCGGCCATTGCCCATGCGGCGCTTGACGAAGTACGTTTTATTTTCAAAAGAAAGTGATAAAATCCGCTTGTCCGGCGCTTTTGTGATGGCAGATTGAACGGATTTTAAGAGAGACCTGTTGAACAAGAAAGTCACACCTTTCAAAATTTTAAGATATAGTTTCAATATTTACAGTTTCTACACATAAGAACGTGCCTATATTATAACAAATTTTGTCAGTAAAATAAATGGCCTGGCCCTTGGAAATAAGGCATTTTCCTGCGAACTCCCCTCGAAATAGACCATCTTGTAAACAAGATGTTATATTGAATTTGATAAACGCTATTGACACGTGAAAGAAGACACTTTATAATAATAAACGTAAATGAATATCAATTTTTTCAAGGGAGATGTGTCGTATGTTTCAGAATACAGATTTTTGGATTGGCTTAGGTATCGGTGTCGTCGCTGGTGTTTTCGGCTATAAACTCATGTCCGAACGGGAACAGCAGCTCCTGGCTATGCAGCAGCCCGCTGCCGGTGCGATGACCGCTTCGGTACCCCTGGCTGAATTGCAGCGTCAGAAAGAAGAATTGGAAGACATGATCGCAGCTCAGGAAACCGCACAGGCGAAATAAGTTTGTAGGGAAGGCCTTTGCGGTTTCAGCGGAAGCCTTTAAATTTAAAGCCATCTGCTAACAACTAACCACTAGCCACTAACCACTTAAAAGGGCTTGTCGTCGTGCGACAAGCCCTTTTTAAGAGGCACAACACCAGGAAGGACTGCTTGTATGATCATTCCGACGTCGAAATGGGACCTCATCATGAGAGCCGTTTCTATTTCGTCTTACTTACCAGGCCGTATCCGCCTGCACAGTAAAAAACTCATTGGCAATGCCGAATTGGGCCGCAAGGTCTACGCCTACATTGCCAGTTATAAAGAAATCGACAAGGTCGATGTCAATGTCCTCACGGGTTCCGTCCTGATCACCTACCGGCCGCAGGTCCTGCGGGCCAATCGGGAACTCGTCCGGGTAGAGAACTATATCATGACCCATGTTGAAAGGAGAAGGTAATTATGTCTTATGCCTCAGGTTTTATGGTGGGCACGTCGATCGGCAAAGCCGTATACGACTTGTTCCACAATAAGAAGGGCAAAGCGGCTGCCGCAGCTGCGCCCGCCGGTGCCTTCCGGCCTCAGGTCCAGGCGGCAAAGGGAGTCCCGGAAGTGCCCCGTTTCGCCTGCGTATCCGTCTTGAAAGGCCGTCGCCGCTATCGGGCAGCGGCCCTCGTCGGCAATGCGGAACTGGCCCGCTTGATCGAAGAAAAAGTCAGCACCCTGCCCAATATCCAGTTCATCCAGGTCAGCGTCGTCACGGGCAGCATCCTGGTCTTCGCCCACAGCGAAGGGACCTTGGACCGGCTGGAAAACTTCTTCCGCTTCCGCCTCTTCCCGAATGTCGTCGAAGGCATCGTCAGTGCCGTCTGCGATGCAGAAAAACAGGAAGGCCAGAAAAAGGAAGAGACGACGTATCTCAAAGCGGTCCGCGATACGGGGGCTTTTTTCAGCAGTATCATCCGCAATGAATCCAGTCGTTTTTTTGACTTGCGCACAGTCGCTGCCTTGCTCCTGACCCTTCGCGGCTTGCGCAAAGTCGTATTCATGGGACAGCGCCCGTCAGGACCACAGATGCTGTGGTGGGCCCTGTCGTTGTTGAGGGGGCGTTAAGTCATGTACATGCGCAATACCATCTTCCTGCACAGCGAGATCCCCAGCCGCATGCGCCCTGTCCTGAGCGTCAAGCTCCGCCAGGTCCGCGGCATCGTCTCGGCTGTCGTCGAAGAAAAGAAGGTCACCGTCTACTATGTGGGACAGCTGGACCTGCGGGCACTGAACCTGTTCATCCGTGCCTTTGAAGAAAAATATGGCCGCAAGAAGGAACAGAAAGACGACGACATGGATGTTGCTACGTACCGCCGGGAAGCCATCATCTCCGTCGGCGGCTTCATCGCCATGAACATCCTGCGCAAGGTCAACCCGGAATTCTACGGGTCGATCCTCTTGTTTCGCCGATTATTTACCTTATATATTGCACGCCGCTACATTAAGAACGGCATCATGGGGCTCGTAAAGGACCATCAGGCCAATGCCGATACCCTGACGGCGACGGCAGTCGTTGCGTCCGTCCTGGCTGGCAAGCCAGAATCGAGCCTGACCCTCCTGGCCCTGTCGAATGGGGCCGAAATGATGACCGAATACGCTGCCGAAAAGGCACGCCGTCAGATTTCGGGCCTCCTCAAACTGGACCAGCGCGACGTCTGGCTCGTCGAAAACGGCCATGAACGCAAGGTCCCTGTCGAATCGCTGAAGCGGGGCGACCTCATCGCCGTCCACTTGGGCGAAAAGATTTGCGTCGACGGCAGCGTCGTCAGCGGCAATGCCGCCGTCAACCAGGCCTCCATCACGGGCGAATCCAATCCGGCTATTAAGCAGGAAAAATTGCCGGTCTATGCGGGCAGTGTCATCGAAGCGGGCGACTTGGTCATCCGCGTCGAAAAGGTCGGCGCCGACACGTCCCTGGCCCAGATCATCCACCTCGTCGAAGAAGCCCAGACCCGCCGGGCGCCGGTCCAGAACTTTGCCGATAAGATGGCCAACCTCCTGGTTCCCATCTCCTTCATCGGCGCAGCCATCGTCTACGGGGCCACCAAAGACTGGCAGCGCGTCCTCAACCTCTTGTTCATCGACTTCTCGTGCGGCCTGAAATTGTCGACAGCGACGGCCATCTCGGCAGCTATCGGCGTGGCAGCCCGCAAGGGGATCCTCATCAAGGGCGGCAACTACATTGAAAACCTGGCCGACATCGACACGGTCGTCCTCGACAAGACCGGGACCATCACCATGGGCGTCCCCCAGATCGACCACATCGAAACCGTCGAAGGCGTAGACGATAAGGAAATGATCCTCCTCGCCGCTTCGGCTGAAATGCACTCCGTCCATCCTCTGGCCGTAGCCGTTCAGAAATACGTCAACGCCCAGGGCTGGCAGACGCCGCCTCATGCGTCGTCGGAAACCGTCGTCGCCCGCGGCATGAAAGCGACCGTTCCCGATTTTGAAGGCTACGAAGGCGGGGACATCCTCGTCGGCAGCCGCCGTTTCATGACCGAAGAAGGCGTGGAAGGCATGCCGGCGACGGATAACAAGACCTGGGGCAAGAACCTCTTGTACATCGCCCGCAACGGCGAATATCTCGGCTTCTTGGTCATCCAGGACCCGGTCCGTCCGGGTATGAAGAAGACCCTGAACCGCATGCGCCGCCTGGGCATCGACGAAGTCGTCATGCTCACCGGCGACTCGAAGGACGTCGCCGCCGAAGTCGCCCGCGACATGGATATCGACTCGTATCATGCCGAAATCCTGCCGGAAGACAAAGCCAACTACGTTATGAAGATGCAGAAGCGGGGCAACGTCATGATGGTCGGCGACGGCATCAACGACGCACCGGCCCTGGCCTTTGCCGACATCGGCGTCAGCCTCGGCGGCAACAAGACGGACATCGCCGCTGAATCGGCAGCCATCACCATCCGTTCGGAAGACCCGTCGAAACTGTACGATGCCCTGTACATCGGCAGGGAAACGATGCGGGCCATCAACCAGAACTTCACGGCTACCATTGTAGTCAACTCGGCGGCCATGCTGCTCGGCGCCTTAGGGAAAATCAGCCCCCTCTGGGCTGCTGTCATCCACAACACAGCCACCCTGGCCGTCGTCCTCAACAGCGTCCGCATCCTGAAACCGGCCCGCCCGACCAGACGCCCGGCATAGGGAATCGCGCATGCCAATGGTTTGTAGGGGCTCGCACGTGGCGAGCCCGTCCGGGAGATGAATACATTCCCATATCAAGCAGAAATGGGCGCCCCACGTGGCGCCCCTACAAAAGGACTTGTCGTTATGCGACAAGTCCTTTTTATAAATGAATTTCAATAGCAACTATTGACAGGGTTTGTGAAAAAATATATAATGTTTATGGTAATGAAATGTATTATCATTAATTAGAAGGGATGTGTGAGTATTATTTACGGAGCTGAAAGGAGCGATGTAAATGAGTGTCGTCATCGTAGGTGGAAATGATTGTATGGTTTGTCGCTATAAGCGTATTTGCAAAGAGTACGATTATAAGGCAAAAGTCTTTACACAGGTACCAAGCGATTTCAAATCGAAAATCGGGTCGCCTGATCTTGTAGTGTTGTTTACCAGTACCGTGAGCCACAGTATGGTCCGTTGCGCCATCAAAGAAGCGCAGCGCAAGAACGTCGAAGTCGTCCGTTCCCATACGAGCAGCTCGAACGCGCTGAAGAACATATTAGCCGCCCGGATGGAAGAGGCCGTCTGAGGCAAGCAAAGGGGAGTTAGTCATGAAAATTGTTTCATTAGCCGATATGAAAGTCGGCCAGTCGGGCGTTGTCGATGCCTTGAAGGGACGGGGAAATATCCAGCACCGTCTCGTCGACATGGGCGTCGTCAAGGGCTCGCATATTTCAGTCTTCAAAAAGGCCCCGCTCGGAGATCCCATTGAGGTAAAAGTCAAAGGGTGCGCACTGGCACTGCGCATGAATGAAGCGGCGATGATTTCCGTCGCCGTAGAACAATAAAGGGGGTACATAGTAGTCATGGAAAATGCAGCGAAGATCAAGATTGCCCTGGCCGGCAATCCGAACTGCGGTAAAACGACGATTTTTAACAACATTACCGGCGCTAAACAGCACGTCGGCAACTATCCTGGCGTTACTGTCGAAAAGAAAGAAGGTCATCGTACCTTCAACGGCAAGGACCTGCTCTTCGTCGACCTGCCCGGCACATACAGCCTGACGGCACGGTCCCTCGATGAAGTCGTAGCCCGTAACGTCATCATCAATGAAAAACCGGACATCATCGTCAACGTCCTCGATGCGTCCAACCTGGAACGTAACTTATACCTGGCCGCACAGCTCGTCGAACTGGGCCGCCCCATGGTCATCGCCCTGAACATGATGGACATTGCCGAACGCATGGGCATCCAGATCGACCTCAAGAAGCTGGGCAAACAGCTCGGCGCCGTCGTCGTGCCCCTCGTCGGCAGCAAGAACATCGGCACGAAAGAACTGCTCGACGCCATTTCCAGTACGCAGACCCAGAACCTGGTCAATGCCAAAGTCGATTACGGCGCTGACGTCGAATCGGCGATTGCCAACCTGACCGATGCCATCGAAAAAATGGGCATCATCAAATACCCAGTCCGCTGGCTGGCCGTCAAGCTCCTGGAAAACGACTCCGACGCCATCGCCAAAGTCCGCGCTATGGAAGGGACCCAGTCCATCCTGGCCCTGGCTTCGACTCTGCGCGATTCCCTGGCCAACAAGATCGATTTGGACTTCTATTTCGCTCAATGCCGATATCAATTCGCAACTGATGTATTTAATAAATCGATTATCAATGTCGGTTCGAGCGACTCCTTGTCCGACAAGATCGACAGCGTCCTGACCCACCGTTACTTAGGGATCCCGATTTTCCTGGCCCTCATGTGGCTCATGTTCGTCGTCGTCATCAACGTTGGCGCCTACCCGCAGCTGGCTCGACACGGGCTTCTCGATGCTCGGTGACTGGTGCAGCGATGTCATCGAAGATGAACAGCTCCGCTCCCTCGTCGTCGACGGCGTCATCGGCGGTGTCGGTTCCGTCCTTTCTTTCGTTCCCCTTATCGTCCTCTTGTACTTATTCATCAGCCTTCTCGAAGATACGGGTTATATGGCCCGTGCCGCCTTCCTCATCGACCGCGCTATGCGTGCCCTGGGGCTGCACGGCAAGTCCTTCATTCCTATGATCCTCGGCTTTGGCTGCAACGTACCGGGCATCATGGCCGCTCGTACACTGGACAATGAAAAAGACCGTCTGGTCACGATTCTGGCCTGCCCGTTCATGAGCTGCGGTGCCCGCCTGCCGGTATACACCTTGCTCATCGCCGCTTTCTTCGGCGCTTCCGGCCACGGTGGTACGGTCCTCTTCGGCGTATACCTTTTAGGTATCATCATTTCCGTCTGCGTCGCCCTGGTCCTCCGTCATACGACCTTTAAGGGCGAACAGGAACCGTTCGTCATGGAAATGCCGCCGTATCACATTCCGACCTTGAAAGGCGTCCTCATGCACATGTGGGAACGCACGGTCTTGTACCTCAAGAAAGCCGGTACTTTCATCCTCGGCGCATCCGTCCTCGTCTGGTTCCTCACGGCATACCCGATGGACGTCGAATATTCCCAGGACTTCGATGCCGCTAAAAATCAGGTCACGGCTGAAATGGAACAGAAACAGTCTGACATCCTTCAGTCCTACGGCCTCAGCGCTATCGAAGACAATGCCGCTTTGAACGATATGTATGAATCCATGGTCGCTGCCGCTGATGAAGCCGCTGACGAAGCCGATGCTGACGAAGCCGATACGGGCAATGCCCTGAACCCGGCTGCCGCTTTGGGCTCCGTTGAAGACCAGGTCAAGAATTCCGAAGAAGAAGAAGACAACTTGTTCATGGGTAAATACCCCCAGAGCTTCGCCGACCTGCAGGAACAGAATCCGGCCGTCTTCGCCCAGGCTCTGCCGCTCTTCGATGCCAAAGCCGATGCTGACGACGAAACGTCCAAACTCGACGACCAGCAGACGGCTGAAAAACTGGAACAGTCCTATGCTGCCCGCCTGGGGCACTTCGTAGAACCGGTCATCGCACCGCTTGGCTTTGACTGGAAGATCGGCGTAGGCCTCATCGCCTGCACGGCTGCTAAAGAAGTCATGGTTTCGACCTTGGGTACGATTTACAGTGTCGGCGGTGACGACACCCACGAATCGGGCATCGTCGCTTACCTCCGTGATGACCCGGACTTCACCCCAGCCGTCGCCCTGTCGCTCATGGTCTTCGTACTGCTCTACATGCCGTGCGTCGCTGCCATGGCCGTCATCAAACGTGAAACAGGCTCGTGGAAAATGCTCCTTGCCAGCGATGCCATGTGCCTCGTACTCTCGTACGTCCTGGCCTTTGTCACCTATCACCTGGCCCTCATGGCCGGCCTCGGCGCTTAAGACTTGAAGCAGCCCCTTCCATAACGTATAATATTAGTGGCTCGTGGCTAGCCTCCCCTCATAGGCCCTTTTTGGCCCGTCAGGCGTTGACCGCAGGGAAAGGCAGGACGGCTGCCAAAACGGAGAGCCGGCTGGAGGTGGCCCAAAGGGCCGGAGAGGTTGATTTCACAACGAATAATTGCTAATCCCGAGAGGAGGTATATCTATGAGTCCTGCAACCATTATCGTCGCTATCGTCGTCATCATCGCCGTAGCGTACTTCATTCACCATATCCGCGGCCTGTTCAACGGAACGGCCAGCTGCTGCGGCAACTGCTCAGGCAGCTGCTCATCCAGTGGAAAAACAAAAACGGGGGACGATTCCAAATTGCCTCCGTGCTGCCGGAAATAGCATAAGAAAAGGAGCTGTCGCATCGCGACAGCTCCTTTCAAGTTGTTAGTGGCTAGTTGTTAGTTGTTAGCGGATGGGTTTAAATTTAAAGCTTTTTTCTGCAAACTACAAACTCTGTGCTACAAACTATAAAGTAAACGGGGCATCACATGATGGCAGAAACCTTCGTGCGACAGCCTCTTTTTGCTTTCCGCCTGCTGCGACGGCAGGAAACATGGTATAATGAAAGAAAAGTATCAGAAAGGATGAAGTCCATGATTAAACGTTGTAACCATGACTGTGATTTTTCCTGCCAGCAGTCAAAAAAACAGAAGGTGCGAGTCATCGGCGGCACCGGCGTCTTTACGCTCCTCGTGTCGGCCCAGGTGCGCAGTGAGAACGGGAAGTAACTCGAATGAAGGACATAGCATGAAATCTATTGGTTCAATAATCAAAGAGAATCTGGTACTTTTTCTGGCAGTGGCAGCGGCGCTGGCGTCGATGACGGCCGTACCGCCTTCGGCTGCTTATGCCGGGTATATCAATATGCCTGTACTGGCGATTTTGTTCTGTCTCATGGTCGTCATCGGCGGCGTGCGGGAAAGCGGCGTCTTTTCTGCCGTGCTGGCCCGTCTCCTGCTCCGCCTGGGGACGATGCGCCAGCTGGCGGCGGTCCTGGTATTTGCCTGTTTTTTTGTCAGCATGTGGGTGACCAATGATGTGGCCCTCCTGACCTTTGTGCCTTTTTCCCTGATGGCCCTGCCCAAGGTGGCCAGTGAGGAACAGATGGCTCTTGTCATCGTCCTCCAGACGCTGGCGGCGAATCTGGGCAGTATGTGTACGCCCGTCGGCAATCCGCAGAACTTGTATCTTTATTTTTATTACGCTATGGATTTGCCATCGTTTCTGACGCTGCTCCTGCCATATACCCTGGTGTCTTTCCTGCTGCTTACGCTGTCCCTGTTCCGCTTGCCGGGGACGCCGATTCCCATTTCCGTCCGGCTGGCTGCCCGGCGGACAAGGAACCTGCCTGTCTTGGCGCCATCGCGTCGGCTCTGGCTCTTGGGCGGGATGTTTTTCCTGTCCCTGCTCACTGTGGCCCATGTCCTCGATTACCGCCTTACCTTGGCCATCGTTATCGTCGTTACGTCATTGACCCGGCCACGGTATTTCCGTTATGCCGATTACCGGCTTCTGGGAACCTTTGTGGCCTTTTTTATCCTCGTAGGCAATATGAGCCAGCTGCCTGGCTTCCGGGACCTGTTGACGGGATACCTGGAAGGCCATGAATTCCTCATCGCCCTTTTGGCAAGCCAGGTCATCAGTAATGTGCCGGCAGCCGTCCTCCTGTCGGGCTTTACCGATGAGGCAGCGGCCTTGCTGCTGGGAACCGATATAGGTGGCCTGGGGACACTGATCGCCTCCATGGCAAGCCTCATTTCCTATGGCATGTACGTCCGGGCCTGTCCCCGGCAGCAGGGAAGGTATCTGAAACTATTTAGCCTGCTCAACCTGGCCTATCTGCTGGTGCTGGTCCTGTTTGCCTGGTTGTTGGTCAGGTGCTGAAACGGACTGCCATAGAGGGCGCGACCGCGCTGGCTATATGGAAATGAAGTGAAGCAGTATAATTGAACAGGGCCTGTCGCACGTCATCGTGCAGGACCCTGTTTTTTATAGGCAGAAAACGTATTACTTTTTTAGATTAAAATAGATGAGAATCTGCTTCGGTCATTTGGCAGTCAAAATGGCAGAATGACAGAAAGCCGGAAAAGATGGTATAATGAAATAACTTGGTCGCTGACCGACTAAGAAAAGCGACCGAGATAGATGACAGCGGATTTGTATTTCTGCAAGGGAAAAGACTGATTTAGGCAATGATAGGATATTATATGATTATGAACGCGAAAAAATTTCTTGATGAATTTCTAAAGAAAATAAAGAAGAAGAGCGTTTATGAAGGTCGGAAATTATTTGATATTTATAAATCTGATTCAGCGTATACACCTGTGATTACAAATATTATCAATGAAATCATTAAAGAAGCTGATTATACTCCTCAAAATGAATATTTCAGAATTGATGTTGTAGGATGGACTTCACATTATGCGGATATGAAAAAAGATGCTGATGAGGAAGGTATTGATATAAAACCTCATCTGTGGGATTTGAAAATTGCTGTTGAGCATGAGAATGATAAGTCTGACTGGTCAGATGAAGTGATGAAATTGATTCATGTTAAATGCCCACTAAAAGTTGTTATTGCTTACAGCTATTCTGATGAACGAGGCATAACAGAACTTAATAAGTTGAAATTTCTTGCTGGTCAGATGAAAAAGGTCGAGGCTTTTAATATCGGTAAAAAACAGGAAGAATATTTGATTATTCTTGGAAATGGATGTAATCATAAAACGGGTATGCAAGATTATCAAGACTTTGGGTATATTGGTTATTTATATGATTGGGAGGCTGAAGCGTTCACAAAATTAAACTGACCAATGCGTTCGATTAGTCGAAAATAACTTGGTCGCTGACCGACTAAGAAAAGCGACTAAGTTAACGACTAAGGTAGCGATATGTTGAGAGGATGAGCCTAGTACATCCGTAAACCCGTTTTTCGTGGGTGCTCCGTTAGGCAGTTGGATGATTACCCTGGCAAATTGGAGGACTGGAAATCGTACATAGACTGGAGCGGGCGCCCCACGTGGCGCCCCTACGCACCAATGTCTTGTGTTGTAGGAACGTGACGGGCCCTTTTCAGTCCGTCAGGTCATGAATGCAAAGAATGGCAAGATGGTTGCTGAAACGGACCGCCGTAGAGGGTGTGCCAATAAATGGCCTTGGCAGACTTTTCACTCGTTGCGTCTTGCCGGTTCTATGTGAAAACACGTGCCATAGCCATTCCTGAATACGCTGAACCAGTCTGAATATAAGGAAAAATCACCTGTTTCAAGGGTTGGGTTATGCCCTTTGAAACAGGTGATTTTTATATAGAGCTTTTTTTGCTTGCAATTAAGCCTAGCAGTTTGCGAGAAGGACCAGAAGGTTTAATGTCAATTTTTCCTTTATGTCTGGGAAGACGCTAGGATAAATACAAGTGCTTTTATCCAGGTATGTCAAGAATTTTGTGTAAATTTCTTAGAAATCTTTGTCATATTTTTCCATCAGAGGGCCAAGCCGTTCCTTTGAAATATAGGATTAGGATGATGTATGAATGTATTGTAGGGGGGAACATATATGGTATAATTTAGAAAAATGAAAAGGGGAAGACAAATAATAAAAAGCCAGCTTTTGTATGGTTTCCATTTGCTTTATACAAGAAAATACATAAAGTGTGGAAAAAAGAAAGTTTGCAGAATGAGTAATCGTAATATTGGGAGAGCCATTATGGATCAGAATTATTTTGAAAAATGGAAAGAATGTTCGGAAAAGTGGAATACATTATTTAATGAAGCGAACAATTTAGGATGTAAATTGTATGATGATAAAGATATGGATCTTAATCATTGGCATCAGATGGATTTAATTCAGATAAATTTACTATGGTTGAAGAGCTTACTCATCTATGAACATGCATTAAGTTTCATTGAACAAGACATATCTGATGATGAGAGATTTGAGGTCGCCAAGATTCATTATCATGTTACGGAAATAGAAAAACTTAATATTGATTGTATATTGAATAATTGTAAGAATTTTGCTATCCGTGATGGATATGCAGGTTATTTTATGGAAAAAGTCCGACGCTTTGTGGAAGATGTAAAAGAAGATGTAAAAGATTCTTTCTTTTCTGACTCAGAAGAATCAGAAGACTAATTAATATGTAAGGGGCTCCTATGTTTTCAAAATACAAAGAAGTTTTGTATCCTAATGGATATCCTAAGTATGAAGGTTTTTTTGCAGATGGAAAATTAAACGGCCGTGGCAAATCCTATTATGAAAATGGCAATTTACAGTACGATGGATACTGGGTGAATGGATTATACGACGGAGAAGGCGTTTTATACGATGAAGCTGGACGGGAAGTTTATAAAGGCCGATGGACTAATGGCAAACCGGAAAAGGCCGTTTTTAAAACTTCTTATACTACTGAATCAGAATCGCCTAAGCTGCGGCAATACATGGATGAATTGAATTCGTTAATCGGATTACTGGATGTCAAAAAAGAACTGAATAGTTTGATTAATTTTGTGAAAATTCAAGGCTTACGAAGCCGGCAAGGATTGGAAGTTCCTAATATTTCATTGCACATGGTATTTACAGGGAATCCCGGAACAGGGAAAACGACGGTAGCCCGATTGATGGGAAAGATTTTGTTTGAACTTGGTTTTTTTGTCAAAAGGGCACCTTGTCGAAACCAATCGGGCGGGATTAGTAGCCGGATATGTCGGGCAAACGGCATTGAAAACAGAAAAAGTTGTCAAACAGGCTATTGGCGGCGTCCTTTTTGTCGATGAAGCTTATTCATTGGCGACTGACGATAGTTATGGACAAGAAGCCATTGATACGTTGCTCAAATTAATGGAAGATAATCGCGGGAATTTAGTCGTCATCGTGGCAGGGTATCCTGAATTGATGAAACAGTTCATTGATACGAATCCGGGATTGTCTTCGCGATTTAGTAAATATATCCCCTTTAAAGACTATTCTGTCGATGAACTCATTGAGATTTTTGAATTCATTTGCAAACAATATGCTTATCACATTACGGATAAAGGCAAAACCGGTAGTGTCAAGATTCTTTCGCAAATTCATTTCATCCGCCAGTAAATATCGTAATCAGATATATGGATTTTCCTCGTCATTTGGCTGCTCAATTTCCATCTTGAATAGATGCTCCATGTCCATATAGCGTTTTGAGCCCCATTCCGAGGCGGCAACATGACGAAGTCTGGCACAGACGAGCATCAAAGCACTGTTGCCGTCAGGAAAGGCACCAATGGCCCGTGTACGGCGGCGTATCTCGCGATTCACCCGTTCTGTTAGGTTATTCGTGCGGATCCGGCTCCAGTGTTCTGTTGGAAAATCCATATAGGTCAAGGTTTCGCCCACGCTGTCCTCGACTTTCTTGGCTGCGGATAAAAGCTTCATTTCACGGAGCTTGGCGGCAATGGAGACCGCCTTTTCCTGTGCAGCTTCCTTGCTCTCCTGCGCGTGGATTGCCTTGAGCATTAAGGTAACCTGCTTCATCTTAGTCTTTGGCGTCACTGTGAAGACGTTCCGGTAAAAATGGACCGTGCAGCGTTGGTATTTGGCTTCAGGAAAGACTACAGGGA
>NZ_APHY01000016.1 GCF_000417505.1 Megasphaera sp. NM10
CAGATCGAAAGCGACGACAAAATCGTCGACAACACGTGCATGCAGATGGTCATGCGGCCGGAACAGTTCGACATCATCGTCACGCCCAACCTCTACGGCGACATCCTGTCCGACCTGACCAGCGGCCTCATCGGCGGCCTGGGCCTGCTGCCTTCCATGAATGTCGGCGACGACTATGCCATGTTCGAAGCCGTCCACGGCAGTGCCCCGGATATCGCCGGCAAACACATCGCCAATCCGACAGCCCTCTTGTGGTCGGCCTGCATGCTCCTGGAATACATCGGCGAAACGGCCATTGCCGCCAAGATCCGCAAAGCCGTCGATGAAGTCCTGGCTGAAAAGCAGCACCTCACACCGGACCTAGGCGGCAGCGCCACGACGGAAGAATACCGTGACGCCGTCATTGCCAAGCTGTAAGATAAAAGGAGGCATTCCATGAAGATCACCGTCTTAGGCTGCGGCCGCTGGGGCAGTTTCCACGCCTGGTACGCCGACCACATCGGCCATGACGTCACCTTATGGGGCCGTCCCGGTTCTCAGCACTTGCAGGAACTTATGGACACCCGCCAGAATGAATACCTGCGCCTGCCCGATTCTGTGAGCCTGACTTCGGACCTGACGGCAGCCCTGGCAGCCGCCGATATCTGCATCATCTCCATCAGCGCCCAGCAGCTGCGCAGGTTCACGCATCAACTGAAAGAAGCCGGCTTCGCCCCGTCCCTGCCCTTCGTCCTGGCCATGAAGGGTCTGGAAGAAGGAAGCGGCAAGCGATTGACGACAGTCATGGCAGAAGAACTGGGACCGTCCGTACGCACGGCCGTCTGGGTCGGGCCCGGCCACGTCCAGGATTTCATCAGCGGTATGCCGAACTGCATGGTCATCGCCTCGGCTGACGAAGACCTGACCCACTTCTTAGTCGATACCTTCACGAGTCCCCTCATCCGTTTCTACTACGGCCAGGACCTGTTGGGCATCGAAATCGGCGCGGCCGCCAAGAACGTCATGGGCATCGCTGCCGGTATGCTCGACGGCGCTCATCTGACCAGCCTGAAAGGAGCCCTCATGGCCCGCGGCGCCCACGAACTATCGGTCCTTGTCGCCGCCATGGGCGGACAGGCCATGACCGTCTACGGCCTGAGCCACCTCGGCGATTACGAAGCGACCCTCTTTTCCCTGCACAGCAATAACCGCCGCTTTGGCCAGGACTTCATCGAAGGAAAGCCCTTCAAAAAACTGGCCGAAGGCGTCAGCACGACAGAGGCACTCCTCGACCTGTCTGGAAAATACAGCGTAGAACTGCCCATTACGGCAGCCGTCCACGCCATCATAAAAGAAAAAAAGGACCCCCACGAGGTCCTGAAAAATCTATTTCTCCGTTCCACTAAGAGCGAATAAAAAAGACCTGTCGCAACGCGACAGGTCTTTTTTTTAGTGGTTAGCAGCTAGGGGCTAGGGGTTAGCGGATGGTTTTAAATTTAAAGCCATCTTCTCCAAACTACAAACTCCGTACTACAAACTATTTCCCTTGTTCGATCTGTTTGATTTCTTCCTGCGAGGCAGCCGTCAGGTCGCCCCGTTCGAACTGTTTATTATGGGGCATGTCGAGAATGAAGCGGTCGGCTTTGTTGAAAATGACACGGCCTTCTTCCAGGTCCAGGTCAAAGACGTGTCCGCCTTTTTTCCGGTCTGCCGAAATGAAGTGGGAATGCCAGCCCGACGTATTGACGCCGCTCAGATAGTCCGGGATGTAGATGCCGATGAGGCTGCCGTCGATATCTTCAAAAGTGAAGCGGCGTTCATCTTTTTCCAGGACCTTGGCAAAGGGCAGATAGGGCTCCTGCTGTTCCAGCTCGGTCCGGGCCGATACGCTGCGGAAATGGCCGTCGATGCGGACGATGTAGACATCATTGATGCCCAGTTCCCTGACCTGCTCGGTCAGGATATCCTTCAGGGCTTCAATCGACGGCTGGCGCTTCAATATGACGGGAACCTGTTCCCGCAGCCACGTCACCGTGGCAAAGGGCGTCGTATCGCTCGTGGCCGCTTCCACAGCCGATCCATCGCCTAAGACGCGGTAAGCATGGCCGTCGATGACGATGAGTTCACCGCCTACGGCGTGAAACGTCCCCAGCCCCGTGTCGCCATGGGTCAGCAGCGTTTCCATATCGGTACTGCCGTAATAATTGCCGCGGGCCAGGGCCTGCAGCGTAGACACCTGGTAAATTGCCTGGCGTTCTCCCATTTCCATACAAACTTCCTTTCTCAAAGACCTAATCATTTATCGGCACCTTTATCCGCTTTTTCATCGGCATCCGGTGTATCTCTGCGGGTCACCAGTATCTTATCGACCCGCAGGTTGTCCATATCCATGACTTCAAAAGTGAAATTTTCCCACTCGTACGTATCGGTTTCCCGCGGGATACGGCCGACACCATAGGTGATGAGGCCGCCCAGGGTCTTATACAAATCTTCGTCTTCGTCGGGCAAATCGTCTTCGATGTCGAAGAAATCCTTGAACTCTTCGATGGTCAGCAGGCCTTCCATGAGCCATTCATTAGGGCCGCGCTGAATGATGCGGTTCGCTTCCTCCTTTTTCTCTTCTTCGCCAGCCGGCATGATGCCGACCAGTTCTTCCAGGATATCATGCAGGGTCAGAATACCGCTGAAATTGCCGTATTCGTCGAGGACGGCGACTTCATGGACGCTGTGTTCGCGAAAGACGTGGACGACTTTCATAATGTCCATCGATTCGGGAATATAAATCGGCTTGTGGACGCTCTCTTCGACGATGGTCGTCAGGGAAACGGTCTTATCCTTCCGGACGGCGGCATAGTATTTCTGGAAGATTTCGCTGACGGAAATCATGCCGATGAAATCATCCAGCGAGCCCCGGCCGACGGGCAGAGTGTTGTGGTTAAAGGCTACCAGTTCCTGCATGATTGTTTCTTCCGGATCTTCGACATCGATCCAATCGACCTGGGTCCGGTTGGTCATGATATCACCGACGTCCATGTCGGCCAGGCGGAAGACGCGATCTACCAGTTCCGGTTCCTCTTTTTCAAAGGCCCCGAGTTCGACGCCCTGTTCCAGGAGCAGCTTGATTTCATCTTCTGTAACGGGCAGGACTTCCGGTTTATTGACGCCCATGATTTTCGTAACCATCGCCGTCGACCAGGACAAAATCCATACGACCGGTGTACAGAGAATGGAAAAATAGAGCATCGGCCGGGCCAGGAGACAGGAGATTTTTTCCGGTTTGTCGATGGCGATGCGCTTGGGCACGATTTCACCGAGGATAATCGTCAAGTAGGTAATGAAGGCGACGATGCCCGTCAGGCTGATCGTATAGGCATAGGCTTCCAAGCCAGGAATTTGGGCTACATACTTCGACAAAGGGCCGGCCATGGTGGTTCCGCCGTAAACACCGGTGAGCAGGCTGACCAGGGTAATGCCGAACTGGACCATGGAAAACATCTTATTCGGATTTTCACGAAGTTTCAGGACAATAGCGGCTGACTTGCTGCCTTCATCGGCCAGGGCTTCCAGCCGGGATTGATGACAGCTGACGATGGCCATTTCCAAGAGGGAAAAGATGCCGTTGCCAAAAATCAGCAAAATGATGACGAGAAATTGTTTTCCTAGGGAAAACTCCACAATAGATACACACTCCTTTTAAATGGTTACCACCAAGGGCCGACGCCAATACCGATACCACCGCCGTGGTGGTGCCAGCCGCCGCCCCAGCCGATGCCGATGCCTACGCCGACACTAGGGCCGCTATGGGACGGTTCACCCGTATGGCGGTCGGCTTCATCGACAATGGTAATCGACTTGGTCACAGTGCGCACAGTGTCACCGATCTTGATGTCGATGACCAAGTCGGTCTTGCCGGCTTGCATGGGATGAATATTCATTTTTTCCGTAATATCGGCGACTTTCGTATTCAAACTCGTCGCTTTGACGTCATAGGGTACCATCCCCGGTACATGGACGCGGATGATGCCGTAGCTGCCCAGGGGGATCTTCTTCGGATAGACGACGACTTCGACCTTATCCATCAGTTTTTCTGCATTGCCATAAATCAGGGCCGCATCGTCGCCGGCCTGCAGTTTCCAGGCGCAGCTTTCATCCTTGGCGACGAAATAATTGCCTATGAGGACGTGGGATACCGTATCATAGGCCTTGACGTGATAAAAGTAATCGCCGACGACATTCTTGTCGACGCGGAAATAATAGCTGCCAACGAGGCCTGTCGTCTGGGACGGCAGATTTTGCAAAAGTCCCGTCACTTTATCATAGGTACTCCCTTTGAGGATATAAAAATCGTCCAGGTTCTTGACGTTGACCGTCGGGTCGGTCAGGACGATAGCCGCTGCCGGCTCCGCCTTGGCGGGCTCATCGGCAGCAAAGGCTGTCAGACTCGATACGCTGATACAAAGTGCTCCTAAGAGAATCTGCCACTTTTTCATCAAAAATCCCTCCCCCTGGTTGCCATAGGCAACTTATTTTTTCAATAGAGAAATATTTTCGAGCCGTTCCATCGCCTTTTCCAGGGTTTCATCGCGGACGGCGAATTGCAGCCGCGCCAGGTGATGGACCGGTTCGATGAAGAACGTCGAAGCCGGCACTAAGGCGACGCCAACTTTTTCTGCCAGGTCCCGACAGAACGCTTCGTCGTCATCATAACCATAACCGCCGATATCGACGAGCATATAGAAGGCCCCTTGCGGCACATTATGGCCGATGCCGATGTCATCGAGGCGCTTCATGACGAAATCCCGCTTGCGCGTATACATGGCCCGCAGGCCATCGTAATAGTCCCGGCCGAAGCGCAGGCCCGTCACGGCCGCTTCCTGCAGCGGGCTGGGCGCACTGATGGTCAGGTAGACGTGGAGTTTCTTGATGGCATCCGTCAGAGCCGGCGAGGCGAAAATATAGCCCAGGCGCCAGCCCGTGATGGAATACGTCTTGGACAGGGAACCGCAGCAGAGCGTCCGTTCATACATGCCGGGCAGGGTAGAAAAATACGTATACTGTGTCGGTTCATAGATGATGTGCTCGTAGACCTCATCGATGACGACGAAGGCATCGTACTTTTCGACCAGCTTGGCAATGGTCATCAGCTCTTCCCGGGAGAATACCTTGCCGCACGGATTGGACGGATTGCAGAGGAAAATCGCTTTCGGATGCTGCTTGAAAGCCGCTTCCAATTCATCGGCATCAAAGGTATAGTCCGGTTCGCGGAGCGATACGTAGACAGGCTCTGCCCCGCAGAGCAGGGCGTCTGTACTGTAGGCTTCATAAAAAGGCGAAAAGAGGATGACTTTATCGCCAGGGTCGACGAGGGTCATCATGGCCGCCATGAGGCTTCCGTCCCGCCGCAGGTGACGACGACTTCCCGTTCAGGGTCGATGGTCTGGCCCGTGAACATGCGGCGGCAGTCGGCCATGGCCTGGCGCAGATTGGCTGCGCCATTATCCATGCTGTATTGGTGCGGTCCGGCCTGAGCTACTTCGCTGAGGCGGTCGCGCATGGCCTGGGGCGGCGGAAAGTCCGGGAAGCCTTCGGCCAGATTGATGGCGCCGCAGGCTTCGGCCACTTTCGACATGCGGGCGATGACGGAATCAGTGAATAAGTCTATCTTTCGGGAAATGTCCGGCATAGGCCCTCCTCTTACAAGTCCAGATTGCGGACTTTCTTGGCATTTTCTTCAATGAATTTGCGCCGCGGTTCGACTTTGTCGCCCATGAGGACCGAGAAAATGCGGTCCGCTTCGGCGGCGTCTTCCAATTCGACTTTGAGCATGGTCCGGTTTTCCGGGTCCATCGTCGTTTCCCAAAGCTGTTCCGGGTTCATTTCGCCCAGGCCTTTATAGCGCTGGACGACGACGTTGTTGCTGTCACGGCCCAGTTCATCGAGCTTGGCCTGCATCGATTCGTCCGTATAGAAGTACCAGACCTGTTTGCCCTTGCGCACCTGATAGAGCGGCGGCTGGGCGATATAGACGTGGCCGTCTGTGATGAGGGGCTTCATGAAGCGGTAGAAGAAGGTCAGGAGCAGCGTCCGGATGTGGGCGCCGTCGACGTCGGCATCGGTCATGATGATGATCTTGTCATAGCGGCGTTTGCTCAAGTCGAATTCCTGGCCGATGCCCGTGCCGAAGGCAGTGATCATGGAACGGATTTCATCATTGGCCAGGATCTTGTCGAGGCGGGCCTTTTCGACGTTGATGATTTTGCCGCGCAGGGGCAGGATAGCCTGGAAACGGCGGTCACGGCCCTGCTTGGCGCTGCCGCCTGCCGAATCCCCTTCGACCAGGTAGATTTCCGTCTGGTCCGGATTCTTTTCCGAGCAGTCCGCCAGTTTCCCAGGCAGGCTGCTGATTTCCAGGGCGTTCTTGCGGCGCGTCAGCTCGCGGGCGCGGCGGGCGGCCTGGCGGGCACGGGACGCAGAAATGGTCTTATTGATGATGGCCTTGGCTTCAGATGGATGTTCTTCAAAGAATTCTTTCAGCCCGTCGGAAACGATATTGTCGACGATGCCCTTGACTTCGCTGTTTCCCAGTTTGGTCTTGGTCTGGCCTTCGAACTGCGGTTCCCGTACTTTGACGCTGATGACCGCCGTCAAGCCTTCGCGGACGTCTTCGCCGGACAAGTTGTCTTCGTTCTCTTTGATGATGCCGGCACTGCGGCCATAATCGTTGATCGTACGCGTCAGGCCGGAACGGAAGCCGCTCAGATGCGTGCCCCCTTCTTCAGTGAAGATATCGTTGACGAAAGTCAGGATATTTTCACTGTAGCTGTCGTTATACTGCATGGCAATGTCGATGATGACCTTGTTCTTTTCGCCGTCGACGTTGATGACCGTCGGATTGACGGCCTGATGGCTTTCGTTGAGGAATTCGACGAACGACGTCAAGCCGCCTTCATAACAGTAGACTTCGCTCTTGCCTTCACCGCGCTTATCGGTCAGGGTGATGTGCAGGCCTTTATTGAGGAAAGCCAGTTCGCGCAGGCGCGTCTTCAAGGTATTGAAGTCATAGACCGTGTCCGGGAAGATTTCATGGTCCGGTTTGAAAGAAACTTTTGTCCCCGTTTCTTCTCCTGCTTCCAGAGGGCGTACCTTCCGGAGCGGCTGATCGGTCACGCCGCGGGTAAAGGAGATGTCCCATAAATAACCATCCCGTTTGACCTGGACCTTCGTCCAGACGCTGAGGGCGTTGACGACGGAAATGCCGACGCCGTGGAGGCCGCCGGAAATGGGATAGCCGTCGCCGCCGAATTTCCCGCCTGCATGGAGGACCGTCAGGACGACTTCGACAGCAGGCTTGCCGATCTTATGCATGGCTACAGGGATACCGCGGCCATTATCGACGACAGTGATGCTGTTGTCTTCCTGGATGGTTACTTCGATGTGCGTACAATAGCCGGCCAGAGCTTCGTCGATACTGTTATCGACGACTTCGTAGACCAGATGATGAAGGCCCCGTGTCGATGTACTGCCGATGTACATCCCAGGCCGTTTGCGGACGGCTTCCAGTCCTTCCAATACTTGAATCTGTTCGGCACCATATCTAGCTTTGTCTTTCGACATAGAGATTCTCAACTCCTGTTTCTTGCAATTTTAATGATTCATTTAGGCAATCTAACACTTTATTATACCGTAAAATCAAACATTTTTGAATACATACCTTGCCGGGTGCAGGCACTTCTGATAGCGCCGGACCACAGTCTCTCCCGTGACCGGCAGGGCAAAGACCTGCTTTCCTGTGACGACCAGGCAGCGCCAGGCCTTTTCCGGTATCCCGTCGACGGCGACGAGAGGCAGGCCGCAATGCTGGCAGACCGAGCGGCCCTGACGGCCTGACAGGTTGACGATGGCTACGACATCGCCGGCATGGATGGAGAGATTACGGCTCAGATGGAGATACATGGTCGTCCTTCTTTCTGTATTTGGCAACGAGGTTCTCGATGAATTTCGGCGGGATATCGCCGGGGACGCGGCGGGTGATGAGCATGGCCAGGGTAAAATCATCGGCTGCCGTATCGTATTCGTAATATACCTTTTCAATATAGGTATAGATGAGATTGCGGCGGACTTCATTGTACGCCTGTTCTTCCGCAGCCGCCGTCACGTCCGTCTTCAGATAGCCGGTCACGGCCTCCCACGACAGCCAGGGCATGTCGTCGAGGTAAGCGCGTATCTGCCGCTTCAAGGCATGCCGGGCCTCGCTGCGGCAAAAGAGGCACTGCCTTTCGCCAGGCGCCATCCAGCGGCCGCAACAGGGACAGGAAACGAAGCCTTCCAGCTGGTAAGCCTTCTTCCGCTTGGCCTGGGCGAAACGGAGCTGGACCACTTTTTCCCGCAGCCCTTCTGCCAGATGGGCCGTTTCCTGGCGGATACGGGCTACCGTATCGTCATCGAGGCGGACCTGGCTGATAGTCTCTTTAGGAAAGACATCTTCCCTTTCGCCCTGCAAGGTCTCATAGACCGGCCGGACCGGTTTTTTCCCCTTTTTGACAAAACGGACATCGGCAATGGCCCGATGCCCTACGTAAGAATTAATTTCCTCTATGATTTCATTTTTATACATAAACAGATAATTCATATATACCGGGTTCATGACGGCAATGATAACCTGTTTATCCTTAAAATCTAATATATATGAATATTTGGCAATCTGTTCGCCAGCAATCTGTTTCCAGTCCCGTTTGGCCTGGTATAAGTGATAAGGCAAAAGGAGCCGGTTTTTCTCCAATACTTTCGGTATGGCTAAACCGGCTTTTTTTAATTCAAGACTGCGTTCCTCCATGAGACAGGACCCTCCCTTGTTCAATGCAAATGGGATGACAGCCGGCCATGCCGGCAAAGATCCCCGGTTCCGTCGTCGTAATGAACGTCTGGATACGGTCGCGGACGAAATCGAGCAGGGCCTGCCGGCGGTCCGGGTCCAGCTCGCTCATGACATCGTCCAGGAGCAGGACCGGATATTCACCCGTCTCGGACTTGACGTATTCCAGCTCCGACAATTTCAAGGCCAGGACGGCCGTCCGCTGCTGCCCCTGGGAGCCGTATTTCCGCAGATCCGCCGGGCCGACGGAAAAAACCAGGTCGTCCCGGTGCGGCCCGACCGATGTCGCCTGACGGCGCACGTCTTCTTCGAGATGGCGCTGCAAGAGGGCATAGTACCATTCCGGATTGGTCTGATGGTCCCGGTCGCCGCCGCCATAGGGCTGAACATATGTTAGGTTCAGCATTTCCGTCCCCCGGCTCAGACGCTTGTGGAGGACGCCGGCCAAAAAGGACAACTTGTGCAGGGCTTCGAGCCTTTTCGCGACCAGCGAAGCTGCAAAGCCGGCAATCTGGCGGTCCCATTCATCGAGAGGATGGATGCCTTCATATTTCATCTTCTTCAGCAGGAGATTGCGCTGGGAAATGGCCCGGTTGTACTGCAGCAGTTCCCGGTAGTACGGCCGGCTGACCTGGGAGATTTCCATGTCGATGAAACGGCGCCGCAGCGACGGGCTGCCCTTGATGAGCTGCAAGTCGTCCGGCGAGAACAGGACTTCGTTGAGGGTCCCGACCAGTTCCTTTTGGGGAACTTTTGTTTCATTGACCCAGAGTTCTTTCTTGGCCGTCCGGGATAAGATGATTTTCAGCTGCTGCTGCGTATCACTGCGCTGAAACTGGATGATGATGCTGGCCTGGTCCTGGTTCCAGCTGATGAGGTCGGCATCGGCGATGCCCCGGTAGGACTTGCCGATGCCCCCCATATATAATGATTCCAATAGATTCGTCTTGCCCTGGCCATTCTTCCCATAGAGGAGGATGATGGCCTTGGGAAAGGTAATCATTTCATCATCATAATTCCGGAAACGGTGGAGCCGGACCGATTCAATCATCATAATTATTCACCTTTAATCAAATATGTACCGATACCTTTAATTTCAACTTTGTCTCCAGGATAGAGTTTTTTGCGTTTCGCAGTGCATAAAATTCCATTTACAAAAATCTTTTTTTCGTCCAGCAGAAAGCGGATTTCACCGCCGCTCTGTAAAATACTGGCCCATTTCAAGAATTGGTCGAGCTGGATCATCGGTGTCGTAATGTTTACTGTTTCCATTATTTTGTCCTCATAGGCGTTACAACAAATACACAGGAAGTATCTTCTTTATCCTGGACCAGCATGGGGCTGTTTTCCTTGGATTTCAAGATGACTTCCGAATCATGGCAATGCTTCAAGATGTCGAGGATGAATTTCCCATTAAAGGAAATATCCAGGCCCTGGCCTTCCAAATGGCAGGGGACGTAGTCTTCGACCGTACCGTAGTCAGGATGCTGGCTCATGAGTTTGATCTGGTCATCGGCGACGATGAAGTTGATGACATTGTACTGGGCATCTTTGGCGACGATAGAAGCGCGTTCGACAGCGCCCGTGAATTCGGCCCGGTCCACCGTGACGATGCACTTGAAGTCATTGGGGATGACGCGCCGATAATTGGGGAATTCCCCTTCGATGAGCCGCGTCCGGATGTAGACATTGCCGAACTGTACGGCCAGGTAATTGCGGACTGCCGTGATTTCGACGGTTTCCGGGATATCTGTCGGCAGCTGGCGGGAAATTTCTGATAACAATCGGCTGGGGATAACGGCCTGTAAGGGATTATCCACAGGCGCATCGAGGGTAGCCGTCTTCAATGCCAGGCGGTGCGTGTCAGTGGCGACCATGGTCATCTGATCCCCCTGGACGTCCAGGAAGGTCCCCATGAAAATTGGGCGGGCCACATCAGTAGCGCAGGCATAGGACGTATTGTCGATGAGGTCCTTCATGACGACGCTCGTCGTCGTAAAGCTGGTATAGCCGTTTTCAACGATTTCGACTTCTGTGAAATCATCGGGATTCATGGTCAGACATTCAAACTTGAGTTTGCCGCCTTTGATGAGCAGCTGTGTATCGGCATCTTCCTTGATGATTTCGATTTCATCACTAGGCAGGCGGCGGGTCAATTCCATTAAATAAGGATTGGCAATAAAAGCTTCACCGCCTTCTTCAATGATACCGGGAACGGTGATCTTAATGCCCATATCGTAGTCATTGGCCTGGAACTCGATGATACCATGGAGGGCTTTGATAAGCAAGCCGTTTTCAGAAGATATATTGTTGCTTTTGTTCTGGGCGACTTTCTGGACAGCCTGCAGGCCTTTGTTCAGATCTTCTTTTTTCAGTTTTAGTCTCAATGGAGTATCCTCTTTTCTGCGCTGAATAAATTAATTAAATGTGAATTAAAAAATAGTAGTCTTAGTAATAGGGGCTGTGAATTTGTGGATAAGTGGAAAAAGACAGCGATTTTAAGCTGTCCACAGCTGTGGATAACGTGTGGACAAATCGTCATTTTTTATCCACATTTCCACTGTGGATTTCTTTTTTTGACTTATCCACAATGTATGTACAATTTTATCAGCCTAGTTATCCACACCGCGGATTTCATTCATCATCTTTTCCAGATGTTCTTTGAAATGGCTGTCTTTGTCTATTTTCTTCCGAATCTGCGAGCAGGCGTGCATGACTGTCGTATGATCGCGGCCGTTGAAGGCTGTCCCGATGTGAGGATACGTATTTCCTGTCAGTTCGCGGCACATATACATGGCAATCTGCCGCGGCAGGGCGATGTCTTTGGTCTTTTTCTTGCCCATGAGCTCTTTATAATTGATGTTATAGTGTTGACAGATGTACGTCGTGATTTCGTCAATGGTGATATATTTCTTTTCATCCTGGGCGTCGGTAATGTAATGGATGGCGTGTTTTACTAAAGGCAGGGTGACGTTGCTCTTGGACTGCGATGCTTCCAGGAGGACGCGGATGAAGGCGCCGTGCAGTTTTCGGATGTTTTCGCTGACATTGGCTGCGATGTAATTGAGGGCATCCAGGTCGCAGGTGATATTTTCTTTTTCTGCCCAGGCCCGGAGGATAGCCGTGCGCGTTTCTAAATCAGGCGGCTCGATTTGCGTGACCATGCCGTTTTCAAAGCGGGAACGCAGGCGTTCTTCCAGTTTCTTGATGTCCCGTGGCGGACGGTCGCTGGTGAAGACCATCTGTTTTTTGTCCTGATAGAGCTTGTTGAAGGTGTGGAAGAATTCTTCTTTTGAACTTTCTTTATCCCCACGGCCCAGGAACTGGATGTCGTCTACGAAGAGGACATCGACATTGCGGTAACGGCGGCGGAAACTTTCCGTGTTTTTGTCCTGGATACACTGGATGAATTCGTTGACGAAGTCTTCACTGGTGATGCACAACAGGCGCATGTTAGGGAAGTTCTTCAGCAATTCGTGGCCGATGGCGTGCATCAGGTGGGTCTTGCCCAAGCCGCTGCCGCCGTAGATGTAGAAGGGGTTCCATTTCTGGGCCGGTGCGGCTGCAATGGACTTGGCGACAGCTGTGGCGACGCGGTTGCTATTGCCGACGATGAAGTTATCAAAGGTATAATCTTTATTTAAATTATTATTATAAGGGATTTCATCAGGCGTGACGGGGACGGCTTCTTTGACGACGGGCATGGGGGCTGACGGACCGTCACTGATGGGCAATTCAGGCTGGACCCATTCTGTCTGTCCTGACGGGACGGACTGCGCGTCTCCGGCCGGGGCAGCGGCTGCCGGTACGGGAGGCGCTGCCGGCTTTTTCGGCAGGGTGATCGTTTCAGCGACGGCTTCTGGCTGGCTTTCGGGAGCGGGCTTCTTTTCCTGGCTCGTAATCAGCTGGACCCTTGTCGGGCGGCCGATGGCGTCCTGGGCGACGGTTTCCAGGATATCCGTGTATTTTTTGCTGACGTAGTCGCGGAGAAAATTCGTCATTGTGTCTAATATGAGGAGATTTTCTTCTTCGGAATAGGAGTAGGGAATGATGTTGCCTTCAAACCAGTTGGTAAAAATCTCTTTCGGCAAGACTTGTTTCAGGTTAGCCAGCATTTTTTCCCATAAGCTGAGCAGGTCCATAATAATCCTTCCAATCTGTGCGTAAAATTGTGCGAGACATAGAGTGTACCATATAAAGTGTATATGTGTATAGCCTGAATTGTGGATAACGTGGACAAAGAGGACACAAAAAGGCGGAAAGACGATAATCATCGAATTTCCGGTTCTTTTCCACTTATCCACAAAATGTGGATAGATTGTTGACAACTTATTTATCTATCCACATTTTACAACAAAACCGAAATTAAGGGAAGAAAATTTTTACGGAATACTTATACATGAGGTATGCGCAAACAGTATAATACTTGGAAAATAGGGCTTGACAGCCGGGGCTTCGCTTACTATAATTAACCTGTTATGGTGTAAATTCATTTACTGTCAATGACGACAAAGGAGGTGTCTAGCTTGAAACAGACATATCAGCCGAATACATTATGGAGAAAGAGGACTCACGGCTTCCGCGAAAGAATGAAGACGAAAGGCGGCCGCATGGTTTTGAAAAAACGCCGCATGAAAGGCAGAAAGAAACTTTCTGCTTAATTATTACGAGATAAACAGAAAAGTTCCGGTTGGCGGAATTTTTCTGTTTTTCTGGCATTTTTAGGACAATTTGCGTATGTATGAACTAACAAAAGAACAACGGCTGTGCAAAAACCGTGAGTACCAGCTCGTATACCGCCGCGGCAAGTCGTATGTCAACCGCCGCGTCGTCCTGTACGTCCTGCCGCGCTCACCGAAACAGCCGACCCGGATTGGTTTCGTAACGGGTAAGAAAATCGGCTGCGCCGTCGAACGCAACCGCTGCCGCCGCCTGATGAAAGAAGTCTATCGTCTGCACCAGTTCGACCTGCGCGACGGGTTCGACTTGGTCCTCATCGGCCGCAGCAGTTTAAAATACGCCGGATACAAAGAAGCAGAACAAAGCATCCTGCAATTATTCCGGCATGCCAGGGTATTGAAAAAGAAGTGATGACACATGAAACGGTGTTTCATAGCCCTTATCCGGTTTTACCAGTTGTTCATATCGCCCCTTCACCGGCCGTGCTGCCGGTTTTATCCGACTTGTTCTGCCTATGCCATCGAGGCTTTGCAGAAGTACGGTGCTGTCAAAGGGAGTTATTTGGCACTAAGGCGCATTTTAAAATGCCATCCCTTTCACAAAGGCGGATATGATCCGGTACCGTAGATCCCTATTTTTACAACTGAACAGGAGTTGAGAGTATTGGGCTTTTTCAGTGGAATAATGGATGTCCTCAGCGGCATTATGACGACATTCATGAATTACTGTTATGCATTTACCCAGAATGTAGGCTATCCGAGCTATGGCGCTGCCATTATCATGCTCACCTTGATTATTAAACTGGTTCTGGCTCCGCTTACGGCTAAACAGATCCGTTCCATGGAAGGCATGCAGACCCTGCAGCCTAAGATCAAAGAATTACAGAAGAAATATAAGGGCAATCAGAAAAAGATGCAGGAAGAAATGACCAAACTGTATCGGGAAATGGGCGTCAACCCCTTGTCGGGCTGTCTGCCGATCCTCATTCAGATGCCATTCCTCATCGCCATTTTCTATGCTCTTCGGGAATATCCCTACGACCCGGCCTTTGAAAGTTTCTTATGGCTTCCCAGCCTGGGCCAGCCGGACCCCACATATATCATGCCGGTGCTGTCGGCTGTTTCGACTTACTTCATCCAGAACCAGATGTCAGGTACGCAGGTAGCGGCTTCGGATGCACAGGCTAAACAGCAGAAAATCATGAAGATCGTCATGCCGTTATTCATCGGCTGGATCAGCTTGAATTTCCCCAGCGGCCTGGTCATTTACTGGGTTGTTTCTAACGTATTCCAGTGGGCACAGCAGTTCCTCATGACCCACCTCAAGAAAAAAGGAGCACGATCAGAAGCATGAGTACCATCGAAACTACAGGAAAAACGATCGAAGATGCCGTCCGCTCCGGTCTGGTCCGTCTCGGCAGAATGAAGGACGAAGTCGACATCGAAGTCTTGGAAGAACCGAAGAGCGGTTTCTTCGGATTCGGCAGCAAGCCGGCGAAAGTACGCATTACCGAAAAAGAAGGCGTACCGACGGTCCCGACCATGGAAAGCCAGCCGGCAGCCGTGGAAAAGCCCGTCGCACCGGCAGCGGCTGAACCGGCTGCCAACGCAGCTGGCGCAGCTGAAGAAGCGGTTCCCCAGGTAGAAACAGAACCGGCTGAAGCCGAAACAGGCGATGATTTTACGGCTGAAGAAGCCGCCGCCAAGGCGAAGGCCTTCCTTCAGGAAGTGCTCAAGAACATGGGCATCGACGTCGTCATCGAAAAGATGATCAAGTCCGATAAAGTCCTGCTCCACCTGCACGGCAAGAACTTGGGTATCCTCATCGGCAAGCATGGCCAGACCTTGGATGCCCTCCAGTACCTGACCAACTTGACGACGAATCAGGGCGAAAGGACGCGCCATTTCATCATGCTCGATGTCGAAAATTACCGCCATCGCCGGGAAGAAACGCTGAAACAGCTGGCTATCCGTCTGGCGAACCGCGTCAAGAAGAACGGCGACCGCGTCGTCCTGGAACCGATGAACGGTTATGAACGCAAAATCATCCATGTGACCTTGCAGAACGACCCGCAGGTCCGCACGGAAAGTGAAGGCCAGGACCCGTACCGCCACGTCGTCATTTACTATCAAGAATAATTTTTAGTTTGCCCTATGAAGCTTAACAAAGAGGCTGTCGCATTCAGACAGCCTCTTTCGAGTATTTTTCTACAAACTCTGTACTACAAACTATAAAGTAAAAGGAATCTTGCATGATGTCAGGAAACTTCATGCGAGCCCCTTGGCTATGAAAGGAGTATTGCCATATGTACGATACGACCGATACGATCGCGGCCATTGCCACCCCCCTGGGGGAAAGCGGCATCGGCGTCATCCGTATCAGCGGCAGCCATGCCTATGACGTAGGCGATGCCATTTTCCGCAGCCCTTCGGGAAAGCCCCTGGCCCAGCGCCAGGACCGTTCTATCCAGCATGGCTTCATCGTTGCCGATGACGGCCGTCCTGTCGATGAAGTGCTCATGCTCATCATGAAAAGGCCGCACTCCTATACGGCGGAAGACGTACTGGAAATCCAGTGCCACGGCGGCCGCAAGGCCTTGGAAGAAATCCTCGGCCTGGTCCTGGCCCACGGCGCCCGCATGGCCAATCCCGGAGAATTTACGCAGCGTGCCTTCGTCAATGGCCGCATCGATCTGGCCCAGGCCGAAGCCGTCATGGATGTCATCCAGGCCAAGAGCCGCCAGGGCCTGACCAGTGCCGTCAATCAGCTTGAAGGGCGGCTGTCTAAAGTCATCGGTGCCATGCGCCATGATTTGACGGACTTCATTACCCGCCTGGAAGTCACCATCGATTATCCTGAAGAAGACCTGGAAGATATCACCGTCCCCGATGTAGCCGGAGCTATCCGCAAACAGCTGACGGCCCTGGACGATATGCTGGAGGCTTCTCACGACGGCCGCATCATCCGCGACGGCGTCATGGCCGCCATTGCCGGTACGCCGAACGCTGGCAAATCGAGCCTGCTCAACCGCCTGCTCCAGGAAGACCGGGCCATCGTCACCGATGTGCCGGGGACGACGCGGGATGTCCTGGAAGAATGGATTTCCCTCAAAGGTGTCCCGGTCTGCCTCGTCGATACGGCAGGTATCCGGGAAACAGACGATACCGTCGAAAAGATAGGCGTCACCAAGGCCAAGGCCTATATGGACAAAGCCGATATTATCCTGGTCGTCATCGACCGGTCCCGGTCCTTGTCCGATGAAGATAAGGCCATTCTGGAAGACACGAAGGATAAGAATGTCCTGGTCGTCCTCAACAAGACCGATTTAATGCCAGTCGTTACGGAAAAAGATTTGGCAGGCTATGGTCATCCCGTTCTCTCCTTGTCGGCTGGTACGGGTGACGGCCTGGATTCCCTAAAAGATAAATTGTTGTCCCTGGCCCTGTCCCATGCCGATACGGCAGGCAGTGCCCTGCTCACCAATACGCGCCATATCGAACTGGTGCGCCAGAGCCGGCAAGCCCTGCAGCGGGCCCTCGATTCCATCGAAGCCGGTATGCCCGTCGACTGTGCCGTCGTCGACCTGCGCGAAGCCTGGGAGCTTTTGGGCTCGATCACGGGCGATACGGTCCACGACGATATGGTCGAAGAAATATTCAGCCGATTCTGTTTAGGTAAATAAAGGGGTGTAACCATGTTTGTAGTCGATACATACGATGTCATCGTCATCGGTGCCGGCCATGCCGGCTGTGAAGCGGCCCTGGCCAGTGCCCGCCTGGGCGCCAAGACCCTGATGGCGACGCTGAACTTAGATAATATTGCCCTCATGCCCTGCAATCCCGCTGTCGGCGGACCGGGGAAGAGCCATCTCGTCCGGGAAATCGACGCCCTGGGCGGTGAAATGGGCATCAATACGGATAAGACGTGCCTCCAGATGCGCATGCTCAACACCGGCAAAGGACCGGCCGTCTATTCTCTCCGGGCCCAGTCCGATAAGAAGATGTACCAGATGGCCATGACCAAGACCCTGGAAAACCAGGACCACCTCGATGTCAAGCAGCTCATGATCACAGACCTTCTCGTCGAAGACGGCGCCGTCACCGGTGTCCGGACGGAACTGGATGAAGTTTATAAAGCCAAGTGCGTCATCCTGGCGACGGGGACCTACCTCAAAGGGAAGATCATCATCGGCACCTGTACCTATTCCGGCGGCCCTATCGGCCAGCGCTCGGCTGAAGATTTGTCGGGGTCCCTGGTCAAGGCCGGCCTCAAGCTTATGCGCTTCAAGACCGGTACGCCGGCCCGCGTCGACCGCCGTACCCTGCGGACCGATGAAATGGCCAAGCAGGAAGGCGACAAAGACGGTCATGCCTTTTCCTTCCTGTCGGAACGGAAAGACCGCAACAAAGAATGTTGCTGGCTGACCTTTACCAACGAAGAAACGCATAAGATCATCCGCGACAACCTCGACCGGGCTCCCATGTGCAATGGCATCATCACCGGCATCGGGCCGCGCTACTGCCCGTCCATCGAATCGAAAATCGTCCGCTTTGCCGATAAGAAGCGGCATCAGCTCTTCATCGAACCGGAAGGGGAATCGACGGAAGAAATGTACGTCCAGGGCATGAGCACCAGTATGCCTGCCGACGTCCAGTACGCCTTCCTGCGTACCATCCCGGGCCTGGAAGACGTCAAAATCATGCGCCCGGGCTATGCCATCGAATATGACTGCCTGGACCCGACGCAGCTCACGCCGTGGCTGGAAACGAAGAAGATTTCTGGCCTCTTCTCGGCAGGCCAGGCCAACGGGACCAGCGGTTACGAAGAAGCCGCTGCCCAGGGTCTCATGGCCGGCATCAACGCGGCCTTGAAGGTCCAGGGCAGAGAACCGTTCATCCTAACCCGCTCCGAAGCCTATATCGGCGTCCTCATCGACGATTTGGTCACAAAGGGGACGAATGAACCGTACCGCATCATGACCAGCCGCAGCGAATACCGCCTCATCCTGCGTCAGGACAATGCCGACCTGCGCCTGACCCAGAAAGGCTATGACCTGGGCCTGGTCACGCAGGAACGGTATGACCGCTTCACGGCCAAGAAAAAAGCCATCGAAGAAGGCATCGCCGCCCTCCAGGCCATTTCCGTCACGCCGTCCAAGGCCAATCTGGAAAAATTGGAACGCCTGGGCACGGCACCCATCCACACGGCCATCACGGCCTACGACCTCCTGCGCCGCAACGATGTCGACTACGAGGCCCTGCGGACGGTCTTCGACCTGCCGGAACTGGCTGCCGACGTGGAAGAAGAAATCGAAATCATGATCAAGTACGAAGGCTATATCAGCCGCCAGATGGAACAAGTCGAAAAGATGAACCGCCTGGAACAGAAGAAGATGCCCGCCGATATCGTCTATGCCGATATCGACACCCTGTCGGCCGAAGCCCGGCAGAAACTCGATGAAATCGGGCCCTTGTCCTTAGGCCAGGCCAGCCGTATTTCCGGTGTGTCCCCGGCGGATATCACGGCCTTGCTCATCGTACTGGAACAGCACAGCCGGGAGGAAAAAAATCATGTTTCGCAGTGAATTAGAACAGGCCCTGAAGGCCATGGGCCTTACCGTGACAGACGGGCAGCTTTCCCAGTTCTGCGCTTTTAATGAAAGACTGGTGGAAACGAATAAAGTCATGAACCTGACGGCCATTACCGACCCGAAAGGCGTCGCCATCAAGCACATGGCCGACAGCCTGTCCTGTTATGACCCGGCTTATTTCAAAGAAGGCGCTCGTGTCCTCGATTTGGGGACTGGCGCCGGATTCCCCGGCCTGCCCCTGCTCATCTACCGGCCGGACTTGAACGTGACGTTCTTCGATTCCCTGCAAAAGCGCCTGACCTTCCTGGAAAACACGGTCAGCGATATAGGACTGACGGCGTCGTTCCTCCACGGCCGGGCCGAAGAAATGGCCCATAAGCCGGAATACCGCAGCGCTTTCGATATCGTCACCAGCCGGGCCGTCGCCCGCCTGAACATATTGGCCGAATGGGCCCTGCCCTACGTGAAGACCGGAGGCTATTTCATTTCCCTCAAAGGGGCCCAGTATGAAGACGAACTGGCAGAAGGCGAAAAAGCCTTGCAGATCCTGGGCGGCAAAATCGCCGAAGTCCGACCTGTTCACCTGCCGGGACTCGATGACGTCCGCGCCGTCCTTTACATCGAGAAAGTGAAGGAAAGCCCCAAAAAGTATCCCCGCAAGCCCAAGATGGCTGCGAAAAATCCCTTATAGAGAAAGAAGTGTATGCTATGTCTTTGAAAAGAATCTTCTGTCTGGCTGCAGCCGCCTGCCTGACTGTGTCGGCCGCCGTCTTTGCCGATACGCCGCAGCCACCTGAAATCAGCGCTCATGCCGCCTATGTCATGGATGCCGATACGGGTGACACGCTCTATGCGAAAAATGCCGACGACCGGACCTATCCGGGCAGTACGACGAAAATCATGACCGGTATTCTCGGCGTCGAATTGGGCAAGGCCCAGGGCAAAATGGACCAGCCCCTCAACATCACCAATGACGTCTACAACATCGAAAGCGATGCGTCTGTTCTGGGCATCGATCCTGGCGACCAGATTACCCTGCGCCATGCCCTGACCGGCATGATGACCGTATCCGGCTGTGATGCGGCCGTTGCCGTAGCCGAAACGGTTACGCCGACCCAGGCCGATTTCGTCGCCAAGATGAATGAAAAAGCAGCCGCCCTGGGCTGCACGAATACCCATTTCGCCAATCCCCATGGCCTGCCGGACAGCGATCACTATTCGACGGCCCGCGATATGGCGACGATTGCCGCTTATGGCATGAAAATGCCGGAATTCCGCGACATGGTCAGCCACAGTGAATACGACATGCCCTATATCAACGGCGGGTCCAAGCACTGCACGACGACGAACTATTTCCTGACCAGCGGCTTCCCCGGTGCCAACGGCATCAAGACCGGCACGACCAACGCCGGCGGTCCCTGCCTGGTCGCTTCGGCTACCCAGGATGGCCGGACGGTCATCGCTTCCATCATGAACTCGGACGA
Organism: Megasphaera sp. NM10; assembly: GCF_000417505.1. Taxonomy (GTDB): domain Bacteria; phylum Bacillota; class Negativicutes; order Veillonellales; family Megasphaeraceae; genus Megasphaera; species Megasphaera intestinihominis. The sequence goes on from NZ_APHY01000016.1 coordinate 20,606, forward strand.
CCGCTTCGGCGATGCCCAGAAATTGATGGCCTATGGTTTTTCCGTCCTGAAACCGGTCGAACCGGCAGAAAACGTCTATATCCTGCGTCAGGCACCGGCAGGCCAGACATTGTCGGATATCAGGGAAAAAAAGGCCCAGGCTGCTGAACTGGCATCGCAGCAGAAGCAGGAAGCCGCTACGGCTGCCGCTTCCACGGCTGCGGCCAAAGCGCCTGTCAAAACAGCTACAACGGTAAAGACCGCAACGGAAACAGCTGCTAAAACGGCAGCCAAGACGACTGCGAAAACCGCTGCCAAAGCTGATACGGCGAAGACCAGTAAGCCGGCTGTTTCCAGCCAGCCTTACGTTCCCTTCTCGCCGGCTGCTTAAAAGTTAAAAAAGGGATATTGACAATCACCGTCCATATTCGTATAATAAGCACATCAGCAGATTCGTACAGGACTGACGGAATCAAGTGGAGTAACCACATGAACTGTACGGAGATTTTCATGCCGACCGTCTGGGCAAGAGTATGCTACATATTCTTGAGCCAGGCGGCCGGTATTTTTTTTCGCCAGTCTGGCTCCTCACAAGGAGTGTTGTCTAAATGAAACGAAATCGCTGGCTCATCGCCCTGTCTGCCATGGGGCTCCACCTCTGTATCGGCAGTGTCTACGCCTGGAGCGTCCTCACCAAGCCCATCATGGAATCTATGGGCTTCACCCTCAAGGAAACGACGTGGACCTTTTCCCTGGCCATCCTCTTCCTCGGCCTGTCGGCCGGCTTTTTGGGCAGTTTCGTCCAGAAAATCGGTCCCCGCAAGTCCGGCCTCTTATCCATGACCTGCTTCGTCACGGCCATGTTCGGCACGGCAGCGGCTTTCTATGCCCACAGCCTGCCCATGCTCTACGCTTTTTACGGCGTCATCGGCGGCGTCGGCCTGGGGACGGGCTATATCACGCCCGTATCGACACTGGTCAAATGGTTCCCGGAAAATCGGGGCTTTGCTACGGGCCTGGCTATCATGGGCTTCGGTTTTGCCAGCCTCATCGCCGGTCCGGCCATTCAGCTGCTGGTCCAGCATTTTGGCTTAGTCGCTAACTTCATCATCCTCGGCTGCGTCTATATGGTCGTCATGACGGCTTCGTCGCTCTACCTGGCTCCGCCGGCAGCCGGAGACGTTCCGGCCAAGGCCGAAAAAGAATCTTCCGTCGAATACGCCGACGCCCAGCCGCAGTTCACCGTCCGCCGGGCCATGAAGACCTGGCAGTTCTACGCCATCTGGTGGCTCTTCTTCACCAACATCACCTGCGGTATCGCCCTGCTGTCCGTCGCTTCGCCCATGGCACAGGATGTCGTCGGCATGTCGCCTATGGCAGCGGCTTCCATGGTCGGCTTCATCGGCCTCATGAACGGCGCCGGCCGCATTGCCTGGGCGACCATATCCGACTACATCGGCCGCTCGGCTACGTATGTCCTCTTCTTTATCATTGAAATCCTGGCCTTCTGGCAGCTGGCTGGCGTTACGGGCGCCTTCAGTTTCCAGGTCCTGGTCCTGCTCATCATTTCCTGCTATGGCGGCGGCTTCTCGTGCATGCCGGCCTACCTCAGCGACCTCTTCGGCACGAAATACCTCAGTGCCATCCACGGCCGCATCCTCACGGCCTGGGGCGCTGCCGGCGTTGCCGGCCCCCTGGTCCTGTCGCTCATCAAAGAAAATACCAATAGTTATGCCGTCACCTTGTACTTCTTCGTCGGCGCCTTCACCGTCGCCCTGGCCCTAATGCTCTTCCTCAAATACCGCACCCGCCACGGCATCGCCCGCGTCGCAGAAGCACGGGGATGATCGTTCATCGTAGGCCTGATGATCGTTTATCGTAGGTCGTTCGTCGTAGGGGGCCGCACGCGGGCGCCCCACGGGTCGCCCCTACAACGAAAAAAGCTGTCGCTATGCGGCAGCTTTTTTTTCGATGACGACGAACGATGAACGAATCGCAGCCAGGCGACAAATAATCCAAGGCCTGTGGCCTTGTGTGTAGGGGACGTCCTGTCAAGGCGTCCCGTTGTGAACAATGGAAGATATACTTAACTGATATATGTGGCATGGTTTTGCGACCTGCGACCGACGGCCTGCGTTCTCTTGGACTCAGATGCCGCTGTGCGGCGACAGACTCAAACTGACAACGACGCTTCGGGAAGCCCTCCGCGCGTAGCGGGCCGCCTTTACAGGCCGGCCCCTACGGAATCGCAGCCAGGCGATGTTATGGATTTACGACAAACGATGAACGCATTACCATAGGCGATGTTATGGCAGAACCGTTATGGATTAACGGCAAATCATTCACGGCCTATGGCCTTGTGCGTAGGGGACGCTCTTTAACCTCTCAGACCGCCTTCGGCGGCCAGCTCCCCTATAAAGGGAGCCTTGGGCGTCCCGTTGTGAACAATGGGAGATATACTCAACTGGTCTATGAGAAATGGTTTTGTGACCTGTGAACTGCGAATAATGATATCGACGAACAGCATTTCACGGGATTCCCACAACGGGCCGCCCAGCCTCTGCTGTCCGTTCCAGCAACCGTCTTGCGCCTCCCATTGGTCGGCACCCGACGGGCTGGAAAGGCTTTGGACGGCCCCTACAGCGACATCTGTGATGTCGCGGCGGCCTGCGGCCTGCGGGGCTGTCTCACGAAGGTTTCTGCCATCATGTGCCGTCCTTTTTTTATGGTTTGTAGCACGGAGTTTGTAGTTTGCAGAGAGGATTTTAAATTTAAAGCCATCTGCTAACCACTAACTGCTAGCCACTAACCACTTAAAGAGGCTGTCGCACCTGCGACAGCCCCTTTGCGTATGTGAATAAAATCACTTAATGAGTTGGACGCATAAATGAACGAAAATGATTGCTTTTTGATTATAATGAATGAATTTGATTGAAAATGATTGAATATAACGGTATAATGAGGCCAAAGGAGGATAAAAAGGGAAGTGATACGATGTTGACAGAAGAAAGACATGAAAAGATCATGCGTCTTGTCAATACGAGTGGTGCCGTTTCGGTTCAGGACTTAGTGAGTTTTCTGAACATTTCCGAATCGACGGTCCGTCGGGATTTACTCACGCTGGACCGGGAAGGCCGCCTGCGCCGTGTCCATGGCGGCGCCACGACGCTGCGCGATGATTCTTCATATGAAGCGGATATGGAAAATCTGCAGGACAAGTATTCCATTCATATGAGCGATAAACGCCGCATCGCCCAGTATGCAGCCAGCCTGATCAAGAAGGATGACTTCGTCTATCTCGACGCCGGTTCGACGACGGAACAGATGGCCGATTTCCTGGCCGAATCTGAAGCGACCTTCGTGACCAACAGCATCCCGCTGGCCCAGAAATTGGGGCGCAGCGGCAGCCGCGTCTACATCCTGCCCGGACGGGTCAAAGGCGATACGGAAGCCATTGTCGGCAGTGATATGCGGGATATGATCGGCCGCTATCATTTCACCAAGGGCTTCTTCGGAGCCAATGGAATCGCTCCCCATTCCGGATGTACGACGCCGGATGATGAAGAAGCTGTCTGTAAGCGCGCTGCCGTAGGCCAGTGCCTAGACCGCTTCGTCCTGGCCGATTCCAGTAAATTCGGTTTATCTTCGCACATTACATTTGCAGACTTATCAATGGTTACGCTGATTACGGCCAAAGATGAAGAACACGTCGATTACCGGCTTATCAGCAGATTACGGAGGTGCATATCCTGTGATTTATACAGTTACGTTCAATCCATCGTTAGACTACGTCGTCCACATGAAGACCTTCACGGCCGGTGACATCAACCGGGCCGAACAGGAAATAATCTATCCTGGCGGCAAAGGCATCAACGTGTCCCTCGTCCTGGGAAACCTTCATATTCCTTCTAAGATGCTCGGTTTCGTCGCTGGTTTCACAGGCCGGGAAATTGAACGCCTGGCCAAAATCAACGGCGGCGATACGGATTTCATCATCCTCGACGAAGGCTGCTCGCGTATCAACCTCAAAGTCAGCGCCGATGATGAAACGGCTGTCAATGGCATGGGACCGCATATTCCCGAAGAAAAACGGCAAGCCCTGCTGGCTCAGATCGATACCCTCAAAGCCGGTGACACCCTGGTACTGGCCGGCAGCATCCCCAGCGATATTCCCGATGATATTTACGAACAGATCCTCAAACGCCTCCAGGACCGCGATATCCGCGTCGTCGTCGATGCCACAGGCGACCTTTTGAAGAATGTCATCAAATATAGACCGTTCCTCATCAAACCGAATAACTTTGAATTAGGCGAATTGTTCAGCGTCGACCTCCATACGGATGAAGAAATCATCGTCTGCGCCAAACAGCTCCAGGCCATGGGGGCCCGCAACGTCCTCGTATCTCTCGGCGGTGACGGCGCCCTGCTCCTCGGCGAAGACGGCCAGGTCTACCGCCGCCAGTCCCCGAAAGGCACGCTGGTCAACTCCGTCGGTGCCGGCGACAGCATGGTCGCTGGGTTCCTGGCCGGTTTCGAAGCGTCCAAGGGCGACCTCCAGGAAGCCTTGAAAATGGGCATCAGCGCCGGCAGTGCATCGGCCTTCCATGAATGGCTGGCTACGGAAGACGATATCAAGGAAGTATACGCTACCTTATAAAGAAACACGCATTTTTGTGTAGAGAGTTGAGAAGAGAAGGAGAGAAATAATGCGTATTGTAGATTTACTCAAGAAACAGAGCATCGACCTCAATGCGTCTGTAGCCGACAAGGCCGCTGCCATCGACCACCTGGTCGACCTCATGGCCGCCGGCGGCAACCTGAACGACAAAGAGCTGTACAAGCAGCGCGTCCTCGCCCGTGAACAAGAAGGCAGTACGGGTATCGGCGAAGGCATCGCCATTCCCCATGCCAAGACGGAAGCCGTCAACGAACCGGGCCTGGCTTCGATGATTGTCCGCGACGGCGTCGACTACGAAAGCCTCGACGACGAACCGGCTCACTTGTTCTTCCTCATCGCCGCTCCGGCTGGCGGTGCCAACGTCCATCTGGAAGTCTTGAGCCGTCTGAGCCGTATGCTCATGGACGACGATTTCCGCGACAACCTGATGAAGGCCCAGACGCCGGAAGAATACCTGGCTATCATAGACAAGGCCGAAGCCGAACAGGTCGCAGCTGAAGAAGCAGAAGCTGCCGCTGAAGCCGCTGCCGAAGAAGCACCGGCTGAAACGGAAACAGCCGCTCCGTCGGATCGTCCCTACGTCATCGGCGTCACAGCCTGCCCGACGGGCATTGCCCACACCTACATGGCAGCAGAAGCCCTGGAAAACAAAGCCGCTGCCATGGGCGTCGACATCAAAATCGAAACGAATGGTTCCGGCGGTGTCAAGAACCACCTGACCCAGGCCGATATCGACCGCGCTGTCGGCGTCATCGTCGCCTGCGATAAAGACGTGCCGGTCCAGCGTTTTGCCGGCAAACCGGTCATCTTCACGAAAGTCGCCAACGGCATCAAGATCCCGGAAGAACTCATCCAGACCGTCCTCGACGGCAAAGCACCCATTTATCAGGGCAATGAATCGTCGTCGGAAGCCGTCGATGTCGAAAGCGCTGAAAAAGAAAGCGTCGGCCATCAGATTTATAAGCACTTGATGAACGGCGTATCCCATATGCTTCCCTTCGTCATTGGCGGTGGGATCCTCATCGCCCTGGCTTTCCTCTGCGACATGGATAACGCCGGTACGGCCAACTTCGGCAGCGGCACGCCGCTGGCTGCCTTCCTGAAAAATGTCGGCGGCCTGTCCTTCAGCATGATGATGCCTATCCTGGCAGGCTATATCGCCATGAGTATCGGTGAAAGGCCGGCTCTCATGCCCGGTATCGTCGGCGGTTTCCTGGCAACGACAGGCGGTTCTGGTTTCTTCGGCGCCCTCTTTGCCGGCTTCATCGCAGGCTATCTCATCATTTTCCTGAAAAAAGCCCTGGCCCATCTGCCGGAAGCGCTGGACGGCACGAAGTCCATCCTCTTCTATCCGGTCCTCGGCCTGGTCCTCATCGGCGTCATCATGACTTATATCATCAATCCGCCGACGTCTGTTTTCAATACGTGGCTCTTCGACGTCCTCAACAGCATGACCACATCGAGCCGTATCGTCCTCGGCTTCATCCTCGGCGGCATGATGTCCATCGACTTCGGCGGCCCGATCAACAAAGCCGCTTACGTCTTCGGTACGGCCTCGCTCATGAGTGCCAGCGGTCAGGCTGTCAGCTCGGGCATCATGGCTTCGGTCATGGTCGGCGGCATGGTTCCGCCTCTGGCTATCGCCCTGGCTATGCTCATCTTTAAAGGTAAATTCACACCGAAAGAACGACAGTCGACGATTACCAACTTCATCATGGGCCTGTCCTTCATCACCGAAGGGGCCATTCCTTTCGCCGCATCGGATCCGGTCCACGTTATCCCGCCCTGCGCTATCGGCGCCGCTGTCGCCGGTGCCTTGTCGATGCTCTTCAACTGCGCCCTTCCGGCTCCTCACGGTGGTATCTTCGTCTTCGGTGTCATCACCAACTGGCCTATGTACATCGTCGCCTTAGTGGCCGGTGTCATCGTCGCAGCTATCCTGCTCGGTATTTTCCGCAAAAAACGTCCGCAAGACTGATTGCGTTATCGCTATAAATCGTATACACTATATTATGTAGCTTTATCTCATCTTCTATATTTCCTAAAAGGAGGAATTTGTCATGAAAGAATTTGAATTTGTTGTCACTGATCCCCAGGGTATCCACGCTCGTCCGGCAGGCCTTTTGGTCAAAGAAGCAAAGAAATTTGAATCCAATATCAGCGTATTCAAAGGCGCCCGCAAAGGCAATTTGAAGAAAATCTTCACCGTCATGGCTCTCGGCGTAAAACAGGGCGAAACGATTAAAGTACAAGTAGAAGGCGCAGACGAAGAACAGGCAGCTAGTACTGTAGAAGCCTTCTTGAAAGAAAACTTCTAATTTCTTTGAGGGGGAAAGTACATGCTGACGTTAAAAGGTAAAAGTGTCTTCTCCGGTATCAGCATCGGACCGCTGGCACTGTTCCATCGTAATACGATTTCTACGGCCGTACGGCCAATCGAAGACGTCGATGCCGAAATCGCGCGTTTCCAGAAAGCCCGCGAAGAAGCTATCGGCCAGCTCAAGGACTTGTATGTCAAGGCTGTAGACAAAGTCGGTGAAGAACAAGCCGCTGTCTTTGAAGTCCATCAGATGATGCTTGATGACGATGACTATATCGAAGGTATTGAAACCAAGATCTGCGATGAAAAAATGAATGCTGAAGCCGCTGTCGACCAGACGGCTCAGAAATTTGCTGAAATGTTCCGTTCCATGGAAGATGCTTATATGCAGGCCCGCGCAGCCGACGTCCTCGACATCTCCCGCCGTGTAGAACAGCAGCTTTGCGGCGGCCCGGGAATCGACTTCAGCAATTATGACCACGTCATCATCGCAGCCGATGACCTGGCTCCCAGCGAAACGTTACAGCTCGATACGGATAAGATTCTCGGCTTTGTTACGTCAGCAGGCAGCACGAACTCGCATACGGCCATCCTGGCCCGCACACTGGGCATCGCTGCCGTCGTCAGCACGGGCACACAGCTCCACAACGACGTCGACAACATGACGGCCATCATCGATGGCACGACGGGCACGGTCTACATCAATCCGGATGAAGAAACCATGGCGGCCATGAAGCAGAAACAGAAGGAAGAAGAACTTCGCGTAGCCGCTCTGGAACAGGTACGCGGCGTCCCGACGGGTACCAAAGATGGCAAGAAAATCAACCTCTATGCCAATATCGGCAACCCTGGCAATCTGCCGCAGGTTCTGGCCAACGATGCCGAAGGCATCGGCCTCTTCCGCAGCGAATTCCTGTATCTCGAAAGCAGCGATTATCCGACGGAAGACCAGCAGTTCGAAGCCTATAAACAGGCGGCTGAAGCCCTGCAGGGCAAGACCGTCGTCATCCGTACCCTGGATATCGGCGCCGACAAGAAAGTCGACTACTTCCAGCTCGACCCGGAAGAAAACCCGGCCATGGGCATGCGTGCTATCCGCATCTGCCTGACCCGCGTCGACCTCTTCAAGACGCAGCTCCGCGCTCTCCTGCGCGCTTCGGCTTATGGTAAGATCGCCATCATGTTCCCGATGATCATTTCCGTCTGGGAAGTACAGCGGTGCAAAGAAATCTTTAACGAAGTCCGTCAGGAATTGGATGAAAAAGGCATTGCCTACGATAAAGATATGGAAATCGGCATCATGGTCGAAACACCGGCTGCTGCCGTCATGAGTGAAGAACTGGCTAAGGAAGTCGACTTCTTCAGCATCGGTTCCAACGACTTGACCCAGTATACCCTGGCCATCGACCGTCAGCAGACCCAGCTCGATGCCTTCTTCGATCCCCATCATCCGGCTGTCCTCAAACTCATCCAGATGACCATCGAAAATGGCCACAAAGCCGGCATCTGGGTCGGCATCTGCGGCGAACTCGGTGCAGACCTGACACTGACCGAAACGTTCCTGCGCATGGGCGTAGACGAACTCTCCGTCAGCCCACCGTCGGTCCTGCCGCTCCGTGAAAAAGTACGCTCTCTTGATTTGAGCAAGTAATAAAAAAGGTCTTGTCGCGATGCGACAGACCTTTTTAGCTGTTAGCCGTTAGCCACCTGCCTCCCCTGTGAAGGGGAGCTTTTTGGCATTGTAGGGGTCGCCACGTGCGAGCCCCTACGACCTGATAACCATTACTTCAGCACTTCTTCCGAGCTGGTCGGGAGGTTAGGCATATCGGTGTTGAACCATTTTTTGTAGATTTTCTGGAATTCGCCCGATTCTTTCAGTTTGGCCATGGCGTCGTTGACTTGTTTCAACAATTCCTTGTTGTCCTTGTTGATGGCGAAGGCCAGGTATTCCGGTTTGGTATCGGGGATATTGATGACATCGAATTTATCTTTGCCGTCCTGGGTCAGAAAGTAATCGGCAACCGGTTTGTCGAGAATGGCTGCCGGCGAACCGCCGACCTGGAGTTCCATGATGGCTTCGGAGTTATTGTCGAACTGTTTGATCGTATAGCCCTGTTCTTCGGCATATTTAGCGCCAGTCGTACCGATCTGGACGGCAATCTGTTTGCCCTGCAGGTCGGCTACGGAATGGACGCCGCTGTTTTTCGGTGTCAAGATGACCAGTTTCGATTCGTAGAACGGAGCGGCAAAGGCGACTTTCTGGGCCCGTTCCTTGGTGACGGTCATGCCCGTAGCGGCGATATCCATGTCACCCTGCTGGATGATGGGGATGATACCAGAAAAAGCGATGTTGTTGAATTCGACATCACGGCCCATTTCTTTGGCTACGGCGCGGATCAAGTCCATTTCAAAGCCCTTATATTCCGTCGATTGGTCGTTATCCTTGAATTCAAAAGGAACAAACGTCGCATTGGTAGCGACGCGAAGCGGTTTCTTCGTATCGTTGGCAGCATCTTTCTTGTCACTGCCGCAGCCGGCCAGCATCGAAGCGGCTAATACGCCTGTAAGCAAAGCAGCACCTAATTTTTTCGTATCCATACAATCCCCTCCAGAAATTGAATAAAAATAAATTTATGCTTATTATTATACCATCTTGTGGGAAAAAGTAAAGGGCTTGTCGCAAGCGACAAGCCCTTTATCGTTGTTCGTGATTCGTAGGGGAGACCACGTGGGGCGCCCGCTCCTGGGGATGTACGAATCTTCCGGCTACGGCTAATCTGCTGGAGAAATCGGACATATCCCGAAGCGGGTCGCCTTGAAAGGACGGCCCCTACGAGCAGCAAGCAGCTGACTGCTTACTGCTACTCCTTCAACTCCGGCATCTTGATAGGTGTCTTATCGATGAGGCGGACGACGAGGAGAGTGATGATGCAGATGATCCATTCAAAATAAATGACGTGGGGCAGGACGCGGATCTGCGGGCAGAGCTGCCAGGCAAAGAGGCCGATGATGCCAACCAGGGTCGTCCAGAAGGCCGTGTTCTTGCGGCACAGGGACGGGCAGAACATGGTGCAAAGGAAGACCAGCGTGAAGGCCGTCGTCAGGCTCAAACCGATGAGCATGACTTTGACGATGTCGACGGCGTTGAAGGCCAGCCACAACGTACCGGCGCCGATGATAAGGATGATTAGGCGGTTGGACTTGACGTAGCTTGCTTCGGAAATATCCGGTTTGATAAAACGTTTAAAAATGTCCTGAGAGATGAGGGTACCGGCACCGAGGAGAATCGTGCAGGCCGTCGATACATCGGCCGCCCAGAGGGCAGCCAGGGTCATCCCTGACGAGAACGGGTCGAGACTCATGATGATCTGCGGCAGAGCCATGGTCGGATTGATGCCCGGGAACTGGGCTTTGGCAGCCAGGCCGAGGATAGCCGACAAGAAGCCGACCGGGAAGATGAGCAGGCCGCCGAGGATGAAGCCCCTGCGGGCTGCCTTGGCGTTCTTGGCGCCGCAGGCAATCTGGACCGGCCCCTGAGCCGTGATGGCCTGGGTCGTCATGACGATGATCCAGCCCAGGAGTACGGCAAAGGACAGGCCGCCCATGGGCGAGAACCAGTTAAAATCCGCTGCCGGCAGGGCTGCATTGATGCCGCTGATGCCGCCGTCGCGGAGAAGGATGCGGACGAGGGAATAGAGGATGCCGAGGTAAATGACGGTGACGCTGAGGATATTCGATAAACCGGAAGACCAGAGGCCGCCGATGGCCGTGATGCCGACGAAGACGACGGCACTGGTGATCATGCCGGCGTGCATGGAGAAGATATCCGGCATGAGGGCGTGTAAAATCGAACCGCCGGCGACGTACTGCAGGGACGTGATGCAGATCATGATCAGGGACAGGCCGATGACGCTGATGATGCGGGCTTTTTTATCGTAACTCCGTTCAAAGAGTTCCGGAATGGTCGTGCAGTTCAGGGAACGGTACTTACCGGCAGCGACAAAGCCCATGATGATGGCGCCGATAGCCCAGGCCGCATTGTACCAGCCGGCAGCCAGGCCGATTTTCGTCGCGCTTTCAGCGACGCCGACGGTCGAAGCCGCGCCGACGGCCATACCCGTGATACTGACGGCGACCAGGCCCGTAGAAAACTGGCGCCCTGCAAATAAATACTCTGTCGGGTTCTGACTGGCCCGGCGTTTGACATAGAAAGAAATGGCAAATAATAAAATGATGTATAAGATGACAATACACAATTGAATCGACATTTTCTCTCCATCCTCCTTTGACTTATAAATTTAAAAATTTGCAACCTTAGTTCCATCTATGGGAACATAATATACCAATAATTAACGTTATTATAGGCTAAAACGAAGAAAAATACAAGGAGGAGAAAAAAGGGCTTGTCGCCGTGCGACAAGCCCTTTTTTTCAATCTATGCTTTTTTCTGTGCGGCCATGGCCTGGAGTTCTGGTTTGAATTCTTCGACCAGTTTCTTTTCGGCTTTGGCACCTTTGGAGAGGGCGTTGTAGATGATTTCCGCCATTTCGTAACGGGTCATCGTGCGTTCGCCGTGGTATTTTCCGTCTTCGTAGCCCTGGATGATGCCGTTGCCAGCGAGTTTGCTGACGGCTTCATAAGCCCAGTGGTTTTCCGGGACATCCGGGAAGTCTTTGGACATATTCGGATTGATGACCGAAAGGAGGGCATCGAGGCGGCTGGTGAGATAATCAATCTGTTTCTGCTGGGCTTTTTCCCGTTCTGTCAAGCCGTTCGTGGCATTGCGTCTTGCCTTATTGCCACCCTGGCCGATACGGAGGGAAATGCCGCCGCCATACATGTTTTCGCCTGTTCCGAAGGACGACGAAACATTGACCATGACGTTTTCATTCGGCCGGTAGAAGGCGCCGATAGCCGTAGCCGTTTCGCCTTTGTAACCGCCGACAGCAGCTGCAATGTTCCACTTGGAATCAGCATCGAATTCGAGGGGATGCAGGTTGGCCAATGCCGCTGCGTTAGCCCCGACTTTGTCGACGCGGCTGTCCAGCTTGTTGACCTTGTTTTCAACGCCGGTGACGCGTTCATTGGTCTGATAGAGCTGGCTGCCATTGACGGCATCTGTGCTGTCAGCGGCAATCCGGCCCGGAGCGACGTTGACCACTTTCTGATCGTTGGCGTTGATGCCGTTGGAATCGATGTAGGTCTTGTCGCCGACCTTATAGGAAGAAGCGGTCATGCTACCGGCAACCGTAGCGTTGCCGCCGACACTGAGATCTTTTTCCATGGTGACAATATCCTTAAAGGTTGCCTGGCCATCGAAGGTAGAGGTGCTGGTGACGTGGAGTGTATCCGCCGTCGTGCCGCCAGTAACGGTTGCACCATTGTTGACGACGAGTTTTTCTGTTTTTGTCGTACCTTCTACAGTCAGGTCTTTTTCAACCGTAGCGTTAGATTCCATGGTGACGTCGCCTTTCAGGTCAGACGTACCGTTGACTGTCAGGTTCTTGCTAACGTTTGCATTGCCCTGCAGGTCCGAATCGCCTTTGACAGTCAGTTTCTGATCAACCGTTGCATTGCCATGGACACCGAGGTCCTTCATGACATCAGCATAATCCATCGTAGCCTGACCCGTTTCAATCGTGTTGCCAGAAATGGTGGTCTTTGTGACGGTCCCTTCTTTAATGGCCGTATTGTGGTCCGTGTTTTCAAAGGTTGTTCCACTGTCCGTCGTCGTTACCGTCGTTTTACCTACGGTATTGGTAATGGATTCGCTGGCCGTGTTGGTAATGTTCTGAGCAGCATTGGCAATGGTTCCGCCAGCAGCACTCAGGCTGATGTCTTTGGCACTCTGACTGATACCGGTACTGGTGCTGCCATCCGTTACGGCACTGCTGACCATGCCTGTTGTCGAATCTTTTACGATGTCGATGAGGGTGGAACCGTTGACCAGGGCATCTTCCGTCTTGGTGGCCGTCTTGGTGGTGGCGCTGTACTGGGTATCGCTGGCTTTGATCAGCTGTTCCGATTTGTCCACGGTGCTGTTGGTGTTGTTGGCCTTGGTCCCGTCAGTGATGGAGGAGGCCAGGCTCATGGCATCCTGGTTCACAACGGTGGTGTTGGTGCCGTCCGTTACGGAGAAGGCAACCTGGTCCGCCTTCTGCAGGCTGTTGGAGGTATTGGTCCCATCCGTAATGTTGGTGTTGGTCTGGCCGGCAATGGTGTCGATGGTGGTCTTCTTATCCCCATCGGTGAGCTGGGATTTTTCTTCTGCTGCGCCCCGGAGATAGGAAGCGGTCTTGCCATCGACCTGGCTCATTTCTTCTTTAGTCTGATAGGACAACTGGGTGGAAGTGTTGGAGCCGTACTCGTTGGAAACCTTGCTGACAATGGAGCTGGAAGCATCCGTTTCTACATCAATAGCCTTGTTGGTGATCTTGTTCTTTGCTTCGTTGGTGATGTTTTCTGCTGTCAGGCTGCTGTCGCCGGTCACGGTCGTGGTCTGGTTTCCGCCTACCTTGGTATCCAGGTCGGACTTGTAGTCTTCCGTGACCTTGCCGGTGACAGTGGTCTTCAATTCTCCACCAACGGTGTTGGTCATATTGCCGGTTGCTGTGTTCACCAGATCTTTGGCAGAATTCGTAATGGTTCCGCCTACAGCCGTATTGGTAATGCCGTCCGCCGTCATTTCGCTCTTTACGGCAGAACCGTCACCGATCTGGCTGGTAATGGCCGTATCCGTCTGTTCGACCTTGGTCAGCGTATCGCCGGATGCGTTTTTGATTTCTTGGAGGATGTCTTTGACTCTCTGGCTGAAGGTGGAAGTATTGCCATCGGCATCCTTCACCACGTCGCTGGATTCTGTGGAAGTCTGTTTGGACTCATTGCTGTTCTTGTCAGAATCCACAACCTTGGAAGTCACATCACTGCCTTCCACAGTCAGGGTACTCTTCTTCCAGTTGCCATCTGCGTCGGTAGATTTCGCCCAGGTGGAAGTCCCATTTTCATCATAATCGATGGCACTTTCTTTTTCGCTGCCATCTTTGGTGCTGGTGGTTTTCTGATAGGACGTGATTTCACCGGCTGCGACTTTCGTGCTGGCCGTTACGTTGTTATCGCCTACAATGCCGTTCTTGGTCAGGTCGATTTCATCCACATTCAGCTTGCCGTTGACCGTCAGGTCGCCGCCGATAGTGGCATCGCCGCTGGTGGTAATGGTTTCAGTGCTCAGGTTCTTCACACCGGTGAGGTTGCCATTCTGCATGGTTGCCGTGCTATCGGAGATGCTCTTACCCTGGATAGCGCCGCCGGCGGTCAGGTCACCGGTAATGGTGGCGCTGCCTGCCGTCAGAGCGCCCTGGATGGAAGCGCTGGCTCCCGTAATGGCGCCGCCTGCGTGGATGTCACCCAATGCGGAGATATTGCCCGTAGAAGTTACGGTGCCGCCGGTAATGGAACCGCTGGTGTTGATGTTGCCATTGGCGATGGTAGCAATCCCATCGGTCAGGGTCTTGCCCGTTACCGTTCCGTTGCTCATGGAAGCACCCTTACCGTCGGTTACTGTTTCGCCGGTGATGGTTGCCTTGGAAGTGACATTCCCGTTTTCATCTACGGTGAAAGCCCCGTTGGCCCCTTTGATGCTGCCGTCTGCGCTCATCGCTGCCTTGGCTTCGCTGTAGGTATCGCCGCCGGTGTAGACGCCGTCTTTATCTACGACCGTGCTGTTGGTGCCAACCTTGATCCCCTTTTCGTTCAGGGTGATCTGGTTGTCCTTGCCCTTGTTCAGAATCATTTCATGAGCATCGGTCTTGGAGGTGGTCACGTTGCCTTGGGCATCAATGGTAGTGGTGTTCTTTTGCAGAACATTGTCATCGCTCAGGCTCAGTCCGCTGTTGACGGCTTCCACCAGCTTGGTATCTGCTGCCACACGGCCTGCCAATTCATTGGCATCAGCCTGGCTCAGGGCGTTGAACCCATCCACCATATTCTGGTTGACCTGCTGGATGACCTTATCCTGGGCTGCATCTGCACCCAGCCGAGCAGCCGTTTCGTCTGCCAGACCTTTATCCAGCAGCGCCACGTTTTCGCCAATGGTATTGGCGGCTCTCACGATAGCCCCATCCTGTACGGCGGCATCGTCCTTGCTCACATAGTTATCAGATGTCTGTTTTTCCAGATATTCCTTCACATTGGTGATCCGGGTATCCAGAGCCGTATCGGCAGCTTCCCGGGCAGCAGCTTCAGCGGCATCTGCCTTTTCCAGATTCGTCACAGAGTATTTCCGTTTCAGTGCTTCTTCATTAATGGCATCAGCATTGGCTTTGACCTGCGTATCCAGCGCATTCAGGTTCTCGCCCACAGATTTAAAAGCATCAACATATGCCCCATCCGTCGCTTGAATATTTTCACCTATCGAAAGGAGTTCATTTTGAACTTCCTTACTAAATTTTTGAATATCTTTCTGCAGGCTTTCTTGCCCTTTATCTATCCCTTCTTTGGTATAAACTTCTACTGCCGTAGTAGAACCAGTGCCAACCGGTTCCACCATTATGGTGGCATCCGCTGCATAGCTAAACCCTCCGACCGGGAGGAGTATGAGGGCCGTGATGGCGGCCAGGGCCGGGCGTCTGGTCTTATCGCCTGTGCTGGAGGCCTTGGTATGGCCTTTGGCTAATTCCGATGCTACGACGTAGCAATTTCTTGATTTACTCCAGATGACTTTAAATATCTTATTCATATTTTCGCACCCTTTCTGTATAAAAATTTGACAGGGACCTTAATTTTGCGTACAAAAATAAAAGGTACCGGAAATGCTGAAATTTTTGGGATTTTTATGCGTCTTTTTGGAAAATGAATTTGAAATAATCTTCCTGGAACTGGGCGATATTTTCGTTTGGCCAGGGGGATTTTGTGCCCCTTCACTTCGATGTACTCACTCTTTATGATGTGAATTGCAGACTGGTTGACGATATAACCTTTTCCGGGAGAGACGAACTGGCCGGGGACGATGGATTCAAAGGTCTGCAGCAGGGCTGACAGGGATTGGCGCGTTTCCAACATGGAGCCGTCATAGGTGTGGACTTGCTGGACATGGCCGTTGCTTTCGATGAAGAGCAGGTTGTTGACTTCTTCGACCTGGATGCCGCCGCCGACGAGGCGAAAGATGACCTTTTTGCTGTGCCGCTGGCGTATCGTGTCCATGACCCGGTCCATGGCCTGGTCGAATTGTTTTTGTGTAAACGGCTTGGTCAGGTAATGGGCGGCCCGGACGTCGAAGGCTTCGACGGCGAATTCGTCACTTGTCGACAGGAAGATGATTTCGGCTTGACTTTTCTGTTTTCTCATTTCACGGGCGATATCGGTTCCCAGCAGGCCGGGCATGCAGATATCCAACAAGATGATGTCGAAATCTTTCCTTTCTTCCACGGCGTCTACAAAGTTCATGGCGTTGTTATAGGCGTATATCTCGATATTCGAGGCTTTGTTCTGGTAATAAGTCTGTACGGCTGTTTTCATGATTTCCAACTGGTCTTGTAAATCATCGCAGAGGGCAATTCTCAACATAGGTACCTCCTTTCTGTTCACGGTAAGGGAACAATCATCCTTTTGCAAGTGTATTATAACTCGTGTTGATGCTTAAAAATTCCTCCGTGACATGAAATGTACTTTTTTTGGCATAAACGGAATAGGCCCTGATTTTTTTTATACAATATCAAGTACATTGCTATTATTCTGTAATTATCCTATGAAATTTAAGTTTTGACTCCAAACGTCACTTTATTTTGCCGAATTCCGTATAACTGGAAAATGCTTGAGGTCTATTATGCTTCCGTATACAATTTACTGGCATATTAATGTGACTGAGAAACGCCATTGCATCGCGTTCCTAAATATGGTATGATACGGCCGAGGCAAAAGATAACATCACGTATCGTGAGTTATACTTTTTTCGGATATTTTTCAAGATGGTTTTTTCATCTGCTTGGATCTGCTTTGGACCGAGACAGAAAGGATGGCTCATCATTTGTTGGTAGTGCTGAAATACGTGGGATTTTTCACAATTTCGCCTGCCAGTATGGACGTTTGTCGCTTAGACACCTTTCGGTCTGTGCCGGAAGGTGTTTTTTTTTGTTTCTTTTGCCCCAGATTCTCATAGGGAGGTTTTTTTATTGAAAAAGTGTTGTGATTTTCTGGTAAACAACATGGCCATTTTCGTCGTCCTCATCGGTATTGTCGGCGCCGTATGGCCCCAGACCTTGCAATGGGTCGGCCCGTACGTTGGCTGGCTGCTGGGGATTGTCATGTTCGGCATGGGCATGACCCTGACTGTACAGGATTTCAAGACCGTCTTCAAGCGGCCGTGGGAAGTCCTCATCGGCGTCGTCGCTCAGTTCCTCATCATGCCCTTCGTGGCCTGGGCCCTGGTACGCCTCTTTGCCCTGCCGCCGGAACTGGCCATTGGCGTCATCCTCGTCGGGACCTGCCCGGGCGGGACGGCATCGAATGTCATCTCTTATCTGGCCAAAGGCGACGTCGCCCTGTCTGTCTCGATGACCATGTCGACGACGCTCCTGGCGCCTATCGTGACGCCGGCCCTGACCTGGTTCCTGGCAGGCGCCTGGATCCATGTTTCCTTCGTATCCATGATGATTTCCATTGCGGAAATGGTCCTGGTACCGGTCCTGCTCGGTTTGGCGGCTCATCATTTCTTCGCCCGCGGCGTCGAAAAAGTCCTGCCGGCCATGCCCGTCGTATCGGTAGCGACTATCGTCATCCTCGTCGGCTGCGTTGTATCCCTCAGTGCATCGCGTCTCTTTGACGTCGGCCTGCTCATGGCGGCTATCGTCATCTTGCACAATGTCTTTGGCCTGGCCCTTGGCTATGGCATGGCCAAATTGTTCCGCCTCGATTCGCGTAAATCCCGGACCGTAGCCATCGAAGTGGGCATGCAGAATTCCGGCATGGCTGCGTCTTTGGCCGTCTTATATTTCAACCCGGCAGCGGCCATTCCCGGCGCTATTTTCAGCGTATGGCACAATATTTCCGGGTCCATCGTGGCCAATTTCTTCTCGCGCCGCGATGAAAAAGCCGAAGAAAAGGCTCGTGCCCTGTCTGTCGATAAATCGAGTGTTCCTACTCATTAATTCATATTTCAAAGGAGTCTTACAATCATGAAAATTTTCCGTACTGTCAAAGAAATGCAGGCATTTGCTGGTGAACAGAAAAAGGCTGGTAAGGTTATCGGCCTGGTCCCGACTATGGGTGCGCTCCACGAAGGTCATCTGACCCTGATGCGGGCTGCCAAGGCCAAATGCGACGTCGTCATCGCTTCGGTCTTCGTCAATCCGACCCAGTTCGGCCCGAACGAAGACTATGATGCTTATCCGCGTCGCTTCGATGAAGACTGCCAGAAATTGGAAAGCGTCGGCGTCGATGCCGTTTTCCATCCGGAACCGTCGGAAATGTATCCTGAAGGCTACTGCACCTATGTCAATGTCGACGGCGACATTACGCATAAACTCTGCGGGGCTCAGCGGCCTATCCATTTCCGCGGCGTCGCTACGGTCGTCACGAAATTGATGAACATTACCCGCGCCGATGAAGCCTTCTTCGGTCAGAAAGACGCCCAGCAGGTCGTCGTCGTCCGCCGTTTCGTCAGCGACCTCAATATCCCGGTCCACATCAATATGGTCCCCATCGTCCGCGAAGAAAGCGGTCTGGCCCGGAGCTCGCGCAATGCTTACCTTTCGCCGGAAGAAAAACAGGCGGCCCTGGTTCTGTCCCGCAGCCTGCGCAAAGCCAAAGCCGCTTATGAAGGCGGCGAAAAGGATGTAGAAACACTGAAATCCATCGTGACCAAGGAAATCCAGTCGGAACCGATGGCTTCTATCGACTACGTCGATCTCTTCTCCTTCCCGGCCTTGAAACCGATTGCGACGGTCGACCAGGAAAGCCTGTTGGCTATCGCCGTCCGCATCGGCAAGACGCGTCTCATCGATAACGTCATCTTGGGCTAAGGAAATCTTCACATTATCTTCACATTTCCTCCACATCTTTTTCGCACCCCTCTGGTATAGTAGAAGCATAAACAGAGGGGTACTACAAAGGAGGTTTTCGTGATGAAGAAAAAAATCTTAGCCGGATTGGCTGCACTCGTAGTGATTGCCGGTTTTTCCGCCTTTGCAGCGACACCGGCTGCTTCAGATGGTTCATCGTCAGGGACTTACGGCCCGGGCTATACGTGTTATGACAACGGTAACGGGTATTGCCGGGGACCGCGTGCCTGCTATGATGACCAGGATAACTGCTATACTGGAAATGGCTATTGCCAGGGACCGCGCCGCGGCTGCCGGGCTGATGGC
This sequence comes from Megasphaera sp. NM10, assembly GCF_000417505.1. Taxonomy (GTDB): domain Bacteria; phylum Bacillota; class Negativicutes; order Veillonellales; family Megasphaeraceae; genus Megasphaera; species Megasphaera intestinihominis. Next base: position 39,942 of record NZ_APHY01000016.1, read on the forward strand.
CAGCGCGGTTGTCAGGGCCGTCAGGATTGCCCTGCCTATAGCGCTCAACAGTAAGCCGTTCTAATCAAAGGGGGAAAACAATATGGTAATGACTCACTACATGGAACTCTTATCGCTCTATGAACCTTGGTTTTTGATTCTCTTCATGCTCGTACCGATGGTACTGGCCGAAACGATTTTGGCTGCCGGTGCTTTTTCCTTGCTCTACAAGGACAGCCGCAGTGAAAAATGGGACAGCCTGAGCCACGTCTGCGGCCTCATCCTGGGTGTCTTCTTCATCGTAGCTACAGTATACATCGTCACATCCTACGTGCCGACTATCCAGTGGCGCGGCCCGATTGATTACATTTCTATCTGGGCCTATGTCCTGGGCGTCATCCCGGCCGTCCTCATCCTCTTGCAGGAATTGGGCATCATCTTTAAGGGCCTCGATACAACGGCAAAAATCAAGAAACACATCGTCCTCATGATTCTCTTCGTCTTGTTCACCCATTTAGCCATGGTCTTCGGCATGGCCGACCCGCAGCTCGCAGGCTACGTCCCGCCGAAACAGAACATGCAGATGCAGATGAACGGCAATATGCCTATGGACCACAGTCAGATGGACCATAGCCAGATGAATCACGACCAGATGAACGGTCAAATGAATGGTCAGATGAATAACAATAACGGCCAGATGGACCACAGCAAGATGTAGTTTCGTGGCTAGTGGCTAGTGGTTCGTGGCTTCGTAGGGGCCGTCCCAGAGGGCGGCCCGCCTCTCCTGTTAGGAGAGGTGGCCCGAAGGGCCGGAGAGGTTTAACCTCTCAGTCAGCTGTAGCTGACAGCTCCCCTATAAGGGGAGCCATTATACGAGCCACGAACCACTAAAAAGGGCTTGTCGCACGTGCGGCAAGCCCTTTTTTTATGCTATAATTGATGTAAAAAGGGGTGAACACGATGGACTTAGCGCAGCCGATTTTAGAGGGCATCATCGCTCTGGCTAAACAATACGATATTCAAAAAGTCATTCTTTTTGGCTCCCGTGCCCGTGGCGATAATTGGGAACGCAGTGATATTGACCTGGCTGTCTGCGGTGGAAATGTCACGCGGTTTTCTCTCGATGTCGACGAGGTCATACCGACGCTGCTCATGTTCGATGTCGTCGATTTAGATGAACCGGTCCAGCCCGAACTACGAGCCGCTATCCAACGGGAAGGAGTTGTTATATATGAAAAAGTATGAGAATTTCTGCAAAGCCTTGAATAACCTCAAAGAAATACAAAAAGAAATACCGCCTTATTCGACGGTCGTCCAAACGGGAATGGTTTCCCTTTATGAAATCTGCTTTGAACAGGCTGGGAAAGCCATGAAAGAAGTATTGGAAAACAATGGCTATAGCCAGCATAAGATAGGGTCACCGCGGGCGATTATCAAAATGGCTTATCAGGCCAATCTGATTGACGATGAGGATTGCTAGCTGGAGGCGTTGCGGGACCGGAACAATGTAGCCCATTCTTATAATGAAGAAATTGCCAATAATATCATCAAGGACAGCAAGGAAAAGTACATCGCCATGTTTGAAGAGTTGCAGCGGGAAATAGAAAAAAATTGGTTGTGAAAATGATCGGGAGGTGGAATTTTGCGAACGAATTCGATTTTGATCGTCGATGATGATGAAAAACTCTGTGCCCTGCTGCGGTCCTATTTCGAGCAGGAGCGGTTCATGGTCTATGTCGCCCATGATGGCATGACGGCGTTACATACACTGCGCACCCAGAAGCCGCAGATCATGCTCCTCGATTTGATGATGCCCGGCATGGATGGCTTCGAAGTCTGCCGCCGCATCCGCCAGTTCAGCGATATACCCATCATTTTTCTGTCTGCCAAGGATGATGAAACGGACCGCCTGGTCGGCCTCAACATGGGCGGCGACGATTATGTGACCAAGCCTTTCCACGTCAAGGAAGTCATTGCCCGCGTCTACAGCCTGTTGCGGCGGACCCGTGGTGAAGTACTGCAGCAGACGACGTCGTATACCATACGGGACCTGACTATCGACAAGGAAAAATTTACCGTCCTGCGGGGACAGCAGCCCATTGCCCTGACGCCGACGGAATTCAATCTCCTGCTGGTCCTGGCCTCGGCACCGGATCGGGTATTCAGCCGCATGCAGCTCGTGGATAAAGTACAGGGCGGCTATGGCTTTGAAGGCTATGAACGGACTATCGACACGCATATCCGCAATCTGCGCAAGAAACTGGAGCCCGACCCGGCCCATCCGACGTATATCCTGACCGTATACGGTATCGGTTATAAATTCGACGGAGGGAATCATGAAGAAAGCTGACAGCATCGTCATCCGCCTGACCGGGATGGTCTTTATCCTGATTTTCCTGACCATCGCCATCCTGCTCATCCTGGTCAATAATCAGATGGACAGCCATTTTTCCCAGTATTTGAATAACATGTCGCAAATGATGGGAAACAGCCATCAGGGCATGGGGATGATGCACGGCATGATGCATGGGCTGGCGGAAATTACGTATATATCGGCTGTCCACCGGTCGCTGTTGTGGGTCGGCCTGGTCATGCTGGCCGTCAGCGTTACCATCAGCTACTTCATTGTCCGGGAAATCATGCGGCCTTTGTCGGCCCTGACTGACGCCGTCCAGAAGGTCAAGTCCGGCACGTATGGCCAGACCGTACCCGTCGAGCGTCATGACGAAGTCGGGACCCTGACGGAGACTTTCAACGATATGTCCCAGGAACTGGCGAAAAACGATAAGATGCGGCGCCGCCTGTTTGCCAACATCGCCCATGAACTGCGGACGCCCCTGGCCATCTTGCAGGGCAATCTGGAAGGCATGATCGACGATGTCATCCCGACGGATAAGAAGGTCCTCCTGTCCATGGAAGATGAGACGTTGCGCATGGGCCGGCTCATCCAGGACCTGCGCGACTTGTCGCTGGCTGAAATCAACGAGCTCACCCTCCATAAAGAACCTTATGATATCAACGTCCTCCTGGAACGGGCCGTGAGCATGCTCCAGCCTTTATGCGACGAAAAATCCCTGACCGTCCATTTGGACTTGGCCAGGGATTTACCGAAAGTATCCATCGATATAGACCGTATCAATCAGGTCATTTATAATCTGCTCAACAACGCCATCCGCTATATCGAAGCGGGATGTATGATTACCGTTTCGACGCAGGTCGTCACCGTACAGGGCCAGCCCTATGTGCAGGTCCAGATCGCCGATACGGGCAGCGGCATTGCCCCAGAGGATTTACAGCATATCTTCCAGTATTTCTACCGTAGCGAGAAATCGCGGAGCCGCAAGAGCGGCGGCAGTGGTATCGGCCTGGCTCTAGCCCGGCAGTTCGTCCGCAGTCATGGCGGCAGGATATGGGCGGACAGCGAAGTCGGCAGAGGGACGACGTTTACTTTTATTTTACCAATTCATAGCCAGCATCGGCAATGACTTTGGCAAAGGCTTCCGTCGGGATGTCTTTGCTGGTCGTGACGTCGGCTTTTTTACCTTCCAAGTCGACAGTGACAGCCGTGACGCCGTCCATGGCAGCCAATGCATCGTGTACGTGTTTCTGGCAGTGCTGGCACATCATGCCTTCGATTTTCAATGTTTTTTCCATCGTTTCATCCTCTTCTTTCTTTGGTGTACTGAGATTTTGTAATGTATATCCAGCAGTAGTGATGACTTTTTTGAAGTCCTCTGCGGAGATAGCTTTGTCAGCCGAGACATCGGCTTTTTGACCATCGAGGTCGACGACGGCATCGGTGACGCCGTCCATGGCTTTCAGGACTTTCGTGACCGTAGCCACGCAGTGCTGGCACATCATGCCTTCGATGGACAGGGTATAGTGATACGGAGCCGGAACGGCTGCCACTTCGGGAACCGGCGTTTGCGTCGCTGCCTGTGCAGCTTTCGGGCTACTGGTTTCCGGCGCCGATGTTTCACGTGAAACATCGGTACTGTGCGTCGTCTTGAAGAAGCGCAGGCGCAGGGCGTTCATGCAGACCGTGAAGCTCGACAGACTCATGGCAGCGGCGCCGATCATGGGATTGAGGCGGATGCCAAAGGCCGGATAGAGGACGCCTGCAGCCAGGGGGATGCAGATGACGTTGTAGAAGAAGGCCCAGAACAGGTTTTCTTTGATATTCTTGATGACAGCCTTGCTCAGGCGGATGGCGCTGACGGCGTCGAGGAGGTCGCTGCGCATGAGGACGGCATCGGCGCTTTCGATGGCGACGTCGGTCCCGGCACCGATGGCCATGCCCAGATCGGCTTTGGCCAGGGCCGGCGCATCGTTGATGCCGTCACCAATCATGGCGACTTTATGGCCTTCGGCCTGGAGGGCGGCGATGTGTTTTTCTTTATCCTGCGGCAGGACGCCGGCGATGACCTGGGGAATATGCAGGCGCTGGCGGATGGCTTCGGCTGTGCGCTGGTTGTCGCCTGTGAGCATGACGACGTTGATGCCCATTTTGGCAAAGTCGGCAATGGCTTCGGCGCTGGTCTCTTTTTCGACGTCGGCTACGGCGATGATACCGATGATTTCTTTGTCGTCAGCAAAGAGGAGCGGCGTCTTGCCGTCGTCAGCCAGGGCATTGAGGCTGGCCGTGATGGCTTTGGTGTCGATATGGGCTTCGTCCATGAGGCGCGTGTTGCCGGCATAATAGGTCCTGCCGTCGATGACGGCCTGGACGCCGCGGCCGAAGAGGGCCTTGAAATCGCTGGCTGTCCTGCCGGTCAGCTGATGGTCGCCGGCATAGGTCGTAATAGCTTCGGCCAGGGGATGTTCGCTGCCTTTTTCCAGGGCTGCAGCGATGGCGACGAGGTCTTCTTTCGTGCCTTTCAGGGGAAGGATATCCGTGACTTTCGGACGGCCTTCGGTAATGGTACCGGTCTTATCCATGACGACCGTGTCGATGGCATGGGCCGTTTCCAGGGCTTCGCCGGATTTGATGAGGATACCGTTTTCAGCCCCTTTGCCAGTGCCGACCATGATGGCGACTGGCGTAGCCAGGCCCAGGGCGCACGGGCAGGAGATGACCAGGACGGAGATGGCCGTCGAGAAGGCGAATTCGGCGTCGACGCCCATGACGAAGTACCAGATGAGGCCTGTAATGATGGCGATGGTGATGACGGCCGGGACGAAGTAACCCGAAATGGTATCGGCCATCTTGGCGATAGGTGCCTTGCTGGCACTGGCTTCATCGACGAGCTTGATGATCTGGCTGATCGTCGTGTCGTCGCCGACGCGGCGGGCTGTGATGTGGATGAAACCCGTCTTGTTTATCGTAGCCGACGTGACTTTATCGCCGACTTGTTTTTCTACAGGGATGCTTTCGCCAGTAATGGCGGCTTCATCGACGCTGGTCGTCCCTTCAGAAATGATACCGTCTGCCGGGATGCTTTCACCCGGACGGATGACGATTTCATCGCCGACGACGAGGTCTTCGACGGGAATGACCGTTTCGACGCCGTTGCGCAGGACCGTGGCCTGTTTCGGCGCCAGGTCCATCAATTTTTCGATGGCCGTACTGGTCTTGCCTTTGGCGCGGGCTTCGAGGTATTTACCGATGTCGATGAGGGTGACGATCATACCGGCCGATTCAAAGTACAGATTGGTGCTGTACTGGGCGACGAGGGCCCAGTCGCCATGGCCCATGCCCCAGCTCATGCGGAAAATGGCGAAGACGCCGTACAGGGCAGCTGCCATGGAACCCATGCCGACCAGGCTGTCCATGTTCGGGGCGCCCTGGAAGAGGTTGCGGAAGCCGTTGACATAATACTTGCGGTTCAAGTACATGATCGGCAGGATCAGTAAGAACTGGGTAAAGGCGAAGGTAATGGCATTTTCATCGCCGTGGAAGACATACTGGAAACCTTCCGGTACGGGGATGCCGAACCATTCGTAGAACATGTGGTGCATGGCGATGTACATGACCGGGATGAGGAAGACGATGGACCAGATGAGGCGGTGCTTCATGGATTTCATTTCTTCCTTGGCTATGTCAGAGGCGCTCTTTTGCGGAGCGCCGGCCTGTTTCTGGCTGCCGCCTTCGGCCGGGCTGGCTCCGTAGCCGGCGTCGACGACGGCCTGGATGATGTCTTGCTCGCTGACGACATTTTCATCGTACGAGGCCTGCATACTGTTGGTCAGCAGGTTGACGCTGGCCTTGTCGATGCCGTCCAGCTTGTTGACGGCTTTTTCCACGCGGGACGAGCAGGCGGAACAGCTCATGCCTGTGATGTTGAATTTTTCGTGCTTCAACGGACTCACTCCTTTATTTCATGAGTTTCTGAAGGGCGCAGACGAGTTCATCGACGACTTCGTCTTTGCCTTCACGGATGTCGTGGACGACGCAGGACTTGATATGCTGGCCCAGGAGTTCCTTATTGAAAGAATTCAATGCCGACTGGATGGCACTGACCTGAGTCAGGATATCAATGCAGTAGCGGTCGTCTTCGACCATCTTTCGCACACCCCGTACCTGGCCCTCGATGCGGTTCAGGCGGGAAATGAGCGATTTATACTCTTTGCCCTCTTTGTTGCGATACTTATGTTTCTCCGTATCGCAGCAGGGACAGACTTTCTTTTCGTCCATAATTGAGTTCTCCTTTCATTTAAATACCCCTATGGGGTACATTGATATAATATACCGATATGGGGTATATGTCAAGGGGGTTTTAGCGGTTAGTAGTTAGGGGTTAGGGGCTAGCGGATGGTTTTTAATTTGTAGGGGCGCCCACGGACCCCTACGAACGCTAACCGCGGATTGTTAAAAAAAGGACTACGTATGATGATATAAGCCCTCATACGATAGTCCTTTTTCTGTAGGGGCGTCCGCCCCGGGATTATGCGATTTCACTGTAGGGGCGACCGCGTGGGGCGCCCGCTCCGGAATATGTCTGATATCCCAATCAGTTTGCCAGGGGAATCATCCCAGTTCCTAACGGGTCGCCCACGTGCGACCCCTACGGTGCGGCCATGAGGCCGCCACGAGCCACTAACACTAACCACTAACCACTAACCATTAAAAAAAGCTGCCGCAAAGCGACAGCTTTTTTACTCCTATTTCAACAATGCTTTTACAGCTTCTGTTTCATCCGTAGCGTTTTCAGTACCGGAGATGATGGCACCCTGGACTACGATGCAGTCGAGGCCTTTGTCCTTGCGGACCTGTTCGACTTTGGAAACGACGTCTTTTTCAATGGGGACGATCAGTTTGTTTTCCAATTTGCTCAAGTTCTGAGCCAATTCACGGCCGAGGTTCTGGCGTTCCTGGTCGGTCTTCATTTTCGGAGCTTTTTTAGCGAACTGTTCGTTAGCGTCTTTAACGGCAGCCTGCATCTGGGCGCTGACTTTCGGGAAGTCCTTATGGGACTGTACCAATGTATCGAAGTTGACGACACCGACGCCGGAAGCAAAGGCCGACGAAACAGCGACGAGGCTCATCATTCCCATAACGGCAAGGGATGCTAATTGTTTTTTCAGTTTCATAATGTATTCCTCCTGTGCCGCAGAGCGGCTGAATTACTCTTTCTTACTATGGTTCTATTCGTATATTATAACAAACTTACCGATAAAGTACAACCTGCACAGAATCAGGCTTTTTCGTCGTCGCCTTCTGCTTTGTCTTCTTCATCGTCGTGAATATAAATGTATTTGTCTTTTTTCATCTTGTCGATGATTTCCGGTGCCATGGCGATGAGTTTTTCAAAGGCCGAAGCCTGGTAGCCATCTTTCTTGATGGAGAACATTTCTACCCGGTCCCCTTTGATGACCAGGATGGCAGCTGGTTCCATCTTGGCACCGCCGCCGCTGCCGGCACTGCTGCGCCCGTTTTCGGTCTTGCCGTTGACGCCGCCGGACCCGAAGCCAAAGGTGACGTCTACGAACGGTACCAGGATGGCGTCACCGATGTGGACGGCCTGGCCGACGACGGTTTCGACTTTGATCATTTCTTTGAAACTTTCAAAAATTTGTTCCAAGTTGTTCTTGATGTACGAGTTATCCATGTTGTTCCTCCTTGTTCACAGCGTGCCACTCAGCCCATAAACGGCGTACAGGCCGGGAGGCGGCAAAGGCGGCTGTAAACAGAAGCAGCACTGCCGGATATAGACGGCCCGAAGCACGGACGGTACAGTCATACTGTTCCTCTACGAAATTGAATTGTAAGTCTGTGACGCTCCCCGGACAGATGGCATAGAGGGCACCGGCCAGCATCCCCGTTTCATGCGGTTCAGGGAGGCCGACGATGCCGGTCAGGGTGAAGCGGCGGATTTGGCCGTGGCCGAGCAGGCGCGACAGCCAGGTGAAGAAAGCCGCTAAAAAGTCGGCATTGAAGAAGCTGGCTAAGAACCGGCGTATGGGCGGTTTCTTTTTTTTTCGCTTCTTTCGCGTCACTCTGTGCTGGGGCATCCGGCCCTTCCTGGCGGAGCAGGTCTTCATACGTGAGGCGCTGGCTTTCTTTTTCCAGTTCGTCCCAGGCCTTTTCTTCCTCTTCCGCTGTAGGGAGCGGCGGTTCGACAGACCCTTTCACGGCAGGGCTGCGCTTCCAGCACATATGCAGTTCATGATGCGGCTCCTCGCCCAGCGTATAGGACCAGGATGCATCGGCCAATTTCCGGCCCCATCGGCCCTGGCCTTCGATGTGGAAAGGCGTCCCGATATGGATGGTAAGGGCGTAGGAGACGGGCAGGCAGAGGATGAGCAGTATGCAGCTGAATAAGATGGCAAGGATGACGATGATTGCCATAGGGCAGCCCCCTTTTGTGAAAATAATCCGTTACTTTTATTTATTCGATGAACTCGGGGCGATTTCCTCTTTTTTAGGCGTCTTGTTTCGCTTTTTCTTGTTTATTGAAAATGCAGTCCACATCTTCGGCACCGAAGCAGCGGGAACAGGAAATGCACAGGGCCGGTTCGGTATCGCCCGATTTCCAGCGGTTCGGCAGGTCCGGCTGGCGCAGGTAGGGACGGCTCATGGACACGAAAGCCAGGTCTGTCGATTCCAGTGTATCTTCGATATCTTCGACCTTGCGGAAACCGCCGACGACGCCGACATCGATTTTGTCTTTCAGCATAGCTGCGGCTTCAGAGGCATAGGCTTTGAAATACATCGGTTCCTTTGTGCGGCGGATAGCCCGGATCGGGCCCTTGCGCGGCAGGGACGATGTGTTGCCGCCGCTGACTTCGATGGCGTTTACACCCATGTCGGCCAGCCAGGTCATGACCTGCTTGCTTTCTTCAAAGGTCATGCTGCCGTCTTTCATGAAATCGGCACAGTTCAATTTGACCCAGACCGGATAATCGGCGCCGACGGCCTGGCGCATGGCGGCGACACATTCCAGGAGGAAGCGGGCCCGGTTTTCCAGGCTGCCGCCGTAGGCATCGGTGCGGGTGTTGAAATGGGGCGACAAGAACTTGCTGGCCAGGTAGCCGTGGGCGCCGTGGAACTGGACGCCGTCGAAACCGGCGGCCTTGGCTCTGGCAGCGGCTTTGGCGACGGCTTCCGTCAGTTCGTGGATCTGGTCGACTGTCAGGGCCTGCGATTCCTGGGTCCACTTGCCGACCTTTTCCGTAACGCCGCTGGGGCTGATGATAATGCGCGTTTCCCCTTCCGGGATTTCCGGCAGGAGGATGGCGGACCCCATGACGACGAGCTGGGCGATGATTTTTCCGCCGTGCTGGTGGACGCGGTGGACGACCTGGGACAGCGGGGCAATACATTCATCATCGTCGATGCGGATCTGGCAGTGCTGACGCGGTTCCATTTTGGTAGTAGCCATCATGCCGGTAATAATGATACCGGCACCGCCGTCGGCCAGATTTTCATACATTTGGGCCAGCTTTTCTGTCGGAAGGCCGTAGTTCCCCATTCCTTCAAAGGTAGCAGAACGGACAAGGCGGCACTTCGCTTCAATACCGCCGATGTGACATGTATCAAATAACATGGTAGAAATCTCTCCTTGGTAATAAAAAATGAATTTCAGTTTATCCCGAATATTATACAATATTTGAGGAAATAAGCCAATGCATTATTTGAGGAAATAAGCCAATGCATTGTTTTTTGAACATTTGGGAGTTCATTTTAAAAAGGGCTTGTCGTCGTGCGACAAGCCCTTGGCTATTCACTTATTGGGATCATCAGGAGGTTTTTTACCTGTTTCTCGTTCATATTCATCGAAATCAATTTTGCTTTCTGAACCGAGTTCCAATGCTTTTTTATAGTACCATTCTTTAAAATCCAGCTCTTCCATGTAGTACTGCAGTTGTTCAATCTGATCCAGGACAAACTGACGCTGCTGGCGGATGAGGGCCTGCCGTTCTTTCAGGCTTTCATCGCCGCGCTGAGCCAGTTCGGCATATTCGCGGATGCGCTTGATGGGCATGCCCGTATTTTTCAGGCAGGTCAGCAGGTGGAGCCAGCGAATATCCATATCGCTGAAGAGACGGATACCGTTTTTCCGTTCTACCTGGGGCAGCAGCCCTTCTTTGTCATAATAGCGGATGGCAGACGGACTGATACCAGTCATCTGCGCCGCTTGTGAAATCGTATAAGACATAGTTTATCTCCCTTATTTTAAATACTGCCGGTAGAAGGCTTCGATTTTGTCGAAGGGAATGACATCCATTTTATAATACAGGTCGGTGTGTACGGCATCGGGGATGATCAGCAGTTCTTTGTTGTTCCCTTTCAGTTTCTTGAACGCGTCTTCGCTGAAGTAGCGGGAGTGGGCTTTTTCCCCGTGGATCATCAGTACGGCGCTTTCGATTTCATCAGCCCGGGACAGAAGGGGCATGTTCATGAAATCGAGCAGGGAACTGAGAGTTGCGCCTGTGGTGGAGCCGAAGGACCGGGGGCTGTAGCCGCGTTTTTCCTGGTAGTAGTCATGATAATCCTTGACGAACTGTGGCGTATCGGCTGTTACTTCTGTGGGGACACCGCCGGCCATTTTATAGGTGCCATTCCGGTAATCTTCTGTGCGCTGGGCGCTGATGGCTTTGCGGGCTTCCATCCGTTCTTTTTTTAGGGTTGCTTCATCTTTTTCATAGTCGAAATAGCCATTGGCGATGACCCGGCTCATGTCGTACATGGTAGATGTGACCGTAGCTTTGACGCGCGTATCCATGGCAGCGTCATTCAGAGCAAAGCCGCCCCAGCCGCAGATGCCGAGGATGCCAATTTTTTCCGGGGCGATGTTATTGCGGGTGGACAGGTAATCGACGGCGGCAGAAAAATCTTCCGTGTTGATATCCGGTGAGGTCGTGTTGCGCGGTTCGCCGGCGCTTTCCCCGGTAAAGGACGGGTCGAAAGCCAGGGTGATGAATCCCCGGGCCGCTAATTCCTGGGCATAGCGGCCGGAAACCTGTTCCTTAACGGCACCATAAGGACCGGCTACGGCAATGGCAGCGAGTTTTTCACCTTGTTTCATATTTTTCGGCGTATAGAGGTCGCCGACTAACGTAATGCCATAGCGATTATGGAAGGTAATTTTTTGGTGAGCGACCTTCGCATTTTCTGGAAACGTCTTGTCCCATTTATTGGAAAGTGTTGCAGCGTCAATGGTTTCAGCCGGTGCTTTCGATGGAGCTGGGGCCTGGGCGGCATAACTGCTACCGGCACCTGCGCCGATGATGAAAAGGGAGCTGCACAGGGCAGCGAATACCATATTTTTCATGATGCGTTTTCTTAATTTCATAATTATAGGCCTCCTGTCAGAAAATTTATAGCTCATTTGTATTTCATGGCCTAAGCATAAACCTTAAAGGTAACTTTAAGTCAAGGGTTTTCTTTAGCGTGATTTCTTTATAACCCCCAAAACCTTTTGAGTTCATTGACAAAATGGGCTTAAATGATATACTTCTAGTAGAAGTAGTGAATTTTTGCAATTGAAACACGAAAGCCCCTGGAACTGCCATTCCAGGGGCTTTCTCTATGGTTTAGAACTATCCGCTAACCACTAACTGCTAGCCCCTAACCCCTTAAAAAGGATTGTCGTCATGCGACAGCTCCTTTTCTGCTCCTTTTGTAAAGAAATATGTTTTTAGTTGGCTTCACTAAGTGACTATGATATAATATAAGTGTTTGTTAATTTTACAATTCACGAAGGGATGTTGAATACATGGCTACAGCAATGGTAATCGGAACCCAATGGGGCGACGAAGGTAAAGGTAAGATTGTAGATTATTTGGCCCAGAAGGCCGATGTCGTCATCCGCTCCCAGGGTGGGAATAACGCCGGCCATACGGTCGTCGTCGACGATAAGTCCTTTGCACTGCGTCTTTTGCCGTCGGGTATCCTCTTTTCCGACAAAACTTGCATCATCGGCAGCGGCGTCGTTGTCAATCCGAAAGTCCTCCTTGAAGAAATCGAAGGCATGACCTCCAAAGGCGTGCAGATCAGCAAATTGGAAATTTCCACGCGTGCGCATGTCATCATGCCGTATCATATCCGCATTGATGAAGAAGATGAAAAACTCAAGGGCGACGCTAAAATCGGTACGACGAAGAACGGTATCGGACCGTGCTATGCCGACAAAGTCAACCGCGTAGGCATCCGCATCGGCGACCTCATGGACCGCGATGTCTTTGCCAAGAAACTGCGCATCAATATTGACCTTAAAAACCGTCTCTTTGAAAAATATTATGGCTGCGAAGGCTTCGATTACGATGAAGTCCTCAAAGAATACCTCGGCTATGCCGACCAGATCCGCCAGTATGTCAAGGATACGAACTACTCGGCGAACCTCTATGTCAGTGAAGGCAAGAAAGTCCTCTTTGAAGGGGCACAGGCTGCTATGCTCGACCTAGACCATGGTACATATCCCTTCGTTACCAGCTCCAATCCGACGGCTGGCGGTGCCTGCACTGGTTCCGGCGTCGGTCCTCGCCGTATGGAAAATATCGTCGGCGTCGTCAAAGCCTATACGACCCGCGTCGGCGCTGGCCCGTTCCCGGCAGAACAGCTCAACGAAGTCGGCGAATATCTGCGCAACACAGGCCATGAATTCGGCACGGTTACCGGTCGTCCCCGCCGCTGCGGCTGGCTCGACACGGCTGTCGTCAAATATGCAGCCATGCTGAACAGCCTCGATTACCTGGCTATTACCCGCCTGGACATCCTCGATGACCTGGATACTATTAAAATCTGCACGGGCTATAAATATAAAGGCCAGCTCTTGAAAGAATATCCGGCCAGCCTCGACGTCCTGGAAAACGTCGAACCGATTTATGAAGAAATGCCGGGCTGGAAAGCAGACATCTCGAAATGCAAATCCTATGATGAACTGCCTGAAGCTGCCCGCCACTATGTCGAACGCATCAGCGAACTCACAGGCGTTCCCCTGGGCATCGTCTCCGTCGGCCCGAACCGCAGCCAGACGATCATCCTCAAAAAGATTTTCTAAAAACAACTGAATTACACCATAATTGTGAAAAGGCGCTGTCTTATGAAGACAGCGCCTTTTTGAGTATTAAGTTCGCAGTTTGTAGTTTTTAGTGAAGGGTTTTAAATTTAAAGCCCTCTTCTACAAACTACAAACTCCATACTACAAACTATGAAGCAAAGGGAATCTCGCATGATGGCAGAAACCTTTGTGCGACAGTCCCTTTCAAGTTATTAGTGGTTCGTCAAAAACAAACGCCCCAATCGGGGCATCCGTAGGGGCCGTCCTGAAAGGCGGCCCGCCGTGACCAGTCGGTAATACATTATATGGTTCATGTGGCATGATTTTACGACCGGCGTTTTTTTCGGATTCAGATGCGGCGTTCCGCCGCGACAGACTCAAGCTGACAACGACGCTTCGGGAAACCCTCAGCGTGTAGCGGGACGCCCTTTGGGACGGCCCCTACGAGCTACGAGCCAGCGGTCCGCTGGCTAACGGCTAACCCCCCTAGCCCCTAGCCTCTACTCCCCGCAATGGCCGGCCATGGCGCAGGAGCTGCACGAGCCGGAGCAGCCACCGCCGATGAAGTTCAGGCCGATGACGCCGGTTACGGTTTTGCGTGGCATGAGCATGCCGCTGGGCAGGAGGGAGACGCCGATTTGTTCGGCGTGGACGGCCTGGGCGATGTTGGCCATCTGGCCGGACGGCCAGTCGCCAGTGCCGGGATTCATGATCCAGGCGGCTTTATAGCCTTTATCGGCGCCGGCTTCGTCGAGCATGTCGATGAGCTGTTTCGTATAGCCTGCTGTGGCGACGGCCAGGGCCGAATCGAGAGCCAGGCCGCGGGTGATGTCTTTATTCATGAACAGGGCATCGACCTCTTTTTCCAGGGCTTCGCCGAGGGTAACGGCATACATCAGGACGATGGCCGAATCTTCGATGCGCTGGTGGACAGTCGGGCTGTTGATGGTAAAGGGGCTGTCGCAAAGGACCATATGGGACGTGCTGTCATAGAAGCACTGCTGGCACGTAGCCTGGGGTTTGGCCAGTTCCATGACGCGCTGGCACGCTTCCTGGACGAAATCATCGGAAAGTTCAGCAGCTCCGCGCTGCAAGGCGTATTCTTTGACGCTGGCAGCGTCGATTTCCCGCAAGGGGTCGGTAAATGTTGGCATTTTTTACATCCTTTCTGAATCTGTACATTTGCTTCTTATTATACCATAGAAATTGTTAGAAAAATCAATGAAATCAGGGCAATAAATATTTGATTAAATGGTGGATAGACGATATACTATAATATAGACTTCAAAAATAATTTTGGAAGAAATGAGGTGGACATGGTGGCAGTCGACGAGTCTCCTGCTGAACGGGGCGCACCGGCGGAAATCGCCGTAGAATGTATCGTCCCCAATCCCCGGCAGCCGCGGCAGACCTTTGATGAACAGGGGCTGGCCGCTTTAGCGGATTCCATCCGTCAGCATGGGCTTGTCCAGCCTGTCGTTGTCCAGAAGGCCGGTCCCGGCCGATATGAGCTCATTGCCGGTGAGCGGCGGCTGCGGGCGGCCAAACGCTGTGGCCTGAAAACAGTGCCGGCTATCATACGAAGCTATACGCCCGATGAAGCGGCAGAAATTGCTCTCATCGAGAACCTGCAGCGCCAGGACCTGGATGCTATTGAAGAAGGCATGGCCTATGAACGGCTGATGAAGGACTTTGGCCTGACACAGGAACAGACGGCGCAGAAAGTCGGGAAAAGCCGGTCCCATGTGGCCAACATGGTCCGTCTGCTGCAGCTTCCAGCCGACATCAAGGAATGGATCGCTGCAGGCCGCCTATCCATGGGACAGGCCCGGCCTCTGTTGCAGCTGCCGTCTGCGAAACTGCAGCGGGAAGCGGCTCTGTACATTATGAAGCATGAGCTGTCGGCCCGCAAGGCAGAAGCCCTGGTCCGCCATCTGATGACCCAGGCCAAGCCCCGCCCGGAACCGGACGCCCATGTGGCCTGGCTGCAGGATAAGCTGAAGATGGCCTTGGGGACCGATGTGGCCATCCAGCTGGGGAAGGGCCGGAAAAAGGGGAAAATCGAGATTTCCTTTTCGTCAGAAGCAGAATTTGAACGGCTGCTGTCGATACTGACTGAAGAAAAAGAAGACACGCCGCGGTCACCTCTTTCTTCGTTTCATATATAATATTTTTGCATATTCATGTTCATGGGAGGAAAGAAATGCTGAATGTCGATATGCAGGCTGCCACGATGGCGCTTGCCGGTATTGGCGGGTTGATTTTATTGCTCTTGCTCGTCTATATCGTCATTTTACACAAGAAAATCAGAAAATTAGAAACGAATTACACCTTTTTTATGCAAGACGAAACGGGAGCCAGCGTCGAAGCGAAGCTGCGTGACGATGTCGATAAGCTGCATAACCTGCAGGGGACACTCGACATGATCCACCAGACGCAGAAGGATATCATGGCTGTCCAGAATCACTGTTTCCGTAAAATCGGGTTCGTTAAATATAATGCCTTTGACAATATCGGCAACAATCTGAGTTTTGCCTTTACCGTCCTCGACGGGAAAAATGATGGCTTCTGTCTTTCCAGTGTCTATGGGCGCAATGAATCGCGTATTTTTGCCAAACCGATCGTAGAGGGCAAGTGTCTCTATGGCATGAGTGAAGAAGAAAGGGAAAGCCTGGATAACGCATTGAATTACAGCGGTGACATGCAGGCTGTTCAAAAGGATCTGGAAGGATAACAAAGAGGGGAAAAGCGTGAAGATCCACATCAAGATATATCCATGGATGCGCAACCTGCAATCATGGTGCCAACGCATGAAGGCCTGGGAAACACCGGCATGGTGGCCGTCGTTCCTGAAAACGGACCGGACGGAGCCATTAGTCGTGACACCGGCGCAATATAAGAAACTCGTCCGCGGCTGTGCTGTCGCAGTGGTCGTCATTGTAATCGCTGCAGGCATCGGCATTTACGAGTTCGTTTCGCTTCAGCAGGCCAAGGCCCAGGAAGCACTGCATGAACAGCAGCTGGAATTGATGCGTGAAAAGACGACATCGCTCCAGGAAAAGATGGATAAAATGGATTCCCTGGATCAGGAGCTGCGGCAAATGGTCAAGGGGTCGGGGGCTGGTGACAGCCCAAAAGGTGACGGTGGCGTAGCAGGGGGACAAAAGAAATCTCCGGACCTTTCTCATGCCAGCTACAATGACCTGTTATTGGCCACCTCCCGCTTGGAAACCCGCAGTAACGCCCGCATCATCAGCTTCATCACCTTGAAGACGGTCTTGAGCGATACGGCAGGCGAACAGGTTCGGCAAATGCAGCAGATTACGCATAAATATCAGGGTGGTGCCCTGGGCGGCGGAAATAATGGCGATGCCAGCAGCACGTCGACGACGCCTTCCATCTGGCCCGTCAGCGGGACAGTCACGTCTAACTTCGGTTATCGCGGCAATCCTATTGGCGGCGGTTCCGGCTTCCATGAAGGCATCGACATCGGCGTCGACTACGGGACGCCTGTCCGGGCGACGGCAGCCGGTAAAGTCACCATGGCCGGCTGGGTCGACGGCTATGGCAACCTCGTCGAAATCGACCATGGCAATGGCTTCGTTACCCGCTATGGCCATAACTCCATGCTTTTAGTCACAGTAGGACAGGAAGTCCGGGCTGGCTCGATCATCTCCCTGGCCGGCAGTACCGGCCGCAGCACAGGGCCGCACGTCCATTACGAAGTCCGCGTCAATGGATCCCCGACCAACCCGCTGCTGTTCCTGCCGTAGAGATTAGCGCATGCCGGTCTTTGTCATCATGCACGGTCTCTTTGTCTTCAAAGTTTGTAGTACAAAGTTTAGAGTTTGTAGAAGATGGTTTTCAATTTTTTACCATTTGCTGTAAACTAAAAACTACAAACTCAAAAGGGGACTGTCGCACGTGCGGCAGTCCCTTTTTTTACTACTATCCCCCAGGAAGGAGGCGCGTTTATGAAGAGAAACATGCAGATACTCGGCTTTTGTATGCTTTTTGTCATCCTTCTCTTGAGTGGCTGTTCTTTGATGCCAGCCAATACAGGGGTCCTCATCGGGACGAACCTGGCCTTGAGCGGCAAGGGTATGTCCTATTCGACATCGACGGAACGGGGCATCGAACTGGCCAAGGATATGGTCAATGACCGGGGCGGCCTCTTAGGTAAGCCCGTCCAGCTCGTATCGGTCGATAATCATGGTAAACCGGAAGATGCCGTAGCCGCTATCCAGCAGCTCACGGTGCGCCATGTGTCGGCCATCATCGGCCCGGACTTGGCCGATTGTACGCGGGCTGTCATCCCCAACGTGGAAGCCGTGAAGATTCCCCTCATCAGTCCGGCCTGCACACAGCCGGATATCACCGTCGATGCCCAGTCCCATGAGGTGTACCGCTATATTTTCCGCGCCGCTTATATCGATGCTTCCCAGGGGCGGGCCATGGCCGACTATGCGCTGAAACAGCTCCATGTCAAGCGGGCGGCAGTCTTTTATTATCCGGATAAGATGTATGCCCAGGGCCTGGCCGAATATTTCCGCAGTGCCTTTGCTGCCAGCGGCGGTGACGTGCCCGTCTATATTCCCGTAGAAAATGTACTGGACCTGACTAAATACCTGCCCTTGTTGCAGCGGGAACAGGTCGACGTCATCTATCTGCCCGGTTATGATGACTGGACGATACCGGCTATCGAGCTGCTGCGCAGTCACGGCGTTTCCCTGCCCCTCTTAGGGCCGGACGGCTGGAATGGCCCCAAGATGGAACGGGATGTCGACAAGGATTATTTGACCCAGGTCTATTATACGGACCATTATGCCGGCCACGACGCGACGGATGCGGCCAAGCGCTTTTCTCAGGCTTATTATGAAAAGTATGGGGAATGGCCGGATAGTTATGCCGCCCTGGGGTACGACGCCTTCATGATGACGGCCGATGCCATTGAACGCTGTCAGTCAGCCGAAGCGGCCGATGTGGCCCGGGAACTGGTGAAGACCATCGATTACGATGCGCGACGGGGACCATTTCCCTCGATGCCAATCACGATGCCATTAAAGACGTCTTCATCATGACCTTCCAAGATGGCCGGCCGGAACTGGCGGCGACGATTCCCGCTGACCATCAGACACAGTAAGGCAGATACTTCGCCATGGCCTGGCGCCGGGCTTTCCAGTCGGGCATGCGGATGGTCATGGCGTCATAGAAATGGCGGGAATGATTGGGCTGGAGAAAATGGCAGAGCTCATGGAGCATGACGTGGTCGATGATGGCTTCAGGCATGATGGCCAGGTAGGTGTTCATGGTGACGATGCCTTTGAGGGGCATGCAGGACCCCCAGCGCGACCGCATGACCCGCTGTTTCAGGACCGGGTCGGGCAGGGCGAGGCCGGCGAATAAGGGCTGCATACGGGACAAACTGGCAGGAAAGAGTTTCTTCCCCAGGGCTTGCAGCAGCTTATGATAGAGCTTCTGCCGCATGACCGGCGTGTCATCGGCCAGTTCCATGAAGACCGTCTGGCCGCTGCGGCGGATGCTGTTGTGCAGGCCCAGGCGGACGTCGAGCCTGTAGGGCTGGCCTGCCAGATAGAGCGTGTCGCCGTCGCTGAGGGTCAGTATGGGGAATTTCTGTTTCCGTTCTTCCATTTCGCGGATGGCGCGGATGATGAAGTCCGTCTTCTTTTCCAGGAAATCCTCGATATAAGCCCAGGGGACGCGGGCCGGTGCCGACAGGTACAGCGTGCCGTCGCTGCGGACGTGGAGATTGATGTTTTTCACTTTCTTGCGGACCAGGATGACCGGGAAGGTCCGGCCCTGGGCCGTGAACTGGTGTTGTTCGCTCGTCATGGGAATACCTCGCAGAAATAAGATTTGTAGCTATTGTAAATAGAATTCGTTCGTTTGTCAAAAAGGAAGGTAGATTATGCTCGATTTTACGGCTATCGACTTTGAAACGGCCAATAAATACGCCAACAGTGCCTGCTCCCTGGCTGCGGTCACCATGAATGACGACCGCTGTGTCAAAGAAGGCTATACCCTCATCCGACCGCCTTTCATGGTTTTTGATTCAGGCAATATCCAGATCCATGGCATCACGCCGGACCAGGTCGCCCATAAACCAAAGTTCGATGCCCTGTGGGACCGCATCCGCCCTCATCTGGAAGGACGCATCCTGGTCGCCCACTATGCCGTCTTCGATACGCGGGTCCTGCGCAGCCTGCTGAAGACGTATCACCTGGAAAAGCCCCAGGCGTCCTATGCCTGCACTGTCGAAATCTCCCGCCGCGTCTGGCCGGACTTGCCCAATCATAAACTGGACACCGTTGCCGGTCACCTGGGCTATTCCTTCCATCACCATCAGGCCTTGGACGACGCCCGCGCCTGTGCCTACATCGTCCTCAAAGCCGCAGAAATCGTCGGCGCTTCGTCCATGGAAGAACTCCTCAAGGCGACGCACCTCAAGTTGAAGACACTGTGATAGAGTTTGTATTATGGACTTTGTAGGGGCCGTCCCAAAGGGCGGCCCGTCTGTCATGGTGGTGTACACGTAATGCATGACGGGTGATGCGTGAAAACATCCTTCATCTGCCCGAATAGCTATGTCTACAATTCACAGCGGGACGCCTAGCCACAGCTGTCCGTTTTGGCAGCCGTCCTGCGCCTCCTGCTGGTCGGCACCTGACGGGCCAAAAAGGCTTAGCAGGACGTCCCCTACGATATCGCATACAGGCGGTGGAAATGAACTCAAGACAGCTGCCGGAACGGACAACTTTTGAGATAAAAGCGTCCGGCATGATGGCAGAAATCCTCACATAGTATTGACTAGTCAATATAACAGTGTTATGATAGATTCCGTCAACAAATTTGACTAGTCAATTATAAAAGGAGCGATTGCAGTGATAAAAGAAAGATTATGGACTCGTGATTTCATGGCTCTGGTCCTGGCCAACGGTTTTTTGTTTGCCGGGTTTCATTTCCTCTTGCCGACGATTACCCTCTATGCGGCCAGTTTAGGGGCTACGGGTGGGGAAATCGGCCTCATCGGCGGTATCTTTGGTTATTCGGCCATCTGTATCCGTCTGTTCACTGATACGGGTGTCCACTATTTAGGGAAAAAGAAGTGCCTTTACCTGGGCCTGGCCCTTTCCATTTTGGCTACCGTGTCGTATTATATGTTTGATAGTATCCACGCCATCGTAGCTGCCCGCATCCTCCACGGCTTCGGTTTTGGCCTGAGTACGACCTTTGCGGCAGCTATCGTCGCCGATGTCATCCCGGCCAGCCGCCGCGGCGAAGGGATTGGTTATTTCGGCCTGGGCAGTACGGTCATGATGGCCCTGGCTCCGGCTGTTGGTTTATTTTTACTCAATGACATCAGCCCAGCAGCCCTGTTCTTTGCCTCGGCCGCCGTTTCCTTCCTGGCTGTCCTTGCCAGTGTGTCTTCTGTCATGCCGGCAAGAAAGTTCGTCGGGTAGAAGTGAAGGAAAAGGCTTCTCTGCGCGACCGCATCTGTGAAACCGGTACGGGCCTTCCCGCTGTTTTGACGATTTTCTTCGGTGCCGCCTATGGCAGTGTCAATACGTATATCGCCATGATGGCTGCTGAAGCGCATATCGAAAATGCCGGCCTGTTCTTCATCATCGGGATGCTGTTCGTCTTCATTTCCCGTCCTTTTGGCGGCCGTCTCCTCGATGCTAAAGGTGCTTTTGCCGTCGTCATGCCCGGATCGGTCTTGTACTTGATCGGCTTATTGCTCATCATGGCAGCTCATTCGCTCACGGTCTTATTGGCAGCGTCCGTCTTTTATGGCTTAGGTGCAGGCCTGCTGCTTCCGGCCCTGCTGACGTGGATTTTGAATATGGTCCGCCCGGAACGGCGCAGTTCTGCCAGCGCGACCTTCTATAATATGCTTGATATCGGCACCAGCACGGGTATCCTCGTCTTAGGCGTCATCGCCGGCATGGTAGGCTACCGCCACATGTACTGGAGCGTTACAGCTCTCATGATTTGCTTTGCTGTCCTGTTCATGTTCTGTCATTATCGTTATGGCAGCGATGTCATGGCCAGCCAGAAAGCGGGGAAAGGAGCTGTCGCCGATATCCATGAAGATTGAGAGGTATTACAATTATGGATATACAAGACCGGCAAGATGATGAACTAGTGCGGCAGTTATTTTGCACGACCCGTATCTTTTCCCGGACTTTAAATGGCTGTGTAGCGCCTTTGGGACTTCACAGCTCGGAATGGATGGTCCTGAACTTCATCCATTTGAACGACGGCATTGCCCAGGCTGAGCTGATCCGCTATTTCAAGGTGGAAGCGGCTGCGATTACGCGCACTTTGAGCCGGCTGGAAAAGAAAGGCCTCATTAGCCGCCATCCTATGGAAAAGGGGCGGGGAAAGTATATTGAATTGACAGCATCCGGCCAGGACTTGTTCGCCCAGGCAGAACCCTTTGTGACAGCTCATCGGCGACGGGCTCTGCAAGGCCTGTCGCCAGAGGAACGAAAACTATTATTGAGCCTATGTGCTAAAGTACAAGCGGCCTTAGACGAAAAATAGTATATGTTTTTATCATATAGAGGGTATACCTATACTGATTTCCCATAGATAGCTTACAAATTGCCAATATATGCGTATAATTAAATCAAAATATTACCTATGCTGAAAGGAGATTTTACAAATGAAAATTGTCTTGTTGGAATCGTTAGGTATCAGCCAGGAATTACTTGATTCGTATGTGAAACCCTTGAAAGAAAAAGGCTATGAATTCGCTGCGTATGAACGCAATGATGACCCGGCCGTCCAGATTGAAGAAGCCAAGGACGCCGATATCCTCATCATCGCCAATATGCCCCTCAAAGCCGAAGTCATCAATGCCTGCCCGAACTTGAAGTACATCGACGTCGCCTTTACCGGTGTCGACCACGTCGCTCTTGATGCGGCCAAAGCCAAAGGCATCAAAGTCAGCAATGCGTCCGGCTATTCGACAGTTGCCGTAGCTGAATTGACCATCGCCATGATGCTCGATTTGCTCCGCCGCGTACCTCAGGTCGATGCAGCCTGCCGTGCTGGCGGTACGAAAGCCGGCCTCGTCGGCAACGAACTGGAAGGCAAGACCGTCGCCCTCGTCGGTACCGGTCATATCGGCCATCGCGTCGCCGAACTGGTCCATGCCTTTGGCGCCAAGGTCATCGCCTATAACGGCTTCTCCCATAAAGCCGATACGGAACTGATTAAATACCTGCCCATGAAAGAAATGATGGAACAGGCCGATATCGTCAGCCTCCATTGCCCGGTTACGGACAAATCGAAGGGCTTGATCAATAAAGAAACCTTGTCGTACATGAAACCGACGGCCTTCCTCATCAACGAAGCCCGCGGTCCTGTCGTCGTATCCCAGGATTTGGCTGATGCATTGAACAGCGGTAAAATCGCCGGTGCCGGCATCGACGTTTTTGAAAACGAACCGCCTCTCGACACCAATCACCCGCTGCTCCATTCCAAGAACACTATCGTTACGCCGCACGTCGCTTTCGCTACGGCAGAATCCATGGCGAAACGCGCCGTCATCGTCTTTGACAACATCGACGCATACTTAGCCGGAAATCAGAAGAACGTCATTTTATAATGATATAGGGCTTGCCTGGTAGCAAGCCTGCAGGCCGCGGTTCGCAGACCGCAATCGTAGGGGCCGCCCAAAGGGCGGCCCGCTTTTTTTTGGCCATTTTCATGCCTTTTTATGCACAAAAATCATGGATTCAATTTTTCTATTCTACTTATTCAAATTATAATGTCTTACCTTGCTTAATGGATACTAGTATGGTAGTATGTAACTGCGAAAAGAAATAAAAGAAACATCAACGAAAACAAATATTTTATAATTCATTTATAATTGGAGGATTGCCTTATGAGAATGACCTTCCGTTGGTACGGAGAAAATGATGACAAAATTACCTTGCAGCAGATCGACCAGATTCCTGGTATGGACGGTATCGTCGGCGCTTTATTCGACATTCCTGTCGGCGAAGTATGGCCAGTAGAACCGCTGCTTCACATCAAAAAGCAGGCTGAAGCGAACAACCTGGTCTTCAAGGATCTGGAAAGCATCAACGTCCATGAAGACATCAAATTGGGCCTGCCCAGCCGTGACCAGTATATTGAAAATTACATCACGTCCCTGCGCAATGCTGCCAAAGCCGGCATCCAGATGGTCTGCTACAATTTCATGCCCGTCTTCGACTGGACCCGGACCGACCTGGCCAAACCCCTTTACGACGGCTCGACGGTCCTGGCTTATGACTACCATCTCATCGCCGGCAAGACGCCGCAGGACATGGCCCGGGAAATCCTCGACAACAGCAATGGCTTCGTCCTTCCCGGCTGGGAACCGGAACGGCTGAAAGAATTGTCGCACCTGTTTGAACAGTATGAAGGCATGGATGAAGACGGCCTGCGCAAGAACCTGGAATATTTCCTCAAAGCCATCGTTCCTGTCGCTGAAGAAGTCGGCATCAAGATGGCCATTCATCCCGATGATCCGCCGATTTCCGTCTTTGGCCTGCCGCGCATCGTCAAAAACGAAGACGACCTCGACAAAATCGCAGCCATGGTCGACAGTCCGAGCAACGGCTTCACCATTTGCACCGGTTCCCTCGGCTCGAACCGTCAGAACGACATTCCCCACATCATCCGCAAGTTCGGGAAAATGGGCCGCGTGAACTTCCTGCATATCCGCAACATCCAGGTTCATGAACCGTGGGTCTTCAACGAAGTCGCTCATAAATCGCAAATCGGCAACCTCGATATGTACGAAATCGTCAAAGCCGCTTATGACATCGGGTTCGACGGCCCTATCCGTCCGGACCACGGCCGCATGATCTGGGGCGAAGAAGGCCGTCCGGGCTATGGCCTCTACGACCGGGCCCTTGGTGCTAACTATATCTGTGGCTTATGGGATGCTATTAACCGCACGTGCGGGCAGTTATAAAAAGGAGGAACTTACGATGTTGCATTTGAATCGGCAAAGCTTGAAAGAAAATCGTGCTGAATGGGAAGCACAAGGGTTTCAGCTTTATTCCTTTGACGATGAAGCTGTTACGTCTTCAACTGCACAATCGCCTAAGTGGCTTCATGTAGGTGGGGGAAACATTTTTCGGGCTTTTATTGCCCCATTACAACAACAGTTATTAGAGACTGGCAAAGAGCATACTGGTATTAGCGTTATGACTACTCACAATATGGCTGTTATTGATGATGTGTATAGACCCTATGATAATTTGAGTGTGGCCGTCACTATGTATGCGGACGGGCATTTTGATAAAAAAGTCATAGGAAATGTTGTTGAATCTTTAGGCTGTGCTCGTAACCGGTTACAGGACTGGCAGAAACTGATTGATATTTTTACGTCACCAACATTGCAATTAGTTAGTTTTACCATTACAGAAAAAGGTTATAAATTAACTGATTATAAGGGAGATTACTTTGATGATGTAAATGCTGATTTAAATCAGGGACCAGAACATACACAAAGTGGGATGGGAAATTTAGCTGCTTTAACCTATGCCCGATATAAAAAAGGCGCTATTCCTTTTGCTTTTCTGAGCTTAGATAATTGCTCTCATAATGGTGATGTTATTAAAAAAGCCATTCATACTTTTGCAGTTTCGTGGAAAGAAAAAGGTTTTGTCGAAGATGGTTTTCTTGAATATGTAGATAAAAAAATTTCTTATCCTTATAGTATGATCGATAAAATTGTACCGGCTCCTTCTCGCAAAGTTCAAACTTATTTGCAGGGGTGTCATTTTGCTGATACACAACTCATTAAAGCTGGTCATAGTGATTATGCCGTATTTGTTAATTCTGAAGAAGCCCAGTATTTAGTTGTTGAAGATGATTTTCCGAATGGGCGCCCTGCTTTAGAAGATGTCGGTGTTATATTCACTGACCGAGATACCGTTAATAAAGTAGAACGGATGAAAGTAGGAACTTGCTTGAATCCTCTGCATACTACACTAGCTGTTTACGGGTGTTTACTTGGATATACATTGATTGCCGATGAAATGAAGGATTCGGAACTCAAAAAACTTATTGAATATATTGGTTATGACGAAGGAATTCCCGTTGTTGTTAACCCAGGAGTTATCAATCCTAAAGCTTTTATTGATGAATTATTAAGTAAACGTCTTCCCAATCCTAATGTACCAGATACGCCACAAAGAATTGCAACGGATACTTCGCAAAAAGTAGGTGTTCGTTATGGTGAAACCATCAAAGCCTATGGCGACAAAGCCAAGGATTTGAAATATATTCCCTTAGCCATTGCTGGTTGGTGCCGTTATTTGTTAGCTGTCGATGACGAAGGCAAGCACTTTGAACTGAGCCCGGACCCCTTGTTGAAAGACTTGCAGGCTGCCTTGGAAGGCATTACCCTGGGGAATCCTGATTCGGCCAAAGGCAAGTTGAAATCCATCTTAGCCAACAAGGAAATCTTTGGTAGCGACCTCTATGAAGTCGGCCTGGGCGAAAAAATTGAAGGCTACTTTGATGAACTCATTGCCGGTCCTCATGCCGTTCGGAATACGTTAGTTAAATATGTAAAATAAAACTTGTTAGGAGGCGCTATTTATGGAAAACATTATACCTGTTTTATGGGTAGGCGTAGCAATTGTATTATTATTGTTCATGACTGTAAAAATGAAATTGCACAGCATGATTGCCTTGTTGCTTATTGCTATTTTTGTTGCTTTTATGGAAGGAATGGATACAGTTACTTTAGTTAAAACGATAACTAAAGGGGCTGGTAGTACATTAGGCGGAGTTGGCTTAGTCATCGTTCTTGGGGCTGCTTTGGGTCAATTAATGACTGATTGTGGTGCATCTAAAAAAATTGCAGATACTATTGTTGCCCATTGTGGAACACGCACATTACGATGGGGCGTTATGTTTGTTGGTATTATTTTTGGTATTTCCATGTTTTTTGAAGTAGGGTTTATGGTAGTTGTTCCGTTGGTTGTTAGTATTGCTAAGGAAGCTAAAATTCCCTATATGTATTTGATTATTCCGGTATTAGCAGGTGTTGCACAAGCACATAGCGTTTTCCCGCCTCAGCCAGGACCGGTAGCTTTAGTGGATGCTTTTGGAGCTGACAGTGGGATGGTATATCTTTTGGGGCTGGTCGTAGTTATTCCTTCTGTTATTTGTGCTGGTATCATTTTACCTCGGTTTTTAAAAGGGCTTGATACCCTCGCAGTTCCTAAATTAGGGAATATTGACGAAAACTCATTGAAGTCTTTTAAATTACCGTCTTTTGCTATTTGTTTATTGATACCATTGTTGCCGGCAGTTTTTATGATTGGGCATACTATTATTGCTAATTTTGTTGCTAAAGGTACTTTCGTTTATACGACTTTTGAATTTTTAGGTAGCCCTAACGTTAGCTTACTTGTAGCGGTACTTGTTGCTATATATGTTTTTGGCATTCGTGCTGGGCGTAAAATTTCTGAAACTTCTGATACGATTTCCTCTGCTATTAAAGGGATATCTACGGTTGTTATGATTATTGGTGCTGGTGGTGTTTTTAAACAAGTCATTGTTGATGCAGGTGTAGGTCAGCATATTGCAGCTGCTGTTGCAGGGACATCTGTCTCGCCGCTGATTTTAGCCTTTGCCATTACGGTTGTTATTCGTTGGGCAACTGGTCAAGGGGCTGTTTCCGCGATTACTGCGGCAGGCATTGTTGCACCTTTGATTCCGGTATTTAATGTTAATCCAACATTGCTGATGTTAGCAACTGCTGTTGGGAGTAATACCATTACGATGCCGAATGATGCAGCATTTTGGATGATGAAAGAAACCTTCAATCTGTCGATGGGACAAACTTTTAAAACTTGGGGCTTATTAGAATTAGTTAACTCGGTTAGCGGGTTAGCGGTTGTATTAATTTTGTCATTGTTTATTTGATGAGGTGAGCTGAATATGATTGATCAAAACTGTGGTTATTGTGTAAAAGGCGAACCGCTTGCTAAATTCGGCATTTACATCTGCGACTTATCGGTCAGTATGCTGGTCCTGTTCAAAGAACAGAGTCATCCCGGCCGCTGCATCGTCGCCTATAAAGACCATGTCAGTGAAATGACGGACCTGAGCGACGAAGAACGCAATGCCTTTTTTGCCGACGTTGCCAAGGCGGCGAAAGCCATCCATCAGGCATTCCATCCGGATAAGGTAAACTATGGTTCCTATGCCGATACGGGGCATCATCTCCACGTTCACTTAGTGCCGAAATACAAAGATGATTTTGAATGGAACAGTACCTTTGCCATGAATCCGGACCGCGTCTATTTGACGGATGCCGCCTATGAAGACATGATTGACAAAATAAAGGCACAATTGGAGGAAAACCATGAGTAAAGTCTGA
>NZ_APHY01000017.1 GCF_000417505.1 Megasphaera sp. NM10
TGATTGGCATGCAGGTCGGCCATCGGATTGTTTTGACCCATATCTGCGGGAATCGCCGTATCCACGCCTATGTCAGCTGCACTACATCTGGCTCCCGGCGGCTTTTCTTCAGTACCTTGGACCCCGGTGCCCTGCATATGAGCTGCGCCTGGCAGGAACGAAAGATCCTACGGGACGCACCGGCAGAAGGCATGGACTATTATCCTTTGAAGCTGTACAAGCTGCGTTGGGCCATCGAAACCAACTACTATGAGCAGAAGGCCTTCTGGTCGCTGAATGCCTACCGGATTCGCCGCCAAAATGGCATTGAACACATGGTGAATTTGATAAACCTCGTTCACAGCAGCCTGAAAATGCTGCCGTATCTGGACGAGCATTTTGCGAAGTACCAAAACACCAGTCCACAAGAGCTGCGAAGCCATATAAGCTGGCAAATACAGCGTGAAATATTTTTAGGCACTTTAGTCTCTAAAGCCCAATCCGCAAAAAATCCAACGGACTTAGTGCAGGCCTTGTGTAAACTAGTTTTGTCAACTTCCGAGGCAGCGTAAAAGTTGTAAAGTGCTGCTAATAATGTGTGTTAAGGTAATTTGTGACAGGTGTATAGAGGTGAAATCATGAATCGTAAACCGTATAGTGCCGGGGCTGTTAAATTTGCTTTCTGGTTTCCTGAGTTCCGTAAAGAAATCGCTATGATTTCTAAGGGTCTGAGTTTGGATGAAATCAAGTCGGCTTGTCTTGATAAAAATTTTTTCAATGCTTCGACGCCGGCCCGGGCCGCAATGATGTATCAAACAGTGACAGCACGGATTCAGGAGCTGGATGCCAGCATTTATCCGCTATTCCAGCAGTCGGATCTGGCGACACAGAAGTTGGTCAATTTAACCGCTATCATGATGCATGAAAGCCTCTTTTTTGATTTTATGTATGAGGTGTTCAGAGAAAAAATCCTGATGGGGACGAATGAGCTGAACGACCGGGATGTACGGATTTTTTTCCGTGACAAACAACTACAAGACAGCAAAGCCGCGACCTGGACGGATCAGACGTTGCAACGCCTGGGGCGAACCTATAAAAGCTATCTTTTGGGAGCTGGCCTTTCTGACCGGGGCCAGAAGACGCGGAAATTATTCAAACCCATCCTGGATCCGGCTTTTGAAACTTGGCTGGTCCAGCAGCACCTGGAACCGATTATCAAAGCATTGACGGGAGTTTGATCAGCATGGCAGCACAGACAATATCGCGTGAATATTATAAAAACCGCCGCAGCCTTTCCGAACGGTTTGCCGAGATGGACGAAAAAATCAAGGTGCCTTCCTTCCGACAGTCTACCGGCAAAGCCAATGAGGTCAACTACTGGGTATTCGACTATCCGCCGGAACAGGAACTGGAAGTCCGCAGTCATATTGAATGGCTGAAGAAACACAATCGCAAAGGTTTTGATGATTACGAATTAATTATATATGATTTATACGATATCATCATCGACCGATTAACGGAAAAAGGCTTTATTGAAAAGACCAAGAAGTTGGAAAGCCGAGGCGGTATCCAGCGTGTCGTAACGGCTATACAGCGGATGCTGCGGATTACCGACAAAGATAACTACCTAGTCCACTATATGGAAGAACATACGCCGGAAAACGCCGTTGTCCTGATTACGGGAATTGGCAAATGCTACCCTATTCTGGAAGCGCCGGAAGTGTTCAATAAAATACTTTACAATTTGCCGCAAAAATTTGCCGCCACGCCGGTCATCCTGTTTTATCCGGGAACCTATACGGAGCAAGAGCTGGTGGTTTTTAATGAATTTGTGGAAGATAGCTATTACCGGGCATTCCGCATAGCCCGCTAAAGAGGGATGAATCATGGAAATTAAAGATATGTTTGCCAAACCCATCGACCGTGACCTGCAAGGTGTCATCAAGGTCGGCGACATTGAAAATGAAAATATCCGGCAGGAGCTGGAAGAATACGTCGTGACGAAGGAACTGCAAAAACACTTTGCCGATTTTTTTGCTGCCTACAAGAAAGGAATCAACGGGACGACGCCGAAGATGGGCGTCTGGATTTCCGGCTTCTTTGGCAGTGGTAAATCGCACCTGTTAAAAATCTTTTCTTATCTGCTAGATAATACCAAAGTCGGTGGTAAAAGAGCCATTGACTACTTCATCGATGATCATAAAATCGAAGATCCGATGGTGCTGGCCGATATGAAACTGGCCGCCGAAACGCCGACAGATGTCGTCCTTTTTAATATCGACTCCAAGAGCGACTCCAATGGCAAAAAGGATAAGGACGCCATTGTCAACGTCTTCCTCAAAGTCTTCAACGAAATGCAGGGATTCTGCGGCACGATTCCCTATGTAGCCGACTTGGAACGCAATCTGACGGAAAAAGGCCGCTACGACGAATTCAAACAGAAATTTGCCGCTGCCAGTGGCGAAGCGTGGGAAGATGCGCGACATGAATTCGACTTCGTCCAGGACGATATTGTCGATGTCCTGGTTGAGATGGGGGTCATGTCGGAAGAATCGGCACGGAACTGGTGTGAGAAAGCCATCCAGCCCTATCGCATCTCCATCGAAGAATTTGCCGGCCGCGTCAAAAAGTATATCGACGAAAAAGGCCATAACCATCATGTCGTGTTCCTCGTCGATGAAGTCGGCCAGTATATCGGTGACGACCGCAATCTCATGCTCAACTTGCAGACCGTGACCGAAGATCTGGGCAGCGCCTGCAATGGCAAAGTCTGGGTCATCGTCACTTCCCAGCAGGACATCGATTCTATTATCAAAGTCAAAGGCAACGATTTCTCCAAAATCCAGGGCCGCTTTGATACCCGCCTGTCCCTGTCTTCGGCCAATGTCGATGCCGTCATCAAAAAACGTATCCTGGAAAAGAACGATACCGCCGCCCAGATACTGCGGCTCCTGTACGGCCAGGAAGAAACGACTATCAAGAACAAGATTGTCTTCACCGACTCGGTGGAACGCAAGCTCTACACAGGAAAAGACGATTTTGCCGCCGTCTATCCGTTCATCCCGTATCAGTTCAATCTGCTCGGTTCTGTCCTGACCGCCATCCGGACCCACGGCGCTTCCGGCAAGCACCTGTCCGAAGGGGAACGCTCCATGCTGGCCATGTTCAAAGAATCGGCCGTTGCCTATATGCATGAACAGCAAGGCACGATTATCCCGTTCTATGCCTTCTACACGCCGATGGAAAATTTCCTCGACCACAGCCATCGCAGTGTCATCATTAAAGCTTACGAAAATGACTATATTAACCCAGATCACAAGACCGGCGATGTCTTTGCCATTAACGTACTAAAAACACTGTTCCTCATCAAATACGTACAGGATATAACGCCGAATATCGACAATATTACGACACTCATGATGGATAATCTCGAGGAAGACCGGATTACCCTGAAGGGAAACGTCGAAGAGGCTCTGAAAGTCCTGATCCGCCAGATGCTGGTACAGAAAAATGGTGAATCCTATGTATTCTTGACCAACGAAGAACAGGAAATTAACCGGGAAATCGAAAGCGAAGATATCGACAATGCCGATGTCATTCACAAAATATCGGAAATGGTCTTTGAAGATATCTTCACGGACAAAAAATACCGCTATCCTAAATTCAACGGACGCTATACATTCAGCTTCAATCAGACCGTCGATGAATACCCCTATAAAGTAACAAAAGGCAACGATATCGGTATCCATATCCTGACGCCGGCTTCGGACATTACCGATGACGCTATGCTGGCTTCTTTATCCATCGCACAGCCAGATGTCCTGATAGCTCTGCCCAATGACCGGGCCTTTATGGATGAAATCCAGACGTACTTGAAAATCGAAAAATTCCTGCGCCGCAATACGACGGCCTCGATGGTGCAGTACGAAAGCATCAAGGAAGGAAAACGGCTGGAAATGCGGGAACGCTATGACAATGCCCGCTTATTCCTGATGGAAAATCTGAAGAATGCCACCATCTACATTAACGGCAGCCCAGCGGATATCAAGGCCAAAGATGTCAATGTCCGCATTCAGGACGCATTGCATCACCTTGTCGATAAAGTATACAATAAATTATATTACATTGATACACCTTTTGATGAAAGCAGCATACGCAGATTGTTTGACCAAAACGGACAGACTGCGCTCAATCTAGGCCAGACGCGCCAGGCCAACCAACTGGCTCTGGATGACGTACGGGCCTATATCCAGATGAATTCTCAGGCACACCTGAAAACCTCCCTTAAATCTGTCAAAGACCGTTTCATGAAAGCTCCTTATGGATTTGTCGAAGACGATGTAGAATACCTCGTAGCCCAGCTGTTCCGTCAGGGGGATATTGCTTTTACTGTCAATGGGGCTCCGGTCAGCCTGATGAATAAAACGAAAGATGAAATCATCAGCTATATCACGAAGAAACAATTCGTAGAAAACATGATGATGGAACAGAAAATTCGCATCTCCAGCAAGGATAAAAATACGTGTAAAGCCATTATGCGGGCACTGCTGCAAATCACTCCGGCAACAGACGATGAAGACGAACTGATGCAGCATACCCGCAATGGATTCCAGAAATTGCTGTCCCAATTAGAAAAAGTACAGGTATATTATGAAAATAATGATGCCTATCCGGGAAAAGACGTAATCAGACAGGGAATCCAGCTATTGCAGGATATCCTGGCAACACGGTCTACGAAAGAATTTTATAAAGAAATCGTTGATGCAAAAGACGATTTGTTCAATTTTGCCGAAGATTATGAACCAATCCAGGGATTTTTCCAGGGCGAACAAAAGCATATTTTCGATAACGCCCTGAGCTCGATGAAGATTTATGATGACAGCAAAAACTATATCGTCAACCGAGAATTGGAAGACACGGTAAAAGAAATCAAGCGGATTCTGTACGAAGATAATCCATACCAGTATATTCCCCGCCTGCCGGAACTGCTGAATACATTTGGGACGCTTTATAGTGCGGTCCTGGATGAACAGGAAAAACCAGTCCGCGATTCTATCTATAGTTCTCGTCAACGCGTCATGGATGTACTGCGGGAAAAATCCTATCAGGAAGAAAAGAAAGATTCCTATACCCACCAGTTCGATGATCTGCTGCGAAGAGTGGAACGGTGCAATAACGTATCGACATTGCGCAGCTTTGCCGACCAGGCCGATGCATTGAAAATCCGCCTGCTTGATGAAATGACCGAAAAGGATAATAAACTGGTACAGGAACAGGCCGAAAGGAACAAAAAGAATGCTCCGGGCCAGTTCGGAACGGAAGAAAACACGCCTAAAGTTACGCCGCCTATCAAAAAGACAAAGAACGTAACCATCAAGGCCATGACCGGGACGGCTTCGTGGCGGTTGGAATCGCCTCAGGATGTCGATGCCTATGTCGAAGCTTTGCGGAAGAAATTGCTGAGCGAACTGGATAAAGACACCATCGTCAACGTTGAATTTTAATCAGGAAGGACAGGGATATCATGGATAAAACGGCCATAAAGAAATTTGCCATCTGGGCGAGAAATAAGCTCATCGCCGACAGCGTATATAAAGCCCGTCTACTGGGCATCACCGATAAAGGAATACAGGAACTGCTCCCCCAGTCTGCAGCGGATGCCCAATTCTTCGACATCGGCTTGAAAGAACCGGCCACCGTTACGGGAAATGCAATTGCCCAGCGGAAAAATCTCGTGGCCGTCATCAAGGAAAGAGCCAAAGATATCCCCTATGAGGATGCATTTTCCCAAATCATGGAAGAAACGGCCTATACCTGGTTCAACCGCCTCATTGCCATCCGGTTCATGGAAGTCAATGATTACCTGCCTGGCCATATCCGGGTATTGTCCTCGGATAACCCGGATAAAATCGAACCGGATTTGGTGACATCGCCTTTTGATTCGGACCTGACCTTCAGCGAAGATGAATCGCGGCAGATTGTAGACTGGAAAATGAATAACCAGACCGATGACCTGTTCCGTATGCTGTTCATCAAGACATGCAATGCCCTGAATGAACCCCTCCCCATGCTGTTTGAAAAAATCGCCGATTATACGGAACTCTTGCTTACCCTCTCCATTTCTGACCGGGACGGCGTCGTCTGGCATCTCGTCCATGATATCCCCGAAGACGATTTCCGGGACCAGGTGCAGATTATCGGCTGGCTCTATCAGTATTACAATACAGAACCGAAGGACAAAGTCTTTGCCCGTAAGAGCAGTGAAAAAATAAAGAAAGAAGATATCCCGGCTGCTACCCAGCTGTTTACGCCGGACTGGATCGTCCGCTACATGGTAGAAAATTCCCTGGGACGGTTGTGGATAGAAGGCCATCCCAATGAAGCTCTCAAAGAGCAATGGAAATATTATCTCGACGAAGCGAAACAACAAGAACCCGTCCAGGAACAGCTGAATCAGATATATGCTGAACACAGTAAGCTCAATCCGGAAGACCTGACCTGTCTTGATCCCTGCTGTGGCAGTGGCCATATCCTGGTCTATATGTTTGATGTGCTCATGCAAATCTATCGGAGCCGGGGCTATCGTGACCGTGATGCCGCCATCAGTATTGTCGAACATAATCTTTATGGCCTCGATATTGATGAACGGGCTGCCCAGCTGGCTTATTTTGCCGTCATAATGAAAGCCCGCCAGTATGACCGACGTTTCCTGAGCCGGGGCATCCAGCCCCATGTCTATGCCATCGAAGAAAGCAATGGCTTATCTACGTGGAAAGCTTTTTCCGGCAGTGATTTTGGCCAATTGACACTAGACCAAACTTATATTGCTCAGGCGGATGCATTGATTGACCTGTTCCATGATGCCAAAGAATATGGCTCCATCTTCAAGGTCGAGCCGACAGATTATGACAATCTTCAGGACTATCTGGAAGAAATCCGGCAAAAGGGTTCGGAAAACATCCTCTTTGCCGCTTGGAGTGCAGAAATGGCCGACAAAATGCCAAAACTCATCCGTCAAGCCAAAATCTTATCTAAGAAATATGATGTCGTCGTGACTAATCCGCCTTATATGGGCAGTAGCGGCATGGATGCCAAGTTGTCGAAGTATGTCAAGGACAACTATCCCGACAGCAAGAGCGACCTCTTTGCCGTCTTCATTGAACAATGTGGGGCTATGATTAAGCCGAACGGTTATCAGGCCATGATTACCCAGCACGCTTGGATGTTTCTCTCTAGTTATGAAAAGCTGAGGGAAAAGATATTGCAAAAGATGATCGTTAATATGGCTCATCTTGGCCCGCGTGCTTTTGAAGAAATCGGCGGTGAGGTCGTACAAACTACCAGCTTTGTTCTACGAAACGAATTTTCAAACGGATACCAAGGGGAATATTGCCGGCTTATCGAGCCAACGACACAACAGGGCAAAGAAGCAATATTTTTATCGGCGCAAAATAGGTATGTAAGCCAGCAAGAAAATTTTGCTAAGATTCCTGGAAGTCCTGTGGCGTATTGGGTAAGTAAAAATATATTAGGGGATTTTATTAAAGGTTTAAAGATAGGCAGTTGTTGCCAAGTTAAAATTGGAATGGGAACTGGGAAAAATGATATTTTTATTCGAAATTGGTGGGAAGTTAATAATAATTTAATAGACTTTACAATTAATAATTGCAAAGAGTTAGAAATGAGCAAGAAAAAATTTTTTCCCTATAACAAAGGTGGTGATTATAGAAAATGGTTTGGAAATCAAAGATTTGTTCTTTGGTTTGATAAAGATGGAAGGAAACGCATGAACGAAACGCCTGGTCACAGAGAAAATGGGGGTTATAATTTCTACTTTCATAAAGGTATTACGTGGACATTTATTAGTTCAAGCAACTTTGGGGTACGGTATATTCCTTCAGGTTTTTTATTTGATGTTGCAGGATCAACATTATTTTGTGACGATAATAAATTAATGTATGTTTTGGGCTTTTTATCCTCGACTACAGCAGATTATCTAATCAAAATATTAAATCCAACATTGAATTTTCAAGCTGGTAATTTAAAATCCTTACCATTAATAAGCAAAGACGAAGTAATTCAGCAAGCCAGTGAAATTTGTAGAGAGTCAATCGCTCTTTCCAAAGCCGACTGGAATTCCTTAGAAACTTCTTGGGATTTCCAGTACTATCCCTTGGTCAAAAAAAGAATGTCCGACCTAATGAATTACATGCCAGGAGAAAGTAAAAGTATCACCCTAGAGGAATGTTACCTGGATTTCAAGGCAGCCTGTAATAACCGGTTCGTTGCGCTCCAGAACAATGAGCAGAAACTGAACCAAATATTCATCAATCTGTATGGTCTCCAGAACGAGTTGACCCCAGAGGTGGCGGATAAGGACATCACCGTCCACAAAGTGTTCGACCGAAAGAAGGATGTGCCGGAATCCATGGTCGGCAGCAATTATGTCCTAACCAAGGAAGACGTCATGAAGTCCCTCTTGTCCTATGCTGTAGGCTGCCTTTTCGGCCGTTATTCCTTGGATACGCCGGGGCTGGCCTATGCTGGCGGCGAATGGGATGCCGGTAAATACCAGACCTTTATTCCTGACAACGACAACGTCGTGCCTATTACCGACGAAGAATACTTTGATGACGACTTGTCGTCCTTCATCTGTGCTTGGCTGAAAAAGGCCTTCGGCCGGGAAAACTTCGAAGCCAACCTGGAATTCCTCACCGATGCCCTGGGAACCAGGGGTACTACTTCCAGAGAAAAGCTCCGCAACTATTTCCTCAAGAACTTCTACAAGGACCATTGCAAGACTTATCAGAAACGGCCGATTTACTGGCTCTTTGACAGTGGTAAGGAGAACGGCTTTAAGGCTCTCGTCTATCTCCATCGCTACGATGAAAACACCATAGGGCGCGTCCGTGCCGATTATCTCCACCGCATGGAACGGATTTACAGCAATGAAGTCAACCGCATGCAGGATGTTATCGATCACAGCCATTCGGCCCATGAAGTATCGGTAGCGGAAAAGCGGCTGGAAAAGATGAAGAAGCAGATCAAAGAATGTCAGGACTATGATGCCAAGCTGGGCCACCTGGCCCTGGACCAGATTCACCTCGACCTGGACGATGGCGTCAAAATCAACTACCGCAAAGTCCAGACCGGCCGGGACGGTAAATTTTACGAAGTATTGGCCGACTCCAAAGCTATCATGGCCAAAGACGCCCTCTGGCACGAATACCTTACGGAATGGCATCATGAACAATAGCGCTATCTTTTGAATATCTTGTGAACTTCGAAATTTATACGCGAGAGAACGCAAAAAAAAGCGGATAACTAAGCGGTTCAAAAGGTATTGGCTATCTTTTGATTATCTTTTAATTATCTTTTGAGGAACGAGTGAACTATGGCAGAATTAAATCTCAAGCAAATAGAAGACAGACTTAATGAAGAGTTTCGTACGAGTGGAGACGAAAACCGGAAACTGGTCTTTTGGTATGATGATCGGGCTGAATTTGCCGAAGATGTAGATTCATTGCAACTGGATAACGCAAAAATCCTGCATCTTATGCCGGATAATCAGTTTGCTACCAAACTCTTCCTCGAACACGAAGACCGAACCACGAATTACCTTATTTATGCCCCATTCTCCAAGCCCGATGTCCACGAGAACCATTTGGAAGATATACTGCTCTACTCGCGGCAATTTTACGCAGACCGGGCTTCTTTGCTCGCTGTCGACCTCGGCATCGGTGAAGAATGGAAGCCGGTCCTGGAGGCGCATATTCGCTTTTTTGCCAACAAGGAGCGGA
Source organism: Megasphaera sp. NM10 (assembly GCF_000417505.1). Classification (GTDB taxonomy): domain Bacteria; phylum Bacillota; class Negativicutes; order Veillonellales; family Megasphaeraceae; genus Megasphaera; species Megasphaera intestinihominis. The sequence continues at coordinate 9,780 of NZ_APHY01000017.1, forward strand.
CGAAGAAGTTTTATGATCTGGGTATCAGCCAGTACGATGGAACGACGATTCGCCTAGGTATGATATGTGCTCTGGCAGGCGCCCGGACGTGTTCACTCGAAGAAGCACTGCGCATCGTCCTTGATGAAGAAAGCCAGGAAAACCATCGGATTTTTGACGAATTAGCCCGGTATGATTTGATGGATTCTTTTTGGGATTTGTGCGCCCGCCATTTTGGCCTGGCCTGGGAAAATCCAAGCATAGCCAAGCTGGTACTGGCTCTGTTTGTGACCTGTGCCGCTCATGAAATCATGGAACCCGTACCCAATAGTTGGGAACCTTTCAAAATGCGCAAGACCGGCAATGCCATTGCTTTCTTGGACAGCATGATGAACAGCGTCGTTTATCAGGCTGTTTTTGATAGGCTATCGCTCTTTGCCAGCCAGCAGCTCCATGTCGCAGATTCACTGAAAACGTACCCTCTGGAAAGCTTAATTGCCTGCGGCTGCTTTGCTGATGTCGATACGCTGCTGATCCAGTGGATCGCCGGTCGGCTGGAATCTGAAGACGTGGATGCGCATTTGGGTGATTATCGTATTCTGGCACTCTGTGAATTTCGCAAAAAGACACATTTCGGCCAACAGCGGGAACATATATATGACATGTTTATCTGTGCCATCAGATTGGAAATGTTGACAAGACAGTCATATCCTGATGGTTTCCAGAATATCATCAAAGACTATAAAAATCATTTGTACCAGGTTGATACAGATTATCGCCATTTTTATTATCACTTAGATAGACTTGCTGATGCCAGTGCTTATGAACCGTTGCGTATATTGATTGAAAATATATACACTAATGAATACTTGGGCAAATTATTGCCGGAATGGAATGCGGGAATCATGGAAGATAAGGCTTTGTCGGTGATTCCCCTGCAACGTGATTTCTATGACCATTATGTAGCTAACAGTAAAGACCGGGTCGTAGTCATTATTTCCGATGCGATGCGTTATGAAACAGGGCGGGAACTCTTTGACCGCCTGGGCGATAATCCCCGCAGTGAAGTGAAAATTGAGGCTATGCTCAGCACCTTACCATCATATACCCGGCTAGGCATGTCGGCTCTCCTGCCCCATCGGAAGCTGGAATTGTCCCCGGAAGGGAAAGAACTCGTCGACGGGGCATACTGTATCGATATCCAGAGCCGGGAAAAAGCATTACAGGCTCGGCAGCCGCTGGCCCGCTGTGTATCCTTTGATGATTTGAAACACATGAAAACACGGGATATGCGGGATATTTTTACAGGCCAGCAAGTCATTTACGTATATCATGACCAGATTGATGTCCGCGGCGAACATGCCGAGGATGAAGTGTTCCAGGCCTGTGAAGAAGCCGTGAAAGAAATCCTGGATTTCATCGAGAAAGTCCATAACGGGGCTAATACACATCATTTCATCGTGACGGCAGACCATGGGTTCATTTACAAGCGCAATAAGGTGCAGGAATCGGATAAAATCGGCAACGTTCATCATCATGATATTGTGAAACGGCGTTACATCATCTCGCAGGAAGGAATTCAAGAAGATGGTGTACAGAACCTGAATCTCGGCTATCTGCTGGGGAACGAGGACAACCGCATGGTTTCTTTCCCCATTGGGACAAGTGTCTTCAAAACGCGGGGCAGCGGCGGTCAGAATTATGTACACGGTGGTTCTTCGCCGCAGGAAATGCTGGTCCCGGTCATTGATGTCCATATGGAACGAGGCAAAGCGGATGTGCGGACGGTAAAAATCCGCTTCATCAACACCATCAGTAAGATTACCAATCTCATTACGACGCTGGATTTCATCCAGTCGGAACCGGTCGGGGAGACTGTCAAAGAAGCCACGTATCTGATTGGTTTTGTAGATGCCGAAAGCCAGCCTGTTTCTAATGAAATCACACATGTGGCTGACAGCCGGGAAGAAGACCCGGCCAAGCGGACATTCCGGATCCGCTTTACGTTCAAAAATCAGGAGTATGATGTCAGCCAGTCGTATTTCCTGGTCATCAAAGACGCGGAAACGGGCATAGACGTATTCCGCCATCCGTTCATTATGGATCTTCCCTTTGCTGGAGATTTTGGCTTTGATTTGTGATGAACGCAGAGAGGAAGGATTGATATGGAGACAGCAGGTGGAACCACCAACCGGGAAGAAATCCGCCAGAAATTGAAGACTCATTTCCCAGGGAAAATCGTCCGCAAGGATTTGACGAAAAAAATCAAAGAAGGGGCCAATGTCCCTGTGTACGTCTTGGAATTTCTATTAGGTCAGTATTGCAGCTCTGACGATGAAGAAATCGTCAAAGCGGGAGTGGAAAACGTAAAAAAGATTTTATCTGCCAATTTTGTGCGCCCCGATGAAGCGCAGAAAGTACTCTCGGTCCTGCGTCAGCACGGCAGCCACACCGTCATCGATATGATTACGGTCAGCTTGAATATCAAGCAGGATTATTATGAAGCCTCATTTTCCAATCTGGGCCTGACCGGAATCCCCATTGCTGATGAATACCCGGAAAAATACGACCGCCTTTTGTGCGGCGGTATATGGTGCATCGTACAGTTGAATTATGACGCAGAAGGAACGGAGAACCTGGATATCATTCTGCCCAATGAAAACAGCCCTCAGTCAAATAACCGAAGACAGAAGAACATCTATCCTATTAGTATCCGCAATCTGACGCCCATCCAGATGCCTCATGTTGACATGGATGAATTAAAGCGCGGCCGTCAGGCTTTTACTAAAGAAGAATGGATGGATGTCATGCTGCGCTCGACCGGTATGGAGCCGGACTCTCTGTCATATCGTGAAAAGTGGCTGCTCCTTACACGTATGATTCCGCTTGTGGAAAATAATTTCAATCTCTGTGAGCTGGGACCGCGCAGTACAGGGAAATCACATATATACAAGGAAATTTCACCGAACAGTATCCTCGTTTCTGGCGGCCAGACGACGGTAGCCAACCTCTTTTACAACATGGCCAGCCATCAGATTGGACTGGTCGGCCTGTGGGACTGTGTGGCCTTTGATGAAGTAGCCGGCATCAAATTCAAGGACAAGGATGGCATCCAGATCATGAAAGACTATATGGCATCGGGATCCTTTGCCCGGGGCAAGGAAGAAAAAGCGGCTTCGGCATCGATGGTCTTTGTCGGCAATATCAACCAGTCTGTCGATGTCCTGCTGAAAACGTCGAGCCTGTTCGACCCGTTCCCGCCAGAAATGGGAACGGACACGGCTTTCCTCGACCGTATCCATGGCTACAACCCTGGTTGGGAAATCCCTAAATTCCGGCCTGAACATTTCACCGACGATTACGGATTCATTTCTGATTATCTGGCTGGATTCATGCGAGAACTGCGAAAAGAGCAGTATGGTGACGCCCTGGATGCCTATTTCCGGTTGGGGAAAAATCTGAACCAGCGCGATACTATTGCGGTCCGCAAGATGGTCGGCGGATACATCAAGTTGCTGTACCCGGATGGCCGTTTTAGCAAAGACGAAGTAGAAGAAGTATTGCAAATGGCGCTGGAGATGCGCCGCCGCGTCAAAGAACAGCTCAAAAAGCTAGGCGGCATGGAATTCTACGACGTGAATTTTTCCTACATCGACAACGAAACCTTTGAAGAACACTATGTCTCCGTGCCGGAACAAGGCGGCGGCAAACTCATTCCTGAAGGCCTCTGCAATCCCGGGCAGGTCTATACCGTTTCCCATGGGAAAAACAACATGATCGGCGTATTCCGCCTGGAAAGCCAGATGCTGCCGGGCAGCGGGAAATTTGAACGCACCGGCATCGGCAGCGACAGAGAATGCAAAGAAGCCGTCAACACTGCCTATAACTACCTAAAAGCCAATGGCAGGCGTATCAGCGGCAGCATTTCGACGACCGCCAAAGACTATATCATCAACTACCAGGACCTTCAAGGCATCGGTATGACCCATCGCTTAGCGCTCCCGACGCTCATCGCTATTTGCTCCATCGCCCTGAACAAACCCGTCCAAAGCTCCCTCGTCGCCCTTGGTGAAATCAGTATCAGCGGTACACTTATGAAAGTCGACGAACTGGCCAACACCTTGCAAGTATGCCTCGACTCGGGCGCAAAAAAAGTCCTGCTTCCCATTACATCCGCCGCCGATTTGGGAACGGTACCACCTGAATTAATCGGAAGTTTTCAACTGATATTTTATAGTAATCCTGAAGATGCTGTCTTTAAAGCCTTGGGAGTAGAATGATGCTATGCTTCAGGTGGATTTAGCAGGATTTACATGACGTATATCGAAACTATACTATATAGTAGAAGCGTGCTGTACATATTTTCAGGATGGGAGGAATCGAAATGAACGTTAAGAAAAGATTTTTCAGTTTTTTTATGGGGATAATTCTTTTGGCATGCACTAGTATAAATATCAGCCAAGCTGCTAATTTCCGTCCCGAATCGCCACAATCTGTCGCGAAAATTTTAAAGGCAATTGATGGTAATTGGTACGATCATAATGGCAATCTGGTATTACAGATACAAGACGGGTATATTAATGGCTGCAAAATATTGACGGTATATGATCTCGCCGGAGCTTCAGGTAATGGCGGTGCTAATTTCCGTATTTTGGAAAGTACAGGGGAACGTTTAATGCATTTTTCGTGGTATGTACGGCATGATAACATGGACCGTCTGAAAGTTAATGATTCGCAGATGCTGCACCGGGTTGCCCAAATTCCCTTTAGTGAATCCGTTGCCGGCATCCATCTGGGAATGACGCCTGATGAAGTCAAAGCCGTATTAGGAACCCCTTCACAAACAGGAGATTTGCAGCCTTACTGGAGAATGCCTGGCTGGTATTATGCCGATAAAAAAATCGTAGTAACCTTTGACGGTGATTGTGTCGACAGAATTATCCTATTACGTGGCAGCAACACAGTACTAAATAACTCGGGTTTAAATTGCTCTAATACTCCGTCTGAATTTGTACAAGCATATCATATGAATCGCATTCCTAAAGTTGATTTCAACAGCGAAAATGAAAGCGATGGCTGTTATAATATTGGGAATGGAGAATACCTGGCCTTTGGAAATCGTATGTCCTATATTATGCTGACGTATTATTCGTATTAATATAATTGATAAGGGAAGATTTTTTATGGGGGATGCTGAATGTAGGGGGGAAGTAATGGATAAAGGGGAACATAAAGAGAAATGTATTGCTGAAATTGACCAACTGTATGAAAGTGTAATGCGTTTTGATACACAACGAGACTTCCTGGAATATATGGGAGAGTTGCGAAAATTTCCCTATTTAGCACCTTATAATGCGATGATGGTTAAAGTGCAAAAACCAGGTAGTGCTTTTGTAGCGACTCTGGATACGTGGCAAAAAGTATATCATCGTCGGCCTAAACCGGGAGCCCGTCCTTTAGTTATCCTGCGTCGTTTTGGACCTATTTCTTTTGTCTATGAATTAGACGATACAGAAGGAAAGAAGATGCCGCAAGAAGTCATTTCTAAGTACATTCTTCATCCATTTCATTCCGATACACTCATTGATGAGGCAAAGCTTCAAACGCTTATTAGCTCCCTGCTTAAGGAGGGAATTCGTTATCGGGAAGAAAACTATGGCACATATTACGGCGGCCAGATACAATGGAACGCCACCAATGTTGCCAGACTCTCGCATACCTCGAAAAGTAATGTCGATATCATCAGCCACTATTGTATTACCGTTAATAAAAATCAGTCACCAGCAGAAAAATTTGCGACTATTATCCATGAACTTGGACATTACTTTTGTGGGCATTTGAATCGTGAAAAAATCGAATATATTCCCATTCGGACTAATCTTTCCAAAGAAACAAAGGAATTTGAAGCAGAAACAGTTTGTTGGGTAGTTTGTGAAAGACTTAATCTCGCCCATCAGTCCGTGCCTTATTTGCATGGTTATCTGAACCCAGATGGGAAGGTGCCGGATATCAGTCTTGATGCGATTTTAAGGGCTGTCGGTCGGATTGAAAGTATGATTAAAGGCATCAATGAGCCTAGAAAAAATCTAAAAGTAACCCTGTCCAAAGAGGCTGATTCGGCGTTAGAACGAACTTTTCCTGGCTTCAAACAAGCTATTCCGATCCATTTTACGGATTCTAAGAGCTATGACTATGTCTTGCGAATTCCTAGGGAAAGAGGAAAAGCGGACTTTTTAATTGTTAAATATATTTCTAAAGAACGCCAATGGACCTGTTTATATCGTTTTCAAATGGATTCAGCATGGCTGAACGTCATAGAAGGGAATTTTACGCATCATCGGCACCGAGAATTGCTTATCTATATCCATAATGGCAGCGGTCATGTTTTATCGTACCGGGTATTGGCATATGTACATAATCAGGTGCATCCCATCCTCGCAGGAGACTTGATTCCGCAAGGAAATGTCCGGGTTGAAGGTAATCGGCTTATCGTAAGCTCAGGCCATCTAGACAGTATTTATACATGGTCGAAGGAAAAAGGCTTTTTACGCTTTGATTGTGAACAAGAATTGGTTCCTGAAATTGATGCCAATACAATACGTCTCCAATACGCGATTTCTGACGATGAAAAAATAGAGCTTTATATGAATGGAGAAGGATATCCTTCAATGAAACCTATTGAGCTGCATATTGGACAAAAATTACAGTTGCAGCGAATTCACCGTGGTCCTTATGAACGTATTCTTGGCGGGGGACAATGCTTGCAGTCTATTTCCCGTCATGAATATGTAGCACAAGCCGTAGGTGATGCAAGTTTTCAGATTATACCAAAGGGCTATGACTGGGAACATGCTGTTAAGTTTCATGTCAAAGTTCTTCCTCAGAATCCGGTGAAAGAGTTACGTTTTGAGGATATGCAAAAAGACCTTTCTATGCGGAAAAAGAAGTCCATAAAAGAGCAGATTAAAAAATTTTTGAAGAATCACAACATTATCCATGTATAGTAAGTATATATTGTGCATTTTGGAATTTCAGGAAGAAATATTACGTTTAAATTTTATGATGTTAGGAGATTGCTTAGTCGTTAAAATAGGTATTTATAATTTTTTTGATGATTGATATTAGCCGATGAAGGTTAGCTTTTGTATAGCAGTTGCTACCGGAAGTATTTTGCTCATTGGATACATTGGGCTGTTTGTACTATTTAAATAATACATATGGAGCTGATTGAGCTTATTTTCCGGGAATTTGGAGATGGCATGCAAGAGGTCAGGAGTTCGATCCTCCTTATCTCCACCATAAAGAATACGATAACCACGCGGTTTATGAGCCGCGTGGTTATTTTTTTTTCGCCTCTATGCGATTTCGTAGGGGACGCCTGTTAAGACGTCCCGCTACGCGCTGAGGATTTCCCGAAGCGTCGTTGTTAGTTTGAGTTTATAGCGGCGAAGCCGCATCTGAATCCGAGTTCGTAAAAGCCTGCCATTAGAATAGAATGGGCTGTGGTGAAATATCAAAGCGGGCCGCCCAGCCACGGCTGTCCGTTTTGGCAACCGTCCTGCACCTCCCGCTGGTCGGCACCTGACGGGTCAAAAAGGCTTTCGGGACAGCCCCTACGCAACGGCTTCAAGCCGTATTTTTTTACGACAGGTGTATTGTTTTCATCGCTTCTATGCGATAGCCGGAATTTATGGCAGATGGATTCCCTTAATCCATTGACGATTCCCTTGTTTTGATATGGGCTTTAAGGGAATCGCTGGGAAATAAAGGAATGATTGCAGCCTCGTCCTTGACGAAGATTAACTGATAACGGTATAATAAACGTGAAAGAGGTCCTGCCGATAGACGGTTGGTCCCCAAATAATGACTACAAAAGTAGCCGCTTACGAGTGGGATCGAGGGCGGCTATTTTTGTGTTCTATTTGAAGCGCATCCGATGGCATACCCAAGCGCGAAAGCACCTAAGCAGAGGCCGAGAATACCAATAAAAGTATCTACAGTCAGAAGCATACAAATCCCCTCCTTTCCCATGGATTGGAGGGTTCACACAAAATCCCTCCTTAGGAAGCAAGGGACCAACCGCCTACCGTTTTAGGCAGAACTTCGAAGCTAGTATATCATAGGCATACCTTATCGTCTACCTTTGAGTGACTAGTACTAACAGAATAAGAACCACAAAAATAGTCGCTTACGATGGGGAGTCCTGGGCGGCTATTTTTGTTTTTTATCGTCTGTATGCGATGCCGTAGGGGCCGCCCAGAGCTATTCTGGCCCGTCAGATGCAGGAGACGATTTCCTGGATAGATGACAGCGGCGGGCGGCCCGCTACGCGCAGAGAGTTTCCCGAAGCGTCGTTGTCAGTTTGAGTTTATAGCGGCGAAGCCGTATCTGAATCCGAGAAAAGGCCGTAGCTCGTTGTTCGTAAAGACCCGCCATCATACTCGGCTAGGCTGTGGCGAAATCTCTCTAGCGGGCTTCCCACGTGGAAGCCCCTACGAAACGGCCGCAGGCCGTGGATTTTTTTGCGGCCTGCTTATTATTTTCATCGCCTCTATGCGATACCGTAGGGGACGTCCTGTTAAGGCGTCCCGTGTGAATCCTGTACATAGCCGGAATTTATGACAAATGGGATGAATTTGACGCGGCAAAGCCGCATCGGAATCCGAGTCTTGACGATGATTGAGGGTTGACGGTATAATAGATATGTGAAAAGGGGTCTTGCCGCGGGACGGTCGACCTTCATGAATTGCTACAGGAGTAGCCGCTCAAGATAGGAGTCGCGGGCGGCTCTTTTTTTTGTTTTGTCGTCAGTATGCCAGGAAGGGCAGGATTGTATAGATGGGTAGTATTAAAGTACAGAAATTGAGTAAGTCTTTTGGAGTGCATACGGTATTCCATGATGTGAGTTTTGAAATCCGCCGGGGCGAACGGATTGGCCTCATCGGGGCCAACGGGGCCGGGAAGTCGACGCTGCTCAAGTGCCTCATGGGCGAAGAGGACTACGACAACGGGGCGTTTGTCGTTTCCGAAGGCGAATCCATCGGCTATTTGCAGCAGGATATCACTTACGCCGACGATGTGACCTTGCGCCAGACGATTACCGAGGCCTGGCAGGACGTCATGAAGCTGGAAAAGGATTTGAAGGCTGTCGAAAAGGCCATGCAGGCCCATCCCGATGATGAAGGCTTGATGAACCGCTATGCCCGCATGCAGGAACGGTTCGAGTGGCTCGACGGCTATGAATACGAATCGATGTCGCGGAAAATCGTCCAGGGCCTGGGCTTTTCGGAAGCCGACATGGACCGGCCGGTCCAGAGCTTTTCTGGCGGCCAGAAGACGCGCATCAATCTGGCCAAGGCCCTCGTCCGCCGGCCGGATTATTTGTTCCTCGATGAACCGACGAACCATCTCGACGTGGACATGCTGGAATGGCTGGAAAGCTATCTCTTGTCTTATGGCGGCGGCATCCTCATCGTATCCCATGACCGTTATTTCCTCGACCGCGTGGCGACGGGCATCCTCGAACTGTCCCACGGCAAGGTAACTAAATACAAGGGCAATTATTCGCGCTATGTCGAGCAGCATGCCCAGCAGCAGAAGGCCCTGGAAAAGGCCTATAAGAAGCAGCAGGAACACATCCACGAAACGGAAGAATATATCCGCAAATACAAAGCCGGCATCAAGGCCAAGCAGGCCCGCGGGCGCCAGTCCCAGCTGGACCGGCTGGAACGCATCGAATGGCAGCCCGAAGATGAGTCGCTGCACTTCAATTTCAAGCCCGTCGAAGAGTGCGGCCAGAAAGTCCTGGTCCTGGACAAGGTCAGCGGCGGCTTTGCCGACCGCCAGTTGTTCGACCATTTATCGCTCCTCCTGCGCCGCGGCGAAGCGGCTTCCCTCATCGGCCCCAATGGGACGGGGAAGACGACGCTCATCCGCATGATCATGGGCGAAAAGGAACCGACAGACGGCCATATTACCTTGGGCAGCCGCGTCCATATCGGCTATTTTGCCCAGGAACACACGGATTTGCACGGGGCCTGGACGGTCCTCGATGAAATCATGAACGATTTCAGTTATGGCGAAGAAGAAGCCCGGTCCGTCCTGGGGCGCTTCATGTTCCGCGGCGACGATGTCTTCAAGGTCATCGACAGCCTCAGCGGCGGCGAACAGGCCCGGCTGGCCCTGTTGAAGCTTTTCCTGCAGGGGCCGAATTTCCTTATCCTCGACGAACCGACGAACCATCTCGACATCCCGACGAGGGAAGTGCTGGAACAGGCTTTGCTGGATTTCGGCGGGACGTACCTCGTCGTATCCCATGACCGTTATTTCCTCGACAAGATTACCCAGCGGACGCTGGTCCTGGAACATAAGCAGCTCACGGAATACGTCGGCAATTACAGTTATTACCGAGAAAAGGTCCGTGAAGCCCAGGAAGCGGCAGAAAAGGCGGCAGCTGAAGCGCAAGGCTCCTCACAGGCTCAGGAAAAGGCAGCAGCTCCGGCAGTGAAGAAGGCGGAACCGGCACCGGCCGTGAAAGCGCCGGCCAAGGCCCCGGCTTATGGCCAGGCGGCCAAGCTGGAAAAAATCGAGATGAAGATTGCCGAACTGGAAGCGACTATCAAGATGTATGAAGTGCAGATGAATATGCCCCAGAACCAGACCGATGCCGACGCCATGATGGAATTGACGCGAGAATATGAAGCGGCCCAGGCTCAGCTCGATGAAGCCTATGAAAAATGGGAAGCCCTGTCGGAATCGTGACGCTGTCCGCACATGACAGATATGAAAAATAAATTTGAACCTCTCCCGCTTGTAGAAGCGGGAGATTCTTGAGAAGGTTGCTGTTTAAGTTTCCTCCTGAAATCAGGATAGCCTTATTCTCAAAGGGCTGTCCAAAAGCCCCTTACACAGTTCCTCAAAATCGAAGTTCTGCTTACTTTTACGAAGTATATTGGCGGCGCCGTTGATGTCGGCATTGGCCGTCCTGCCGTTGGCGAAACGGTACAGGCCGCGCCGGATTCGTTTCCCGCTGAACGTTCCTGTATAGGGGGCATCCGGCTGGTATACGGGAATGTCGTCCAAATCCAGGCAGCTGGCCTGAGAAGTATACGATTCTTCCTGTTCCAGATAGGTTATCCCATAGCGTTCACACAGCTGTTTCAAGGTACTACGCAGATAGCTCAGGCTGATTTGAGTGAAATGCTT
>NZ_APHY01000018.1 GCF_000417505.1 Megasphaera sp. NM10
TCAGTTTCCTCTACACTGTTGCGTACAAGATCCTTTAAATTATTCTTTATAAGATCCTCATTAAGTTGTATAATATTACCAGACATGGTCTATTGCCTCCTTACGAATTTTGTGTGGTAACTTAATTGTACTAGCGGCAATAGACTATGTCTATTTTTTATGAAATTGAATTTGCGAAATATATTTTACCTTATCATATAAAAGCGTCAGTCACTCCTTTCGAGCAACTGGCGCTTTTATACTTCTTATCTACTGTGCCCTACTTTTGAATATGGTTTCCGTAAACATCACGGTACACATTTTGGGCTTTATCATCTTTATCATTTACCCGTACACGTTCCACCTTATGCCGATCATTATCTTTACCGGAAATTCGGTCTACGCGGAAACGATCGATATTCTGCACTTTAACCAATTCAGGACCAAAGTCATCTACAGAACGGGTCATGTTACCATCCGAAGGCGCTCCATTTTGTAAAGCCCTGTAAATAATGGCTGCGTATTCATAACGTGTCATCGCTCTATCGCCTTTAAATTCTCCATCCGGATATCCTTTCAGATAACCTCGTTCCGCTAAGTTCTTAACATACTCATAAGCCCAATGATTTTCCGGTACATCTGGGAAGGTCATAGCCCCGGTTGCTATAGGAGCCAATTTCACAGGCTGACCCGATTCATAGGCTGCCAATTTTTTCGTCAGCGTTTCAATCTGGTTTTTCATAGCCAGCATATCTTTAGCCATGGAAACACGTGAACGGGAGATATGGCTCTTCTGTCCAAATTTCCAGCTGACACCAACGTTCACCATATTCTCTCCGCCGCTGAAGGACCCACCTACGCTAAACATGGTATCTTCATTAGGACGATAATAAGCGCCAATAGCAACTGCATTGGCATTTTTATAATTACCGTACCCGGCTGCAAAATCCCATTTATCATCCGGATCAAAATCCAGAGGATGGAGCCCTGCCAGAGCTGCCGCCCCAGCGCCAACACGATTGATTCGGTTGCCCAAACGATTAATCCGGGTTTCCGTGCCATACAACTGGCTTCCATTTACTGCATCGGTCGAAGAAGGAGAAATATCCCCATCCTTCAAATGGGTAACTTTTGTTCCCCCCATATCAGCTCCTTGGTTATTAATAATAACCGTGTCACCAGCCTTAATGGTATTACCGTTTACCGTAGTTGCATTGATTGTAGTAATATTTCCAGTATCAGCAGTAATAGTCTTCGTTGTCACCGTATCCAACCCTTTCAGGTCTTTGGACAAGCGCACTTTCAGATTATTACTTCCGTCGGATGTGACTCCGATATTGTCATCGGCGGTCAGCTTGGATGTATCGGAAATACCACCGATGACATTGACCTGTTCATTCAGCTTCTTATTGATAACGGCTCCCGTATCGCCGCCGTACTTCATGCCGTCATTCATGGTAGCTACGGTCTGGGTATGGCCATTGTGGTCTTCATAGACAATGCGGTCAATGCCGTCTTTACCGTTATAACCGTCTGTTCCATCCACACCGTTAGCACCTTTGACTACATGGATATCTGCGGAAGCACCGTCTTTGCCGTTGATGCCGATATGGCCGTCAGTACCGTCAGCTCCATCTTTGCCCGCAGAAGAAATGGTAACGCCGTCCTTGCCGTCTTTGCCTTTGACGCCGATGGAACCGTTTACTCCGTCTTTGCCGTCAGCACCTTTACCGCCAACCGTAACCGTATCAGCCTTCAGATTCTTATCCAAGCCGATAATCATATCCCCATTATCATTAACCATGGTCTTGATATTGGAGGAATCATACTGGGAATCCGCTTTTGTGCCGGTTCCTTTGATAGTCATGGTTTCATTCAGCTTCTTGGCCACACTGCCTGTGTTACCGGCAAACTTCAAGCCGTCGTCCAGGGTAGCTACTTCATGATACTGATTCTTGTCATCGGTATAAGTGATACGGGTCATACCATCCGCACCATTCTTGCCGTCTATACCGTCTTTACCCTTGCCGGCCTTCATGGTAAGGCCATCTTTCCCGTCTTTGCCGACCATACCGATGGAGCCATCCTTACCGTTAATAGTTACAGAAGAGCCGTTTGTACCGTTGACGCCGATGGATCCGTCTTTACCATTAGTTCCTTTTTCACCAAGGTTCAGATTATCATTTACATTCACCTTGTAGGGATCATCTTTTGTGCCGTTACCGGTAACAGTGGTATTCTTACCGTCTTTCAGAATGGTCTTATTGGCAGCTACATACGATACCAGCTGACTGCCGTTAATAGCATCCTTTGATGTAGGCGATATATCGCCGTCTGCCACATTTGTAATCTTCTTACTGCCTGCGTCAATACCGGTCTTAGTAATGGACGGACCGTTTGTGATGGTCATGCCATCTGTAGTAATGGTGGTATCGCCGGCTTTGATGGTATCGCCATTAATTGTTTTTGCTGTCACACTGTTCAAGTTAATATCATCATTCAGATCATACTTGACAACGCCGTCAGCCCCGACTGAAGCGGTGGTATTCTTGCCGTTGGTGAAGTCCAGTCCTTTTTTCAAGGTAACGGTCTGAGCCGTACTGTTATTGGCTTTATAGGAAATAGCAGCATTCTCTGCGACTTTGCTATAGTCTACGGATACATCATAGTTGTGTGAACCATTGGTGTTATTGGTCGGTGTCACCTTGACAGAACCGTCTGTAGAAGAAACAGTCGTATTGGCTGCATTCACAGCATCCTGCACGTTGTTATAGGTGTTTCCATTGACAGTCAGCCCGGCTTTAACCGCACCTGTCTTAGTATCTACGCTAGAAGTTCCGCCGATAGCGCTGGCAACGGAGCTGAGGTCAGCATTTACCGTATAAACAGACTGCTCATCAGAGCCGACCGATGAAGTCACGGTCACATTCTGTCCGGCTTTCACTACTGTCTTAGCTGCTTTTACATTCTGATTAGTCTGGTACAACTGGCTGCCATTCACTGCATCGGTGGACGTACTGTTTACATCACCGGCAGCCACGTTGGTGATTTTGGCGCCACCCACGTTGACGATATTGGTTGTGTTCCCCAATGTAATCTTCGTCCCGGTGGTAGTTCCGCCGGTCGTCGTCTGATTGGAAATACTGCTGATTCCCTGCAAATCTTTGGCAAGACGGACTTTCAGGTTGTTCGTACCGTCAGACACGACGCCCAGATTGTCCTCTGCCGTGAATTTTGTCGTATTCGTAATGCCGCCGATGACATTGACCTGCTGATTCAACACCTTTTTGATTTCTTTACCTGTGCTAGATTTATTGGTTGCAGGATCCAGTCCGGCAGACTCTGCGTCACCGCCATAAATCATGCCGTCTGCCAGGAGGGCCACTTCCTGCGGACTCTCCGTTGATCCCTGTATGACATACAGACGAGCTTTGGATGAACCATCCAAGCTCGTTGCTCCCTCTATATGGCTCTGGAGATAAATAGCATCCGAATCGCCGGAATTTCGCAGCATAACTGAACCATCATAAATCCGAACCTCACCTCCCTTCTCTGCAAGGACAGAAATAGATCCATCTGCACCATTGGGATCCGCTTTGCCAAGAGTAATGTTATTGGCCAGCTTCACGGTCATTTTATTATTAGCCGCATCGGCAATGACGCCGATATTGTCATCACTTAGTTTAGCACTATCCTTAATACCGCCCAGGATGGACATGGCCTGATCGGAGCCCCGGTGCAGGACATTGCTATCCGCCGAAGCTTCAGCGCCGATAGTGGAGTTATCTCCGGCAAACCGCAGAGGCCGAGTCATGGTGTAAAGCTGGCTTCCATTCACAGCATCCGTACTCTTTGCGCTGACCAGACCGGCCGCAACATTCTGGATGCGTCGTTCCTTCCCTGCGGAGCCCACCGTTACAATACCTGCAGGGGTTCCACCGGCGTACTGATATGTCCCGTCGCTGTCGTATACATCCATTCCTTTTGTAGTGGCTCCCGATACAACATAAGCCGAATTGCTGCCAAGATAGACGGAATTCCCCAAGGTTGCCGTTACATGGCTCCCCAGAATCTGGGTATTGGACAAATCCGCGTTTTGAGTCGTGGCATCAACGGTATTCTGGTTTCCCACGATCTGGATATCCGTCAGATTCCTGTTTTTCTGGTTTTTGGCCTGGATGGTATTTTTCGAACCTGTAACAGTAATATCAGATACGCTGCCTGCATCGCCTGCTGTGCTTGTATCCGGATCGCCCGTAACCGTATTATGGTTACCCGTTACAAAAATATTTTCAAAGGTTCTCGAGTTGGAAGAATTATTGGACAGGGATTCCATTTTCAGCACGTTTTGATTCCCTACAATACGATTGCTGTCCCCTTCCATACGGTTTTCATTCCCAAAGATTCCCGAATTCGAAGCACTTACATCAGCAGCTGTACCTGTTGCAGCCGTGCTGTTCTGGCTGCCCAGGACATAGGTATTTGCCCCAGTAACCCGGTTCTGAGTGCCAATTGCCCCAGAAGAAACACCGGCTGCCTGTGCGTTTGTTCCTATAGCCAGCGCGTTTTCTGCCAGTGCCTGAGCCGTATCTCCCATAGCGGAAGCACTTTTACTGTTACTTTTGGCATCACTGCCGATGGCGATGGCTTTGTCATCAGAAACACCGGCAGAATAACCAATGGCAACCGCTTTATCTACACTTCTTCCACCATTTTTTATAGAAGACGTCGCAAGAGTCCCTATAGCCAGTGAGTTATTTCCGGCTGCCTGAGCGCCAGCCCCGATTGCCGTGTTATATTGATAACCGCTGATGGCTAAAGTCTGTTTCAGGCTTCCCGGGTTAGCCGGATCTTCATAACCGGCTCCCACTGTAATACTGCCAAGACTCTGCGCTCCTGTATTATTCCCCAGCGCAACACTCCTGTCCCCTAAAGCTTTGGCGCTCACGCCAGCTGCCATAGAGTCTTCACCCTTAGCCAAATCGTTATCATAATTATTCAAATCGGTAGATTTTACAGAGTAGTAATGTGTTTTTGCCGTATCAACAATCTTATCGACCTGAGCTACATTCGCTGCATCAGTCCCCAGTGTCCCTGCGGCGACATTATGGATTTTCGTTCCCTTATTGTCATTATTACGAAGGGTAATACTGTCTCCATCTCCAGAAGTGACCGTATCATAATATACCCCGCTTGCCGTTGCCGAAGAAACATTCGCATTGACCTGAGCTACCGTAGCGTCTATTGATTTTTTGAGCTGTGCCACAGTAACGGCATCCTGATCCAGTGCCCCGTCAGCTACATTGGTAATACGGCGCAGCGCCGATGCATTGCCGACGGAAACGGCAGTCTTAGGAGCCGCCTGTCCTGTCAGATACCCAGTCCCACTGATCATAGCGGCATTGGCCACGGAGCCATTGCCTATGGCAACATTGCCGCCTGCAGCCTGGGCGCCCTGACCTAAAGCTACACTGGCCGCATCTGCAGCCTGGGCGTTAAACCCGATTGCCGTAGATCCATTTCCATTCGCCTGTGCCTGATACCCGACTGCAACGGCATCATCAGCAGCTTTCGTCTCACTGCCTAAAGCCGTAGACTGGATCCGCGATACAGCAGAATCGTTTTTATTAGCATGATATCCAATGGAAACATTTTTCCCTTCAGATGTGTTTCCGCTAGACCCAATATTGGTCCCAGCTTCAGAACCAATGGCTACATTATGGTCGCTTTTGACATCATTTCCCGTTTTGTAGCCAATTGCAATGTTCTGTTGTCCGTCAATATTGTTGCCAGCTCTGTCTCCAATAACTACATGGGATCCCTTCGTCCCTAATACGTCTCCTACCATACCCACGCCTGCACTTGGACCAAGTACGACAGAACGGACGGCATTGGCACTGGCATCTTTACCCAAAACTACAGAAGCACTGCTCCCGGCAGCTGCTCCATTTCCAATAGCAACGGCATCGGCCCCACTGGCTTGTGCACTCTTACCCATAGCCAGGGCATCTGCCCCACTAGCTTGCGCATTCTTACCCATAGCCAGGGCATCGGCTCCACTGGCTGCTGCCTCTGTTCCAACCGCAATGCTGTCAGCTCCAGAAGCAGCCGTACTTTTGCCCAGAGCCAGTGCGCCTTCCGCCTCAGCCTTTGCGCTGTCTCCAATCGCTGCAGCACTATGACTGTTTTGCGTCACAGCAGCATTGTTGCCCATCGCAATTGCATGATTCGAAGCAACCGTACTAGCCTTAGTTCCAATTGCCATGCTGTTATCGTTGAGCTGATCATTGGTCCCATCATTATAGACCGTCGCTCCATCCCCCAGTGCAATCGAAGAGTTTCCCCGAGCATTGGCTGCATCACCGATGGATATGCTTGCTTTGCCTCCGCCTATAACCACAGTAGAACTGTCGCCATCAGCGGTCATATCATTAAAGGAGCCACTGACAGCTTCCCGGCCAATGGCAATACTGTTTTCAGCAGATGAAGCAGAACGAGCATCATCGCCCAGAGCCACAGAATCTTTGCCATTCGCTTTTGCACTGACACCAATGGCAACAGCACCTTCGCCCGCAGCCGCAGCGTCCTCTCCAGTGGAATTGGCACGGAAATACTTTATTCCCGGTTTTGTTTGATCCAAGCCCAAAGCAGAATTCACATTTTTTAGCTTTGTAATATCGGCCGTATTATTGTTGATTTTTCCTGCATTGGCTGTAATCTCATTTTTATTCGCCGCAATATCCGTCTTGTTTTGCTGGATGTTCATGGAATTTTGATTGATTCCAGTCTTATTGGCAGCAATATCTGTTTGGTTCTTTTGTACGTCTGTTTTTACTGCATCCACTTCTGCACTGGTTGCGACCCCATCAGTGGATATTGTGATTGTCTTTGTTGTTTCGTCTTTAGTTACAGAAATGTTAGTTCCGGCCTTCAAAATATCACCGTCTTGAACAGATTCAGCGCTACCATAAAGTGCACTTCCAAATACAAGCACAGCTGTTAATACGGTACTAGTCAGTACCCCCCCCGATTTAATAATTGTTCTTAATAGAGAATTACCCGACGTTTTCCCGCCATTTTTTGCTAATTCTGAAACAACCTGGTACTGCCCTTTTGCGCGATTGAATATAACCTTGTA
Source organism: Megasphaera sp. NM10 (assembly GCF_000417505.1). GTDB lineage: Bacteria > Bacillota > Negativicutes > Veillonellales > Megasphaeraceae > Megasphaera > Megasphaera intestinihominis. Next base: position 7,118 of record NZ_APHY01000018.1, read on the forward strand.
AATTCTATTCAATCTAATCGCCTCCTTTATATTAAAAATAGCATAAAATAACACTCAGCACCTTTAATAGATTTAAACTTTATACGGTGCACTATAATGGGCCCCTTGTCAAGACCACGTTCTAAAATTTTAAGAGTGGCAGTAAGCAGAATTATTCTAAGCAGCGAAGCAAGCAAAGTAAAACTCGTTGGGAACCTTGTAGCCTAATGCCTCGTGGGGCCGTATGTTGTTGTAATCATCTACGTATTGGTTAATCAGACGTCGAAGCTCTCTTGGGGTGCGATATTCGTTCGGATAGAGCTGCTCCGTTTTGAGGCTACGGAACCAACGTTCAATCATGATGTTGTCTGCCCAGCGGCTCCTGCCGTCCATACTTTGACGGATATTGAGGTTACGAAGCAGATTCTTGTAATCATCACTGGTAAACTGGCTGCCTTGATCTGAATTGATAATGCTGGAACGCGCATGCTTAACGTTTCCGTCACGGCATGAATACAGA
>NZ_APHY01000019.1 GCF_000417505.1 Megasphaera sp. NM10
GTCAAAGTATGGACGGCAGGAGCCGCTGGGCAGACAACATCATGATTGAACAGTTGGTTCCGTAGCCTCAAAACGGAAGCAGCTCTATCCGAACGAATATCGCACCCCAAGAGAGCTTCGACGTCTGATTAACCAATACGTAGATGATTACAACAACATACGGCCCCACGAGGCATTAGGCTACAAGGTTCCCAACGAGTTTTACTTTGCTTGCTTCGCTGCTTAGAATAATTCTGCTTACTGCCACTCTTAAAATTTTAGAACGTGGTCTTGACAAGGGGCCCATTATAAAAGATTAAAATGAAACGTCAGAAAACACCTTCTGCGGTGGCTACAAAGCAGGAGGTGTTTTTATGAACAATCAGAATGAATTTGAAAATGCAATTCCTCTATTTCAACGGTTTATGCTGACTCCTAAGGAAGCCAGCGTGTACTTTCATATTGGTGAAAAGAAAATCAAAGCCCTTGCTGCAGAACGCCCGGATGCTTCTTTTATAGTCTATAACGGAAGCCATTTGCTTATCATCCGGAAAGAATTTGAAAAGTTTCTTTGCCAGACTTCGAGTATTTAGTTGAAGGATATGAGTTGACTTATTTGCTGGCTAGAGTGATGTATAGACAAGGAAATAAGAGAAAGGAGACTGGAATTATGCCATGTACGCAGTCGAGTATCCGCAGGGATAAGAAAAAACGAAAATTACGGCCCGGCGAAACGGTTCGGGCAGATGGAAGATATCAGTTCAAATATCAGTTAAATGGAAAACCAAAGTTCTTTTACAGTTGGAAACTGGAACCCACAGATCCACTACCGGCAGGGAAGAAGCCTTGCAAATCACTGAGGGAATTAGAGAAGGATTTGGAAATCCGTTCTGCTATTTGTCCTAACCGCGATGATGATACCATGACCGTTATGGAATTGGTACAGCGTTATTTAGCTGTTAAGACAGGGGTCAAACCTAACACGAGAACAAATTATAATTTTGTTGTCAACTTACTGGCGAAAGACCCTTTTTCGCAAAAACCTATCGGTAAGGTCAAGATGTCTGATGCCAAGTTGTGGCTAGTCAAGATGCAATCAGAAGGGAAGGGATATAGCTCCATTCACAGCGTCCGGGGTGTTGTACGGCCCGCTTTCCAGATGGCAGTCGATGATGAAATTTTATGGAGGAACCCTTTTAATTTTGAAATGAAAGGAATTCTCATCAATGATAGCGTGAAACGAGAAGCGGTTTCCCGAAAGGATATGAGGCTCTTCTTGGAATTTTTAAAAAATGACCGACATTATAAAAAATACTATGAAGCGATATTTATACTTTTCCACACGGGAATGCGAATTTCAGAATTTTGCGGATTGACTGTTGGGGACGTCGATATGGAGAACCGTACTATTAATGTAGATAAACAGCTTCAGCGGGATACAACAGGGAGACGATATATTATCTCTACTAAAACAAAGGCTGGGGCTAGGATGCTGCCAATGACAGAAGAAGTATATCAGTGTTTTGCTGAAATCCTGCGGCGTCGAAAATCGCCTAGAGTTGAAACGATGATTGATGGTCATGGTAACTTCCTCTATTATGATAAAAACGGTAATCCCTTGGTAGCGATGCATTGGGAACATTATTTTGGCCGGGCTGTTAATAAATATAACCGGATTTATCGCTACCAACTGCCGACAATCACTCCTCATGTTTGTAGGCATACGTACTGTACCAACATGGCTCTTTCAGGGATAAGCGCCAAGACACTGCAATATTTGATGGGACACAGCGATATTTCCATCACACTCAATGTGTATACGCATATCAAATTCGATAATGCCCAGAAAGAAGTGGAACTTGTCCAGCAGCGGCAGCAGAAAGAAATGGAAAATGTACGCAAGGAATTAGAGCAGGTAGGCGCCATTCGGCCTAAAATTATACCTTTCAAGAATGAAGCGTAGGAAAAAGAATATGCGAAGAAGGACTTACGGTTTCAAGAGCTGTGGGTCCTTTTCTTTTAGATGAAAGTCGGTATATTTTCTGCTACAATGGAACCATGCTATTTTACGCAGAGAATTTTCACGGTAGTACGGTAGTCGCCTTTTACTACTGATTTTACTACGAATGGTGGCCGAGTTATGCCGGTTTATACTACTTTATGGAATATATGAGGTAAATTGCCTGGAGTGGGAAAACGCTATATAACGGCATTTAACGGCATATCTCGGCATAAGAAGGAGTGAAAATAAAGTGATCAGGATACTTTTCATCTGCCATGCAATATCTGCCGGTCGCCCATGGCGGAGTTTGTGTTCCGGCAGATGGCCGAGCAGGCCGGGCTGGCAGAACGGTTCGACGTGGCATCGGCGGCTACGACGGATGAGGAAATCTGGAACGGCTATGGCAATCCGGTCTATCCGCCAGTGGAACGGCTGCTCCGGGCACACGGTATGGACCCCAGTGATAAGCGGGCCGTGCTGCTGATGGCTGGCGATTATGCAGTTTACGATTATTTCATCGGCATGGATGACGAGAACCTGCGGGACATGAAGCGCATCTTCCATGGCGACCCGGACCAGAAGTGCCATCTTCTCATGGATTATACGGAAAATCCCCGTCCTGTAGCCGACCCGTGGTATACGCGGGATTTCCAGCGGACCTGGGACGATGTCCAGGAGGGCTGTCAGGGACTGCTGACCTTCCTGTAGGGGCTGCCGGTATAGAAAAAGCCCCGGAGCGGGAGGTCTCCGGGGTTTTTTCTGATTCTATGATACCAAGTTTAGCGGCACGCTGGCCGGTGGACAGTACGGCGAACCTCTCCGATTCTGGTCGGGAGGCCATCCTGGTCATCAAAGGGGACCGGTAACGGGCCGGTGGGTTGCCGCCGGGGATAGCTGACTTCGTTTACAGTTATTACTATAACGGCATTATGTAAAAGAATGGTGACAGCCTGGTAAGAGTTAGGCAATTTTGTAAGGAGTGACGACGATGGCCATTGATTTGAATTCGATTTTATCCTTATTGCAGGACGACGGGGCGTCGGAACATTGGGCCCGGCAGGCACCGATTATGGGCGACCATATCCGCGTGCGCCGGCTGGGAGGCTTGTATTACCATCACGGCATCTATGTCAGTGACGATGAAGTCATCGCCTTTGCCGGAGATGACGACTACAATCCCATCGACTGGTGGGATACGGAAATCCGGTCGACGTCGTTCGATGAGTTCCGCCAGGGCGGTGACGTAGAAGTGCGTCAGTATACGCCGGAAGAACAGGCACAGCTCTGTTCTGTACCCGAGACGATTGCCTTTGCCCGTGCCTGCCTGGGCAATAAAAAATACGACCTGCTCTTCCATAACTGTGAACACTTTGCCAATGCCTGTAAGCTCGGCGTCTACCGCAGCCGTCAGACGGAAGATATCCTCTTCGGCGAGGCCATCCCCAAGGCCCTGGAATGTATCGGCGACGAAGCGCAGCGGGACCAGTGGCTCCAGGATGCCTGGCACGATTTGACGGCCCAGGTCCTGGATAAACTGCGCCGGGACCTGGAATCCCATCAGTAGATAGTCCGGTCGTCGATTTGCTGGAAGAGTTTTTCATAACGTTTCTGTTCACTTTTCAGGCAGACTAGGTAATAGTCTGTCTGACATTCCGGGTCCGCCAGGGAGATGTTGATGCGGCCCGGGATTTTTTGTCCCTGTCCGAGGAAATAGCTGGACGAAAAGCAGGGGTAGTCCGAGTGCTCCGTCAGCTCATGGAATGCATCCCGCTGGACTTGCAGCAAATAGCGGGCGTGCGGTGTCTTTTCCCGGGTCATTTTCATCCAGAAGCCGATATGAGAAAAGAGCAGGATGGCCCGGCCATCCAGGTCCTGCAGGCGGACTTCCGGATAAAAGGCCAGGGGGTCCGATGCGCGGACCGAGAGATAAAGTTTTTCGCTGCCGCATTTCTTGACGAAGAACTCGTCGCCGTCTGGCCGGGCATGCATGACGGCCAGCTGATAGGTCTGGCGGCGCAGGCCTTCCGGGAAGGAGACATCGTCCTTCATGTCGGCCGATAAGGTCATGCCCTGGAAAATCCCGTTCAGCAAGGGCGTCAGCACCATTTGCGGGACCGGTGCACAGTAGCCGATGGAGAGGGTATGCAGGCTGCGGTCATAGCTGCGGATGCGGTCGCAGAAATCCTGGTTTTCCTGGAGGACGCGTTGGGCGTAATAGACAGCATAACGGCCGGTCTGTGTCAGTTCCAGGTGGTTTTTGTGGCGCACGAACAAGGGGACCTCCAGCTCTTCTTCCAGTTTTTTCATAGAGCGCGTCAGTGCCGGCTGAGACGTGTGCAGGTCCTGGGCTGCCCGGGTCAGGGTGCCGGCCTTGGCGAAGGCGACAAATTGTGCAAGCAGGTTCGTTTCTATCATAGTGGCTCCTTTCTCTGCTTCAGTATATAAAAAGTGGATAGTGAATTCCCCTGTTGGCATTGTACATCTTTTGAAAGCTGTTGTAAAATGCGAGATGTAGACAGGAAATACCTATTACATACTATATCATATAAACAGAGTCTGAAAGGAGATTATACCATGGAATATACGACATTGAGCAACGACGTGCAGGTCCCGTTGTTAGGCCTGGGGACCTTCATGATCGGCCCGGAAGATACGGAGAAATCCGTTTATGCTGCCTTGAAGATGGGTTACCGCCTCATCGACACGGCCAATGCCTACGTCAACGAAGAAGCTGTCGGCAGGGGATTGCGCCGGGCTTTGGAAGAAGGTCTGGTCAAACGGGAAGATATTTTCATTTCGACGAAGTTGTGGCCGACGCTGTATGAAAAGGCAGGAGCTGTCGATAAGACCCTGGAACGGCTGGGCGTCGACTATGTCGATCTGCTGTTCATCCATCAGCCGGCAGGCAATTATCTGGCCGGGTATGCGGCTATCGAACAGGCCTATCGCGACGGCAAGGCCCGTTCCCTGGGGATTTCCAATTTCCATGGCGACAAACTGGAAAACTCCTGGCCCATGCCGATGTCAAGCCCCATGTCATCCAGCTGGAAACGCACCCGTACCACGTCTACGATGATATCATGGCCCGCCTGGCTGAATACGGTACGAAGCTCATGGGCTGGTATCCATTGGGGCATGGCGACCCGGAACTGCTCCGCGACCCAATCTTTACGGCATTGGCCGACAAGTATCACAAGAGTACGGCACAGATTATCCTGCGCTGGGCTGTCCAGCGGCAGTTCATCACCATCCCCGGCACGAAGAATCCGGACCATCTGCGCAGCAATTTCGACATCTTCGATTTTGCCCTGACTGATGAAGAAATGGCCGTTGTCAACGGGCTGAACGGGACGCGCCAGTACTACACGGCAACACCGGATTTAGAAGAACGCTATGCCAATATGCATCTGCCTTTGAAGAGAAATGGGAGGAAATCATGGAATTTGTAACCTTGAATAATGGCGTCATCATGCCGAAATTAGGATTTGGTGTCTATCAGACGGCATCGGCCGAAACGGAAAAAGCCGTCAGTGAAGCCTTGGAAACGGGATACCGCCTCATCGATACGGCTGCGTCTTACAGAAATGAAGAAGGTGTCGGTGATGCCGTGCGTCAGAGCGGCATCCGCCGGGAAGAGTTATTCATCACGACGAAATTATGGGTCCAGGACCATGGCTATGATGCGACCCTGAAGGCCTTCGACGTGTCGATGAAAAAATTAGGCCTGGATTATTTGGATCTCTATTTGATCCACAAGCCCTATGGCGATTACTATGGGGCCTGGCGGGCCATGGAACGGCTCTATCAGGAAGGCCGTATCCGGGCCATCGGCGTTACCAGTTTCTGGAACGAACGGCTGGCAGACCTGGCCAACATGAATACCATCACGCCGGCTGTCAATCAGATTGAAACCAACGTATGGGACCAGAAATGGGCTGAAGAAGGCCTCATGAAAGAACTGGGCATCCAGCAGGAAGCATGGGCGCCCTTTGCTGAAGGGAACAACGATGTCTTCCATACGCAGCTTTTGAGGGACATCGCTGACAAACACGGCAAGACCGTCGGTCAGGTCATGCTGCGCTGGCTGCTCCAGCGGGATATCGTCGTCATCCCCAAGACGGTCCATAAAGCGCGGATGCAGGAAAACATCGATGTCTTCGACTTTACCCTCGATGAGGAAGACATGAAGGCCATCCGCATGCTGGATACGGGCAAGAGTACCATCTATGACGAAATGGACCCGCATATTGCCATGGCCATCGGTAAAATGACGATTCACGAGTAAGAAGAAGGGCTGGTGCACGAAGGCTTCTACCATCATGCGAGGTTCCTTTTACTTTATAGTTTGTAGAAGCTGATTTTAAATTTTTTACCATTTGCTGCAAAGGTAGTGTCAACTCTTATGTGTAAACTTTTATAGTGTAGACTGAAAGATCAATCCGTGAACATCTCCAACAACTCCGGATATGCTTCTTGAAATCCGCGATGCGCTTTCCCGGAAAAACGTCGGTTATAATCACAGTAGACCATGCAGGCGAATCGTTCCAGCGAATCCTCGTTGGGGAATTGCTCCTTGAGCTTCGCCTTGTGACGAAATCCTTTGTTGTTGTTCTCAATGAGGTTTGACGTGTAGATTGTCTGCTGGATACTCTTCGGAAACTCGTAAAACGAGAAGAGGCTGGACTCATTCTGAAAAAGCTTATGAAGTCGCTTGTACTTTGTTCCATACGAGTCGAGAAAGGCTGACAGTTCTTGTTTTGCGAGTGCGGCATTCTCCTGCCGGTACACACGCTTAAGCGCATCCAAGACGACCTTCCGGTCGGAAGGTCGCACCAGGCGGCTTACAGCACGCATGAGATGAACCCAGCAACTCTGGTACCTGGAACGCGGGAACTCGTTCTGTACTGCGTCTGGGAGACCAACAAGGCCGTCCGAGACGAAGAGCAGTACCTGTTCCAGGCCCCGAATTTTCAAGCTCTTTAGCATATCGGCATAGTTCAGCGCTGACTCTGAAGGCAGAATGGCATAGTCAAGAATTTCCTTGTGTCCTTCCGGCGTAATGCCGAGCAGGACATGGATAGACTCCTTAGCTACGCTGTCGCGACGGAGATGGACATACATTGCATCACAAAAGATAACGGCATATCGCTTGGCAACTGGTCGTTTATGAAACTGTTCAACCTGATCCGACACATTAGCTGCAATCTTGGATATGGTAGCTGGTGTATAGCAATGGCCATACATTTGCTCGATAAGTTCTGCGATTTGACGCGTCGTGACACCGCGTTGGTACAGTTGAATGATTGTAGTCTCCAACGAATCAACACGTTGTTTTCGCGGCGGCAATAATGGCGATTGAAACGCGCCGTTGCGGTCGCGCGGCACATCCACTGTGATTTTGCCATACGACGTCACGATGGTGCGCTGATATGAACCGTTGCGACTATTGCCTGTATGCCATCCGGCGGAACTGTGCTTCTCGTAGCCGAGAAATCCTGCCAGTTCAGCTTTGAGGACGGCATTGACACCTTCTTCGATTTTGCTGCGAAGAAATTCATTGGCGGCCGCACCGCCTTGGAGTAGAGATGTGAGAAGTTCTGTGGTAAGATAAGACATAAAGGAACCTTCTTTCTTTGTGTTTTGTTTGGTCACTTAACACTATAAAGAAAAGTGGTTCCTTTTTCTATACCCACTTCTGAGTTTACACAAATGATTTTACACTATCGCTGCAAACTAAAAACTACAAACTTAAAACTCAAAAAAGAGGCTGTCTTAATGCGACAGCCTCTTTTTACTAGTCACGAGTCACTAACCACGAGCTACGACTCCCTCATAAGTATAAGGAAGGTGCATAAATATTGTGTTAATTTTGCGTAAGTACTGCGTAAGAAGCTGTGTAAAAATTGTGTCTTCATTGTGAAAAACTCTTGTCTGATTTGTGTAAAATAGGACGATAGATGGCGCAGGTACGCCGTTTCTTCGCCTTTTGACAGGCTAAAGCCTTTTTCGTATACTGGCCATGCAGACAAACGTAGGCTGTGCAGGATGTTTGTCCCGGACTGGCGCTGAGAGAGGAAACTAGGACCACTCGCCTGCAGCGGCATTTTGGGAATCCTGCGGTTCACTATTGTGAAAATAAGGAGGAATTTCTCATGATGAAGACAAAACTTGCATAACATCAAATCGTGGGGCGTCGGCGGCAGCTACGTCTTTGCGAAGAACGCTCAGTTCAACGTCTACCAGAGCTTTGCTTCTAAGTGGAAAGACAATAAGAACAACGCTACGGATCCGGAAGAACAGACCAGAGCTGAATTCGTATTTGCCTTCTACTATGGTATAGTTTTAATGGGGCTGTCGCACGAAGGCTTCTGCCATCGTGTGCAGTCCCTTTCTCTTTATAGTTTGTAATACGGAGTTTGTAGTTTGCAGAACAAATCTTTAAAGCCATCTGCTAATCTTTAGCCACTAGTTGCTAGCCACTAACCACTTAAAAGGGCTTGTCGTTGTATGGCAGCCTTTTTTATGCGGGAAATGGTCTGGCAGCTTGTAGGGGCTCGCACGTGGCGAGCCCGTCAGGTATTGTGCGATACTTGTGAACCGGATTTGAGTGAGCGGGCGCCCCACGTGGGCGCCCCTACAGAAAAAAGGCGCTGTCTTCATGGGACAGCGCCTTTTTCTATCCCCTGGAAGCGAGTATAATAAGGTATCATATAATCATGGAGGGCATAACGATGGATGAACGGGAATGGGAACAGTTATTGCATATCAAAACGGCTGGCCGCGACGACAGCCATTCCGATGGGGAGCACCATCCTTATGAGCCGACGGATTACGGCGTCCTCGAACGATTGGCCAACAGCGGCTATATTGGCAAGAGGGATACGCTCATCGATTACGGCAGCGGCAAAGGACGGGTCAGCTTCTTCCTGGCTTATCAGACGCGCTGTCAGGCCATCGGTGTGGAATACGACCGGCGGCTGTGGGAAAAAGCCCTGGCCAATGGACAGACGGCGGCGTCCCGGCGGCGCGTGACTTTCGTCTTGGCCGATGCCGTGGAGTACGAGGTCCCGCCGCAGGGGAATCGTTTCTTTTTCTTCAACCCCTTTGCCCTGCACACGCTGAAGCGGGTCCTGGGGAAACTTTTCGACGCCCATTACCAGGCGCCGCGGCCGATGCGCCTGTTTTTCTATTATCCTTATGAAGAAACAGAAGCTTTCCTGACGCATCATCCAACCTCGTCGTTGAAGACGTCATCGACTGCCGGGACCTGTTCGATGAGGACGATGACCGGGAAAAAATCCTGGTCCTGCGGCTGCGTGACTGATTATCGGCAATTTATCTTATGAAAATATTCAAGTTAAACGATTGATAAATTGCCGATAACGGCATAAAATTGAATTAACGATTCTTAAAGAAGGAGAATGATTACTATGATAGACACGGAACACGTTGTACAGCGTTTTTTGAAGTATGTTTCTTTTGATACCCAGTCCGATGAAGACAATGATGCCGTCTGCCCGAGTACACCGGGACAGCTGGTCTTTGCCAAGGCCTTGGCAGAGGAACTGAAGGCAATCGGCTTGTCTGATGTCACCTTGGATGAACACGGATATATCATGGCCACGCTGCCGGCCAACGGGGCAGAAGGCCCGGTCGTCGGCTTCATTTCTCATGTCGATACCAGTCCCGATGCATCGGGGAAGGACATCAAGCCCGTCCGGGTCACTGATTATGACGGCAAGGATGTCGTCCTCAACGAAGCAAGGGGCATCGTCTTTTCGACGAAGGCTTTTCCGGAAGTCCTGAAATACAAAGGCCAGGACATCCTTTTTACGGATGGGACGACCCTCCTCGGGGCCGACGATAAAGCGGGCATCACGGCTATCGTCAGCGCTATGGAATACCTCATCCAGCACCCGGACATCGCTCACGGGATGATACGCATCGGCTTCACGCCTGATGAAGAAACGGGGCGCAGTGCGGCTTTGTTCGATGTGAAGCAGTTTGCTGCCGACTTTGCCTATACTGTCGACGGCGGCGAACTGGGCGGTCTGGAATATGAAAACTTCAATGCTGCCAACCCGGTCATCACCTTCCATGGCCGCAGCGTCCATACAGGCGACGCCAAAGGAAAGATGGTCAACGCATTGTCGATTGCCGCAGAATGGCAGCAGCTCCTGCCGGCCGGGGAAAAACCGGAATACACCGAAGGCCATGAAGGCTTCTTCCACGTCTATAAACTGAATGGCGACGTCGAAACGTGCACGATGCACATGCTCGTCCGCGACCACGACCGCCAGCGTTTTGAACGGCGCAAGGCCCTGCTGCAGCAGATGGCCGATTTCTTCAATGAAAAATACGGCGATGGGACCGTTGTCGTCACGCCGTATGATGTCTATTATAATATGCTGGAAAAAATCGAAGACGGCCATATGGATGTCGTCGACTTGGCCAAAGAAGCCATGGAAGCAGTCGGCGTCACGCCGCAGGTCGCTCCTATCCGCGGCGGTACGGACGGGGCCCAGCTCTCTTTCCGCGGCCTGCCGTGCCCGAACCTGTTCACTGGCGGCGCCAACTTCCACGGCCGCTATGAATACCTGCCCATTCCGTCGCTGGTCAAGGCCTGCGAAACGGTCATCGAAATCGCCAAGCGGGCAGCTAAACGTCCGTAGGCGCCGGATGGTCCTGCAACGATGAACAACCTGTGAGAAGACAAGACCTTCGTAGGGGCCGTCCCAAAGGGCGGCCCGCCTGATATGATGGTGTATACGTAATGCATAACGGGTGATGTGTGAAAACATTCCTCATATACCTGAATAGTTATATCCAAGATTCACAGCGGGACGCCTTAGCAGGACGTCCCCTACGGAGCGGTTCAGGCGATGTGGCGATTCTCGTCATTCTCAGGATGGGGAATGATAAAAGGGGGAATTTTGATGAAAGAGATTACTCATGATATGTTAGCCCAGTTCCGCACGGCTTATGAAGCCGACGGGCAGGCCCAGGTCCTTCATTCGGCCCTGGCCAAGACGGACATGGCTGACCTGGCTTATGTCCCCGTGGCCGGTGCCCGCCTTAAAGGCGCTTTTTCGGTCGAAGTGAAGACGCGGGGCATTACGGCCCAGCAGAAATCAGGCCGTTGCTGGCTCTTTGCGGCTTTGAATATCCTGCGGGAAAAGGTGGCCGAAACGTGCCACCTCGACCAGTTCGAGCTGTCCCAGAATTACTTGTCTTTTTACGATAAATTGGAAAAAGCCAACAATTTCCTGGAAATGGTCATCGACAACGCCCAGGAACCCATAAAAGGCCAGCTCATGCAGTACGTCCTGCGGGGCATGACTGACGGCGGCTATTGGAGCGAAGCCGTGGACCTCATCGAAAAATACGGCGTCGTGCCCAAACAGGTCCAGCCGGAAACGTATCAGTCCAACCACATAGACCGCTTTGTAGCGACATTGAACCGCCTCCTGCGCAAAGATGCCATGGAGTTGCGGGAACTCGTCCAGGACGGTGCGGACCCGTATCCGCGCAAGGCGGCCATGATGGCCGAAGTCTACAAGGCTGCCTGCATCGCCTTTGGCCAGCCTGTCCAGACCTTTGACTTCGCCTACCGCGATAAAGACGGCAACTACCATGAAGAGCGGGACCTGACGCCGCAGGCTTTCTATCAGAAATACGTCGGCCTGTCCCTGCGCGATTATGTCGCCGTCATCAATGAACTGACGGCAGATAAGCCGCTGGATACGCCCATCCAGTTCCATGCCGTCGAAAATATGGCCGGCTGCGACATGAAGGCCCTGAACCTGTCGCAGGAAGCCCTGGAAGAACTCTGCGTCAAACAGTTGAAAAACGGTCAGGCCATCTGGTTCGCCTGCGATGCCGGGGCCTTCGGCGCCCGCAAGGAAGGTATCTGGGACCCGGCCAGCGTCCAGTACGAAGCCCTTTTGGGCGGCTTTTCGACGGCCATGCCCAAGGGCAAACGGCTGGAGTATAACAGTAGTTCGGCGACTCACGCCATGTTGCTCACAGGCGTCCATTTCGACAAGGAAGGCAAGCCGGACCGTTGGAAAATCGAAAATTCCTGGGGCAAGGATGTCGGCGACAAAGGCTATTTCGTCTGCTCTGAAGCTTATTTCCAGGAATTCGTCTACGAAGCCGTCATCGACCGCCGTCATTTCAGCCCGGCCCAATTAGCCATGCTGGAAAAAGACCCTGTCGTCATCAACGCCTGGGACGAAGATTATTAGAAGGGAAGGCTTTTATGTATACGTTTGATGGCAAGGCCTATGACTGCCCCTTCGATTGTTTCATCGACATCATCAAGGGCAAATGGCGGACGTCTATCTTACTGGCCCTGGCAGATGGGCCGGTGTTCTTCGCCAAGCTGCAGCGGTGCCTGCCGGGCATCAGTGCCAAAGTGCTGACGGAGAACCTCCACGTCTTCGATCGCAACGGCCTGGTCCGGCGGAACGTCCATGCCACGGTACCGCCGACTGTCGAATACAGCCTGACCGACAGAGGGGAAAAGCTGATCCATGTCATGCAGGGCATCAACGGCTGGGTCGATGGCTTTTTTGGAAAATAAAAAGAGACTGTCTTCGTGCGACAGCCTCTCTTTGGGGAAGCGTTAGAACATCGTATTGTCGTTGGCTGCTTTTTCCGGGATATCCTGGATGACATCCCAGTGTTCTACGATTTTGCCGTCTTTGATGCGGAAAATGTCGACAGCAGCCTGACCACGGTCTGCTTTATTGAGTTTGATGTGATTGTGGATGAAGACCAGGTCGCCATCGGCGCCGATGTGCTTGATGACGGCCGAGCTGTCCGGATAGGCTTTCAGGAAGCCCGTGACGCCATCTTTAAAGGCCTGTTTGCCATCGGCGAATTCCGGGCTGTGCTGTTTGTATTTGGGACCGACCATCGTGTCGATGACGGCTGTGTCGTGTTTGTTAAATACTTCATTCCAGAAATATTCAGCTGCGGCTTTGTTGCTTTTGAAATGGGGCGTATCGGCTGCCAGCGATGTCCCCATGGGCAGGCAGCCGACAAGGGCCAGGGTCAGGCCTAAAAGGATTGATTTTTTGTTCATGTAAAAGGACCTCCTTGATTGATGACCTTATTATAAATAATCTTTCTCAGTTATGGAAGAAGGCACTTTCGGGTCAGGTCCTTACGTAGAGGTAAGTATTGGCCTTTTCACTCAGGGAGGGATTTTCATGGCATTTTCTATCGTTCACGGCGATATTGTCCAAATGGGAACGGATGCTATCGTCAATGCAGCCAATTCTGGCCTTCTCGCCGGCAGCGGTGTCTGCGGGGCCATTTTCCACGCTGTCGGGCCGCGGGCCCGGGAACTCCAGGAAGCCTGCCTGGCCCAGGCGCCCTGCCCGACGGGGCAGTCGGTATTGACGGACAGTTACGGATTGAAGGCGAAATACATCATCCACACCGTCGGTCCCATCTGGCAGGGCGGCCAAAGGGGAGAACGGAACCTGCTGGCCAGCTGTTATGCCACGGCCCTGGAACTGGCAGCGTCGCACGGCTGCCGGTCCAGCGCCTTTCCCCTCATTTCGGCAGGCATCTTTGGCTACCCGAAAGCAGAAGCCTTGGATGTCGCCCGGGAAGCGGCAGCGGCTTTCTTGAAAAATCATGACATGGATATTTACTTGGTCTTATATCCCTAGGAAAGGAAAACATTGTGATTCGCAATATTGTACATGACGTCATCTTCTTGGGCCGTAAGTCCGAAGCGGCGACGAAAGATGATTTGCCCGTCGTCCAGGACCTGCTCGACACGCTGAAGGCCAACCGCATGACCTGTGTCGGCATGGCGGCCAATATGATTGGTTCTTTGAAGCGCATCATCGTCGTCCATACGGATAGGGGCGACGAAATTTTCATCAACCCGGTCATCGAAAAGAAGGCCGATCCTTTTGAGGCCGAAGAAGGCTGTCTGTCCCTGGTCGGCACGCGGAAGACAACGCGCTACCGGAAGATACAGGTGTTCTACCAGGACCGCCGCTTCCGCAAACACCGCCAGACCTTTACCGGCTGGACGGCCCAGATCATCCAGCACGAATGTGACCACCTGGACGGCATCATCATATAGAAAGGACGCCTGCAGGACATCCGCAGGCCGCAGGGTATCGCACGAAGGTTTCTGCCATCGGGCTCGGTCCCTTTTGTTTTTTAATTTAAAATCCTTCGCTAACCACTAACAACTAGCTACTAACAACTTAAAAGGGGTTGTCGTCATGCGGCAAGCCCTTTTTGCGCGCAATATGGTATAATAGGCTAGTGACTAGTGACTAGTGACTAGTGACTAGTGACTAGTGGCTAGTGGCTAGTGGGCCGTAGGGGCCGTCCTGAAAGGCGGCCCGTTGGGGTCACCTTGGATTTATGAGTACTTTTCAAGAAAGTGAGACAATGATGAATCGATCGATGATTGCGAATTTGATGAAGCCTTTGACGCTGGGGCTGATCGTGGCCTTGTTTTTGGCGATCCACTGGGCCATTCCTTCGTTTTACAGCACGTTATGGCAGCTGACGGTGAGTCATGATATTCCGGGGCTGACGTCGTATATTTCTTCTTTTGGCAGTATTGCCGTGGTCCTCATGATCCTGCTCATCGTCCTGACCAACATGACCGGCCTGCCGTCGGTCCAGTTCGTCACGGTCAATGGCATCTTGTTCGGCCTCCTGCCGGGCATCCTCATTTCCTGGGCTGGTCAGGTCATCGGCAATATCCTGGCCTTTGTCATCATGCGCTATGTCTTCCGGCGCAAGGCACAGGTCCTGGTCGATAAGAGCCGCTGGCTGTCCAAGCTGAACCGCGGTATCGATTTCCGGCTTATCTTTTTCTTCCGGGCCATTCCCTATTCTCCGAATTTCGTCGTCACC
The DNA here is from genome assembly GCF_000417505.1 of Megasphaera sp. NM10. GTDB lineage: Bacteria > Bacillota > Negativicutes > Veillonellales > Megasphaeraceae > Megasphaera > Megasphaera intestinihominis. The sequence continues at coordinate 14,882 of NZ_APHY01000019.1, forward strand.
GCCCTTTGTGCCCTGAGCCGTGTCCGCTTCGGCGAACATGCGGCGGCGACGATGACCGGCAAGTTCCTGGCCGTCTGTATGGAAGTCTGGCTGGGTTACGACCTCATCCACTTCAATCCGCACGGCCTCATCGTAGCCGGTATCATGGTCTGTCTGCTGGCAGCGGGTCTCTTTGGCAGCCGCCTCTGGCAGAAGAAAGACGAAAAATAGACATCTTATCATATTATATAATGGGAGGGATTCTTCATGGGTTTGATCAAAGCAGCTATCGGTTCTGTCGGCGGCGTCCTGGCCGACCAGTGGAAAGAGTTTTTTTACTGTGACAGCCTGAATGAAAATATCTTGATGGCCAAAGGTCAGAAACGGACCAGCCGTCATGGCCGCAGCGGCAATACGGACGGCGAAGACAATATCATTTCCAACGGCTCGCGCATTGCCGTCAACAACGGCCAGTGCATGCTCATCGTCGAATCGGGAAAAATCGTCGAAGTCTGCGCTGAACCGGGCGAATATACATACGATGCGTCGACGGAAGCGTCTATCTTCGACGGCGACTATGCCGGTGACCTGGGCGAATCGTTCCGCCTGCTCGTCCGCCAGATGAAGGAACGCTTTGCCTTTGGCGGCGATACGGGCAAGGACCAGCGCGTCTACTATGTCAACCTTAAGGAAATCATCGGCAATAAATACGGTACGCCCAGTGAAGTGCCCTTCAAGTCTTATGACGATACGACGGGACTGGCCCTGCTCATGCGCCTGCGCTGCTTCGGTGAATACAGCTACCGCATCGTCAATCCCATCCTGTTCTATACGAACGTGGCCGGCAATGACGTCGACGTCTACGAACGGAGCCGCCTGGACAGTCAGCTCAAATCGGAACTCTTGACGGCCCTGCAGCCGGCCTTTGCCAGGATTTCAGCCTTGCACATCGACTATTCCCAGCTGCCCGGCCATACGCCGGAACTGGCTCAGGCCCTGAATGAAGTCCTGTCGCCGAAATGGCGCGACCTGCGGGGCATCGAAATCGTATCTATCGGCATCAACAGTGTCAAAGCCAATGAAGAAGACGAAGAAAAGATTCAGAAAGCTCAGATGGGCTTGACCATGTCTCGGCCCGATATCGGCCTGGGGACCCTCGTCGATGCGACGGCCGATTCCATGCGCACGGCTGCAGCCAATGAAGGCGGCATGGGTGCTGCCATGGGCTATATGGGCATGAATATGGCCAATCAGGCCGGCGCCGGCCTGGCCCAGGAACTGGCAGCCCGCCAGGCGGCCCAGGCGCCTTCGCCGATGCCGCAGGCTGCGCCGGCCGGCAGCTGGACTTGTGCCTGCGGTCAGGCCGGCAACACGGGGAACTTCTGCACGGCCTGCGGCCGTCCCAAACCGCAGGCCGCCGCTGCCTGGACCTGCCCGAAATGCGGCCAGGCCGGGAATACGGGCAACTTCTGCAGCAATTGCGGCGCGCCGCGGCCCCAGGTTCCGGCCAACTGGACCTGCCCGTCCTGCAGGACTGTCAATACGGGGAATTTCTGTATGAACTGCGGTGCAAAGAAGCCGGAAAGGTAAGGTGAGGGTCATGGCGGATACATCGGTCAGCTATCAATGCCCGAACTGTGGCGCACCGCTGCAATTCAAGCCGAAAGACAAGACCGTCACTTGTGACTATTGCGATACGAAGTTCGACGTCCAGACCCTGGAAGCCATCTATGCCCAGAAAGAAGCGCGGGCTGCCGAAGCTGATGCGGCCCGCAAGGTCCGTTGGAAGACGGAAGCGGCAGGCCAGGATTGGAGCGACGACGAAGCGGCTCATTTACAGACCTACACGTGTTCGTCGTGTGGCGCCGAAATCGTCTGCGATGAGAATACCATGGCCACAGAGTGCTGTTACTGCGGCAATCCGACTCTCATTCCCAGCCGCTTTTCAGGGATGCTCAAGCCCGATTACGTCATTCCTTTCAAAAAGACGAAAGACGAAGCCGTAGCGGCGCTGAAGAAGTTCTATCAAGGGCGCTGGCTCCTGCCTAAGGCCTTTACGGCTGACAACCGCGTCGAAGCCATCCAGCCCATGTACGTTCCGTTCTGGCTCTTCCATGCCCAGGTCACGGCGTCGGCAGCTTTCCGGGCCGAAGACGATGCCGTCTTTGAGACGCCGGACGAAACGATTATCGAAACCAGCATCTACCACTGTGACCGGACGGGCTCTCTGGCCTTCCATCGCATCCCTGTCGACGGCAGCCAGAAGATGGACGATACATATATGGAAAGCATCGAGCCCTTTGACTACGGCGAAATGGTCCCGTTCAGTCCGGCCTATTTCGCCGGTTACTTGGCCGATAAATACGACGTCGACGCCGACGCTGCCGTCCCCAGGGCCGATGAACGGCTGTCGCAGAGTGCCTTCGCCATGTTGGAAGAGACAGTCGACAATCATCAGCGCCGGACATTTGAAGACGGCGTCGTCCATAAAGACGAAGGGACCGTGGAATACGCCATGGCGCCGGTCTGGATCTTGACGACGCGCTATGACGGCAAAGCCTACACCTTCATGATGAATGGCCAGACTGGCAGGATGGTCGGTTCCCTGCGGTATGACAAGGCCAAGTCCTATGAATACGGCGCGGCCCTGGCCGCCGTCCTGGTACCAATCCTGTATTTCCTGGTGAAATTCGTCATGGTCTGGTCGGGCCTGTTATGAAGGGAGTGAGTACGATGTGGAAATGGTTGAAAGAAACAATCCTTGCCATAGTTGTCGTGGTCCTGACGGCGGCTGGTGCCGCAGCGGCAGCGCCGAGCCTGTCCGACGGCGCCCATCTACTCACGCCGGCAGAACAGGCTGAAGTGACGGCCGTCTTGCAGGATACAGAAGCAAGATATGGTGTACGCGTCGCTGTAGTCACCGTCGCCTCGACGAAGGGCGTCAAGGCCGGAACCTATGCCAATCAGCTCCTGGACCGGGACTATAAGGACGGCCAGAACGGCAATATGGTCCTGCTCCTGGCCATGGACCGCCATGACTGGTATGTTGCGACAGACAAGGCCATGAAGGAGAAAATCAGCAATAAAAAAGGCATCCCTTATCTCAAGGATGCCTTCCTGCCGGCCTTGAAGGACGGTCATTATGCGAAAGCCTTCGAGGCCTATGGCCAGTCGTCGGCAAAACTATTGGCTTATTACCAGGAAAAGGGCAAGGCCTATGACCCGGCCGATGCCTTCAGCCCCCTGGCCCTGGTCGTGGCCCTCGTCCTGGCTGTGGGTGGCGGCGTGGCTTTCCGGGCCTATCTCATCAGCCGGATGAGCAATGTCCGCCAAGCCGCGGCGGCTGATGCCTATGTCGACGCCGGCAGTTTCCATCTGACCGACAGCAGCGATACGTTCGTCTTCATGACCGTCCAGCACATTGCCAAGGCCCGTCCGGCCGATGATGACCTGCCTGATTTCGACAGTGACGCTGACTGCAGCGACGACGACCACGGCGGCGGTGGCGGCTCGTTCTAGGAACGGCGGTGGCACCATCAGGCCTTGTCGTCATGGAAGAATTCGATGATCTTGTGGATGGCCAGGGCCATGTGGTTCGGGTTCTGGAAGGGGTGGTTGGCCCCTTCGACGGGAACGAATTCGATGACGTTGTTTTCAGCGAATTCCCGGACGAGGTCGATGGGAATCATTTCATCCTTCGTGCCGTGGAGGATGAGGATATCTTCGGCAAAATCGAAGTATTCGTGGTCACGGACATCGAAGCTCTTCAAATCATCCATAAATGCCTGGTCGATTTTCATCTTGCGTTCGAAACCGACCTGGATTTCCTTGCCCTTCTTCAGCTTGGCAAAGCCTTCGTCGGAGACATGGTTGCTCATGCTTTCATACATGTTGACGCCTGGGCTGCGCAGGGCGATTTTCTGGAAGGGATTGCCCTTTTCGATGAGGTAGCGCAGGGTGATGTAAGCGCCGAAACTCGTCGAATAGTTGTAGATGTGTTTGGCCTGGAGCTCGGTCTTGGCGTAGTCGACGACCCAGGTCAGATAGTTCATGCATTCCGGGAGGGATAACTTCTTGCGGGCGTCGGCGCCGTGGCAGGGCCAGTCGAAGGCGATGACGGCGTAGTTCTTGTATTTGCTCGTCAAGTGTTCAGCGAAATGGACCGTCCCGGCCGTGTCCTTGTGGCTGCCGAAGCCGTGCGTGATGATGACGACATTGTCGAAAGTGCGCGTCTGTTTATCATTATCATTGATGAGCAGCTTGCAGCGGATGCTGTAGCCCTGCTGATTGATGTCAAAATTCTTTTCCATGCTGTCATTCCTCTTTACCCTAAATTCGTCAAAATGACGTACGTCGTTAGTATAGCACAAAAAAGGCGCTGTCGCACGACGACAAGCCCTTTTTCTTGTAGGGGCTCCCACGTGGGGCGCCCGCTCTGGGATATGTACGATTTCCCGACCCGTTTGCTAGAAGAATTATCCCAATTCCTAACAGGTCGCCCACGTGGCGACCCCTACAAGCTCCGTACTGCAAACTATAAAGACAACCTCCTACGGACCACGAGCCACGAACCACGAGCCACTAGCCACGAGCCACTAGCCACGAGCCACTAGCCACGAGCCACTAGCCACGAACCACTAGCCACGAACCCTTACCGATGCAGGCCATAGCGGATGATGAGGCGGCTGATTTCCAGGAGGGCGATCATGGGCAGGGCCAGGAGGCACTGGGACAGGATGTCTGTCGTCGGCGTGATGACGGCCAGGAGGATGATGTATTTCCGTTTCTTGGCCAGCATGGCAGACGTGATGAAATCCAGCTTGGCCAGGACGATGAGGACCAGTGGCAGGTTGAAGAGGACGCCGAAGGGCAGGACCAGCATGAAGACGAAATTCAAGTCATCCATACGTATGAAGACGTCTTCTGTTATGACGTCCACACGGACACGGCCTTAGCCGGCCAGCTGCTTCACGATATCATGAAACCCTTCGTCTTCCAGTGGCAGCCCGACGGTTCATCCCTGAAGGAATATACGATTGCCGGCCAGGGGGCACATCATGTCATTTCCATCGCTGAATCGATGTACCGCAGCCTGCTGCCGGATGTCGTCGTCGCTCAGGCCTGTGCCCATGGGGCCCCGAATGATGCTAAAGGGGAAGCAGACGTCGTAGCTTGGCTGAAAGCCGCGTCTCTCATGGCTCAGAAAGCCCCCGTCGCTTATGGCGTCCTCAACAAGATGGGCAATGGCCTGCCATCGCCGCACAGTTAGGAAGGCTATATCGTTCATCTCGGTGACCATGACTGGGTACTCAGCTCACCAGCCGGCCAGAAGACGTCGGCCCTGCTCAAGAAAATAGCTGTCCAGCAGTACGGCATGAGCGATGGCGACAGCCAGGGTGCGAAGTTCAATTACTTCAAGAATTATGTTGAATCCCAGTTGTCCTGCATGTATCTCAACATGCTCCAGGCCGAACCGGACGGGGAACGCCTGGTCGCTCAGGCTGTAGCCAAGGTCATCGTAAAATAAATCGTTTAACTTTTTATAATAGCAGATATTGACAGAAACCACTTAAAAATTTACAATGTAACAATAAAGATTTACAGGAATAAATTAAAATTGTAAAGGAAGTGTTATCTGCTCATGTTAAAAAATGGTGCACAAGTCGGATTGCTGTTGTTCGGCATGTTTTTCGGGGCGGGGAACCTTATTTTCCCGCCTTCTTTAGGTTTTCAGGCAGGTTCGTCGTTCATGCCGGCCGTCCTGGGATTTCTCCTGTCCGGCATCGGTATGCCCGTCATTGCCGTCATCATGGGGACCTTCAACCCCGGCGGTTTCCGGGCGGAAATGAACCATAAGATTTCGCCGCTCTTTTCGCTGGTCATCCTGACGCTCATGTATCTGGCCATCGGGCCCCTCATGGCCATCCCGCGGACAGCGGCGACGTCCTTTTCTATTGGTATCCTGCCCATCACGGGCGATGGCATGCTGCCGCTGGCCATCTTCACGACGCTCTATTTCATCTGCGCCTGGTGGCTGTCGATTACGCCGTCGAAACTCCTGGACCGCGTCGGCAAGGTATTGACGCCTATCTTTGCTATCATGATCGTCCTGCTCATCATCGTCGGCATGGTCGCCTATACGACGCCGTCTACAGCAGCTCCTATGGGGAAATACGCCGCTTCGGCTTTCGGCAACGGCTTCGTCGAAGGCTATAACACCGTCGACACCCTGGCCTCCTTTGCCTTTTGCATCATCGCCCTGGGTGCCATGAAGCGGATCCACTTCGCGTCGGAAAAGGAACACGTTGCCAGCGTCTGGATGGCCGGTGCTGCCGTCGCCGTCCTCATGGGCGGGCTCTATCTGGGACTGGCCCTCTTGGGCAATCATTTTCCTATTCCCCAGTCGGTCTATGAAGACGCCAGTGTCAATCTCGGCGCCTATGTGTTATCCCAGACATCATTCCAGATTTTCGGGACTGTCGGCATGGCCTTTTTGGCTGTCATGGTCACGCTGACCTGCTTCACGACGACCGTCGGCCTCATCGCCGCCGTTTCGACCTTCTTTGCCGAAGAGTTCCCAGTCCTGTCGTATAAGAAATACGTCACTCTCATCTGCCTGGTCAGCCTGGTCCTGGCCAATCTCGGCCTGAACCAGATCATCCAGGTCACGCTGCCCCTCTTGTTGTTCGTCTATCCCATTGCCATTTCCGTCGTCATGCTGACTATCATCAATAAATTCGTCGGCTTGTCGAAACTGGGCATGCGCTGTACTGTCACCGCTGCCGGCCTGGTATCGGCCATCGACATTGCGGCTCAGTTCTTCCATCTCGACGGGGCGGCTGCCCTCATCCAGGGCCTGCCCTTAGGCGACAGCGGCCTGGGCTGGCTCGTACCGGTCCTGATCTGCCTGGTCCTGTCCCTGGTCCTGCCCGGGAAAATCAGCGGCGAAAGTGCGTTAGATGAAAGTTTGTAATATAAGCGTTCATAGTTTGCAGAAAAAAAGAGGCTGCCTTTGTACGACGGCCTCTTTTCGTGTATAATGAAATTATAACGATATTAAGTATCAAATATAGCTAAATGAGATACAGGGAGGGAAAGTTATTATGGAAAATGCTGTCATAGGGATCCTTATCCCTTTGCCGGGACGTCTTTGGGAGCGGCCTGCGTCTATGCCATGAAACAGGAATTGGATCGTCAGGTCCAACGAGGGCTGACCGGTTTTGCGTCGGGCGTCATGATTGCTGCCTCTATTTGGAGCCTCTTGATACCGGCTATGGAAGAAGCGGCGCCGTTAGGGAAGTTCGCCTTTGTGCCGGCTGTGGCCGGATTCTGGCTGGGCATCTTCCTGCTCCTGGCCCTGGACCGGCTGGTGCCGCATCTGCACATGTACAGTGAAAAAGCTGAAGGACCGCACAGCCACTTGCAGCGGACGACGATGCTCGTCCTGGCCGTGACGCTGCACAACATCCCCGAAGGCATGGCCGTCGGCGTCGTCTATGCCGGGCTTTTAGCCGGGCAGACGGGCATCAGCGCCGCCGGGGCCCTGGCCTTGTCTCTGGGCATCGCCTTGCAGAATCTGCCCGAAGGGGCCATCATCTCCATGCCCCTCAAGGCAGCCGGCGTCGGAAAGCACAAAGCCTTTCTCGGCGGCGTCCTGTCGGGCATCGTCGAACCCATCGGTGCGGCCCTGACCATTGCCATGACGGCCTTCATCGTACCGGTCCTGCCCTATCTCCTCAGCCTGGCTGCCGGTGCCATGTGCTATGTCGTCGTCGAAGAACTCATCCCGGAAATGTCGGCCGGCGAACACTCTGACATCGGCGTCCTGTCTTTTGCCTTGGGATTTACCCTGATGATGGCTTTGGACGTGGTTTTGTCGTGAGATTTTTTCAGGAGGAAAGGGAGGTATTCAGGTGAAAGTACGCATTACGGATGAACTGGCCCAGCAAATCGTCGATTCGGCCAGGGCTGTTGTCGGCTGGAATATCAACTTCATCGACCGTCATGGGCGTATCATGGCTAGTACGGATAGCGGACGTATCGGAACGTACCATAAAGCCGGTCACGTTGCGGCCCGGACCGGGCAGGTCCAGACTGTTCAGGAAGACCGGCTTGAGGACGGCGTCAGCCGAGGGGTCAATTATCCTATCATCATGGATCATCAGGTCCTGGGCGTCATCGGGATTACCGGGAATCCGGCTGTCGTCGGTCAGTACGGTTTCTTGCTGACGAAAATTTGTGAAGTCTTCCTCAAGGAATAACGCCTGAGTCAGGAGGCCTTCAGCGAAGAAGCGCATCGCAGCCGCCAGGTCATGGCCTTGATTTATCGCGATGAAGATACGGTGCAGCAGCTGGCTGAAGATCAGCCTGAATTGGCGGGAAGCTGCTATACGGCCGTCGTCTTCCGTTGGCATGATGGTTTCCGGCAGGCTGGAGCGTTTCGCCAGAAAATGGCCGGCTTCTGTCAGAAGTTGGGGGTTTCCTTATATACTTATGTTTATCCGAATACTTTCGTTGTCCTCGTTCCCAGCAGGGGCTATGCAGAATGGGACAGAAAACTGCCTCAGTGGAAAGAATGGTTCTATCCGGAAATCCTGGCCGGTATCGGGATGGAAGAAGCTTTCCACCGTATCTACGAATCGTACCGTTTTGCCAAAATGGCTTTGCAGGCAGCCGGGGACCGGCAGGTCTTTTGCGTCCACGCCGATGATATGAAATTGGCCTTTTTGCTGCAAAGTCTGGATGGTGCCGTGCGTCGCCGCTACTGTCAGGATATTTGTCACCTTTTGACGGACAGCGATATCCATTTACTCCAGGCCTATTATCAGCAGGATTTGTCCATCCAGGAGACGGCACGGATTCTCTGCATCCACAAGAATACCATGCAATACCGGCTGAAGCGGATTGCTGGGAAGACCGGCCTCGACCCACGGGTATTCTGTGATGCCGTGCCCCTTTACATTGCCACTCTTCCTTGGTTTAGAAAATAAAAATAATGACAATATATTGTGTCTCATAACATGGAAAGGGATGACCTCTTTTGCTACACTATAGGCATAGAGAAACACAGTCTTACGAATTTGCAGATAGAGGAGAGATCATCATGAAAGTCGTTGTAGCCATTGATTCCTTGAAAAATAGCCTGACTTCCGTCGAAGCCGGCCGGGCCATTGAGGCCGGCGTCCGTAAAGCCTATGGCGGCCATCCTGTCCAGGCCATCGTCAAACCCTTGGCCGATGGTGGCGAAGGAACCGTCGAAGCCCTCGTCGACGGATTGAACGGCCAGCTCCGCTATGTCGGCGTCCAGGGGCCTTTAGGTGAAGCTGTTTCCTGTCCTTACGGCTATCTGCCGGGGATGGAAACGGCTGTCATTGAAATGGCTGGTGCAGCCGGGCTGGGATTGGTGCCGGAAGAACAGCGTAATCCCCTGCACACGACGACATATGGCGTCGGTCAGGTCATGGCGCAGGCTATAGAAGCGGGTATCCGCCATTTCATCATCGGCCTGGGCGGCAGCTCGACCAGTGACTGCGGCGTCGGTATGCTCCAGGCTCTGGGTTATATTTTCCGAGATGCCCAGAGCCAGCCTGTCGGTTTAGGCGGACAGGAAGTGGGGCACATTGTTTCTGTCGATGATTCCCAGGTCTGCCGGCTCTGAAAGACTGTACCTTCGATGTCGCCTGTGATGTGACCAATCCGTTGTACGGAAATTGGGGCGCCGCCTATATCTTCGGGCCCCAGAAAGGTGCATCGCCGCAGGATGTCAAAGTCCTGGACGATGCCAGCCGGTCTTTTGCCACCGTCACCCAGACTTATACCGGTCATGACTATAGCCAGACAGCCGGTGCCGGTGCAGCCGGCGGTATGGGATTCGCCTTCCTGGCTTATCTGAACGGCCGCCTGCGTTCAGGTATCCAGATTGTCCTCGATTCCATCCGATTGGCCGATGCCGTCAAGGATGCCGATTACGTCATTACCGGCGAAGGCCGCCTCGACGCCCAGACGGCTATGGGCAAGGCACCGATTGGTGTAGCGAAACTGGCTAAACAATACGGTGCCAAAGTCATCGCCCTGGCAGGCTGCACGACCGCCGACGCTGCTGAATGCAACCGGCAGGGCATTGATGCTTTCTTTTCTATCGTCGATAAGGCCATGCCGCTGGAAGAAGCCATGAATAAAGAAACGGCCCTGCGCAATATGACTAATACGGCCCAGCAGGTCTTCAACCTCATCCGCGCCGTCAGCTGAACGAGAATCATCCGATTACATTAAATAGAAGCAAGGAGAATAGATATGCTGAAAAAAACAAAGATCGTCTGCACTTTAGGCCCCAGTTCCAATACCCCGGAAATTATCGAAAAGATGATTAAAGCCGGCATGAACGTTGCCCGCTTTAATTTCTCCCATGGTTCTCATGAAGAACATAAACAGCGCATCGACATGGTCCGCGCTGCCTCTCAGAAACTGGGTATCCCTGTTGCACTGCTCCTCGACACGAAAGGCCCGGAAATCCGTTTGGGCAAATTTAAGAATGGTTCGATCATGATGGAAGCCGGCAAAGATTTCACCTTGACGGCCCGTGACGTAGAAGGCGATGAAACTATTGCCTCCATGAACTATAAAGAATTACCGCAGGACGTCAAAGCCGGCGACCACATCCTCTTGTCGGACGGCCTGGTCAACTTGGAAGTTGTCAGCGTCGAAGGCCAAGACATCCATACGAAAATCCTCAACAGCGGCAAGATGAGCGACCGCAAACGCGTTGCCGTACCGGGCATTGCCATCAACCTGCCGGCTGTTTCCGATACAGACGCCGACGATATCGAATTCGGCTGCCGCATGAACATGGACTGGATCGCCGCTTCCTTCATCCAGCGCGGCAAAGACGTCCTGACGATCCGCAAGATTTTGGAAAAACACGACAGCCATATGAAGATCATCTCCAAAATCGAATGTCAGGCTGCGGTCAACAATATCGACGACATCATCAAGATGAGCGACGGCATCATGGTCGCCCGCGGTGACCTCGGCGTCGAAGTCCCGGCAGAAGAAGTGCCGATGCTCCAGAAAGTCCTCATCCATAAATGCCAGGCCGCAGGCAAACCGGTCATTACGGCTACGCAGATGCTGGAATCTATGTGCAACAACCCGCGTCCGACCCGTGCCGAAACGAGCGACGTCGCCAATGCCATCCTCGACGGTACCGATGCCATCATGCTCAGCGGCGAAACGGCTGGCGGCCTCTATCCGGTAGAAGCGGTAGAAACCATGGCCCGCGTCGCAACCTTTACGGAAAGCAACTTCACGCCGAAGTCCTATGAAGACGTCGACGCTGAATCGGCCACGACGACAGAATCCATCGGCAAAGCCGTCGTCAAGATTGCCCAAGACCTCCACGCTGCAGCCATCATCGCTTCGACTGAACGCGGCGGCACAGCCCAGATGATTTCTAAATTCCGCCCGGCCTGCCCGATTGTGGCCGTATCGCCGCACGAAGCCATCGTCCGCCGCTTGCAGCTCAACTGGGGCGTCCAGGCCGTCACCGGCAAAGAAGCCAGCGACACCGATGCCGTCGTCGACAATGCCATCTTTGCAGCCCTCGACAACGACCTCATCAAAGCCGGCGACCTCGTCGTCCTCACGGCAGGTGTCCCCGTTGCCAAAGCCGGTTCGACCAATATGATCCGCGTCCAGGTTGTCGGTGACGTCCTCCTCCGCGGTACCGGTATCGGCCGTAACTCGGCTATCGGCAAAGTCTGCATCGCCGAATCGAAAGAAGA
>NZ_APHY01000020.1 GCF_000417505.1 Megasphaera sp. NM10
GCAACAAGGTCCGGGCATGCCGCCATATGATGAGAACGGAAACGGGCGATAGTCGCATGATCGGGAACGGTTTCCCTTCCAGCAGATATTGGAAATTCAAATCTCTCCGGCAAGCCGATTCAATACGACGGGAACTGAAAATCTGGTTCATGCTGGCATAAATAACGATGGCCAGTAACTGGCGTGGTGAAGCCTGATTTTTCTCGATACGAGAATACGTCTGGTACAGCGGTGATAAATCCATCCTTTCTATGAGCAGCTTCACTAACCGCACGGGATCGTCATCCGGAATCTGAAATGAAATATTCAAGGGAAGTGATAGTTGATAAGGCGCTTCCCATATTGTATAATTGACATGCGTATTTAGTGTCGTCATAACTCTATTTTACGCGCAATCCCGGGCTTTTTACAGTCCGGGATTTGTTTTTTTCAGATTTTTTTGTTCAGCCCTAATGGATACGGCTGCCTGGCCCCTGGCGGGTGACATTGCGGGAACGACCTCGGTCCGGCGCGGTCCGGGTAGGCCGTGCCGGATGCCGTGCGTGCTATTTGCGTCCGGCGTGCTGCTTTGTTTGAGCGCAGCGAGTTTCAGCACGCCAGCAAATGGCACTCTCGGCAAGAGGAGTGGAGCACGCGAACCAGCTAGGGGCCAGGTGGCCGATGCCAACCTCTTCAGAAGAATCCCTCAGACCGCCGTTGGCGGCCAGCTCCCCTTCACAGGGGAGCCTTTTGGTCGCTCCTGCGCCTGATTTCCAGAGTCTATTGCGGCAAAGCCGCTTCTGAGTCCGAGCAAACCGTCCACGAAGAACGACCATAAAGCTATGATGTTTTTGCATACATAAAAAGAGCCTGTGCACGATTACGTGCGACAGGCCCTTTTTTTTCATATATTCCGTGCGACGAGTTTTTCGAGTGGTTCGTCTGGCCGCTGGAAGGGGATATCCGGTTTTTCTGCCAGGTAATCCAGGGCAAAGCCCAGGCAGGTGGCAGCGCCGTAGGTCAGGCCGTCTTCGTCGAGGTCGAATTCCGGCGTGTGGTGATTGGCACCGCATCCTTTTTCTTTGTTTTCGATGCCCGTAAAGGTCAGGACGCCGGGATAGAGGCGGGACGTGATGGCAAAAGTTTCCGAAGCCATCCAGGGTGTGCAGTCCGTCAGGGCGTCGGCGCCTATGTACTTTTCGACGGCTTTTTCGGCGATGGCCACGCAGACCGGGTTGTTCTGGACTTCAAAGAGCGGCTCCGGCATGTGCAGGATGTCGTAACGGCAGTCATAGGTCTGGCAGGCATTGGCCAGGATGCGCTTGAATTCTTCGTAGAAGCGCCTGCCTGCATGGTCGTAGCTGAAGAAGCGGCACGTACCGGCAAAGGTCAGGCTGTTGGGGATGACGTTGAGGACGTCGCCACTGTGCAGGCTGCCGATGGAGAAGGTCAGACATTCTTTCGGCGGGACGGCCCGCATCCGCAGGGCCTGCATGTTGCCGTAGAAGTCGTGGAAACAGTCGATAGGGCTTTCAGCCAGGTCCGGCCGGGAGCCGTGGCCGCCGTGGCCGTCGATGCGGATTTCAAAGCCGAAGCCGCCGGCCATGGGCGCGTCGTGGCAGACAGAGACTTTGCCTGCCGGGATGTCCCAGCGGACGTGGGTCGCATAGCAGGCGTCGATATGCCAGGGGCTTTCTGTTTCCAAATAGCGCAGGAGATATTCCAGAGGGCCCGATTCTTCTTCGCCCCGTTCAAACATCAAGACGACGGTTCCGTCCCACTGGTCTTTCCAGCGCTGGAGGCATTTTGCAGCCATGAGCTGCATGGCCATATGGCCGTCGTGACCGCAGGCGTGCATGACGCCGTGATTCTGAGAGCGGCAGACGCGCGGGCACGATAAATTCCGTTCGCCTTCTTCAATGGGCAGGGCATCGACGTCAGCCCGTAAGAGCAGCGTCTTGCCAGGGCCTTTGCCGTCAATCCAGGCGATGAGGCCGCCCTTGTCGACCAGGCGGTAAGAAATGCCATATTCCTCCAGCTTTTTGGCAATATAGGCCAGGGTCTGGTCTTCCTTTTTGGACAGTTCCGGATGTTCGTGGAAATGGCGGCGCAAGGCGACGAGTTCACCTTGTTCTTTGCGTACTTCTTCGAGAATATCGATCATCTTTGCTTCCCCCTCTGTGTTATTCTTCAATCCCTATGCGGGCGGCAAGGCCCCGGTCAAAGGGATGCTTGATTTTCTTGATTTCTGAGACGTAATCGGCCAAGTCCAGGAGGGCCGGACTGGGGTCGCGGCCAGTCAGGACGACTTCCGTATGGGCCGGTTTGTCCTTTAAGAAATCGAGGACCTGCTCTTCCGGGACGAGGCCCAGGGCGCAGGCGCCGACGAGTTCGTCGCAGACGGCCAGGTCGGGATGGTGCATTTCGCAGAAGTCCCGGACTTTTTGCAACAATGCCGTCTGGGCCTCACAGGTGGCCTGTTTTTCGGCGTCAGTCATCTGAAAGGTGAATTTCAGGATGGCTTTGCCCCGCAGGACCGTGACCTGCGGCAGGGCCTTGAGAGACTCCAGCTCGCCTGTCGGCCGGCCCTTGAGGAACTGGGCGAAAAGAATCTTGCCGCCCCGGCCGGCACAGCGCAGGACCAGGCCCAGCGAGGCCGTCGTCTTGCCCTTGCCGTCGCCGCAATATATATGTATTAAGCCTGTATCCATCATATCACCTCTCATTAACTGTTAGTCATTCACTATACTGTGGCGGGCGCCCCACGTGGGCGCCCCTACGGGGGTTATTATACCATAATCAAAAAATGGCAGGTAGTGGTCAGGCCCATCCATTCGTGATATAATATAACATCAGTTAATTTTTTTTAGAAAGGAAGGCCGGGAAGATGGAAGAACGAGCCCGACAGCTATTGACAGCTTTAGAGGATGCAGGCTTTGAAGCCTATGTCGTCGGCGGTGCCGTGCGCGACCTGCTTATGGGAAAAGAACCGCACGACTATGATATCGCCACCTCTGCCCGGCCTGATGATATCCGGGCCGTCGCCGCCAAAGAGGACTGGCACACCGTCGAGATCCACGGCGAAGCCTTTGGCATCGTCGTCGTCGTCATTGCCGGCCAGACCTTTGAAGTCGCGACTTTCCGCGGCGAAGCCTATGGCGAGGACAGCCACCGGCCGGATACGGTCTGGTATGCTGATACATTGCGCGAAGATGTCCTGCGCCGTGATTTCACCGTCAACGCCATGGCCATGGATTGCCGCGGCGATATTTACGACTACGTCGGCGGTCAGAAGGATTTGCGCAGGAAACGGCTGGTCACCGTCGGCAATCCGGTCCGCCGCTTCCAGGAAGATGCCCTGCGTCTGTTTCGGGCCTGCCGCTTTGCGGGACAGCTCGATTTCATGGCCTCGAAAGATCTCGTCAAAGCCATGCCCCAGGCCTTTGGCCGCGTCCCCGGCCTATCCCTGGAACGAGTCGTCAACGAAATGGACCGCCTCATGGTCACGCCGGCGGCGTACCGGGGACTGGACATCCTCGTCCGCACCGGCCTCGGCGCCTGCTCGTGCCGCCAGAAGGTGAACGGCTGTTATGAAGCTGTCCCCATCCTGCCGGAATTGAGTCATCTGCCCGACACGCCGCAGTCGAAACCGTTCCATCTCTTCGATGCCTGGGTACACACCCTGGCGACCGTCGCCAACACGCCGCCGGATCTGACCATCCGATATGCGGCGTTGTTTCACGATGTCGCCAAAGGCCTACCCGGTATCCGCGGCGTCCATAAGGGCCGCTATACCGATTACGGCCACGATGCCAAGGGCGCAGAACTGGCCGAAGCCATCCTGCTGCGCTGGCACAAGAAACCGGCCTTTGCCCAGCGCGTGGCCTGGCTGGTCAAGACGCATATGAAATTCCATTTCTTTGCCAATACGGCCGAAGGCGACGTCGAGAAATGGCTTCGCCATGAAGCCCTCGATGGCCCTTTCCATCGGACAGAAGAACTAGTCGAAGCCGTCGGCCAGGCTACGGCTGTGGCCTGCGGCGATATTTTAGGCTGCGGCCATGCCGACGCCAGCACAGAAGGGACGGAATCCTTCGGGGCCTATATGGCCATGCTGGCTGAGGCCATGCCAGTCAGTACCAAGGACCTGCACTACGACCGACGGATTCCCGATGCGTGCGGCCGCCGTACAGGCGACTGCCTGCGGATCCTCTTGAAGCGGGTCCAGAACCAGGACCTGGAAAATGAGGCTGATGTACTGGCCGATGCAGCCCGGCGCTGGATGAAGCGCCATGAAGGGGAAGGGCATCATGAATAAAAATGAAAAGAACCTGACCCATCGCATTTGCAGCCGCATGGTCATTTGCATGGCTATTTTGGCGGCTATCGGCTTTGGCACCGTTACCCGCTTGTTTATAGAGCAAGTCATCCATCATGACAAAAACGTGGCCTCTGCCCAGGAACAGAGTCAGATTGAACGGAACCTGCAATCGCCGCGGGGCATGATACTCGACCGCAATGGCAAGGTCCTGGCCATCAGCGAGATGTCCAAGTCACTCTATGCCGACCCGACCATGCTCAATGAAGACCCGGCCATGGTAGCCGATTTACTGGCGCCTTATCTCCGCATCTCGAAGGATGAAATTGAACGGCGCCTGAAAGAAGATACGGCCTTCGTCTGGCTCGACCGCCAGATGGACCACGAAAAATATGAAGCCGTCGAATCGCTCATCAAGGAAGACAAGCTGCACGGCCTGGCTTTCCGCGATGAAAACCGCCGTTTCTATCCGAACGGTTCGATGGCTGCCCAGGTCATCGGTTTTGTCGGTGAAAATGACCACGGCCTGGAAGGCCTGGAAATGATGCTGGACGATGAAATCCGCGGCAGCAAACAGACTTTCCGCCTGCAGACCGATAACCATAACATCCCTGTCTTTTCGTCAGCCCTGGAACGGATCCTGCCCAACAAGGAACGGTCCGTCTGCCTGACTTTGGACAGTACCATCCAGTACGTCGCCGAAAAGGGCCTGGACGGCATCATGGCCCGCAGTCATCCTCAAGGTGCATCCATTATCGTCATGAATCCCAAGACCGGTGAGATATTGGCTATGGCCAGCCGGCCTACGTATGATCCCAATGATTACAGTAAGGGAAATAAAGAAGCTTACAAGAACCGGGCTGTCGTCAACGTCTACGAACCGGGGTCGACCTTCAAGCCCCTCATGGCCGCTGCCGCCCTGGATTCGGGGAAATGGCACATCGGCGATGTCTATCACGACACGGGTTCTGTCCACGTCGCCGACCGGACGATTTACAACTGGGACCACAAGGGCATGGGCGACGTGACCTTGCGGGAAATCATCATGTATTCCATCAATACCGGCATGGCCCATGTTGCCGTGACGACAGGCGGCAAGACGCTGACCGATTACGCCCGCCGCTTTGGCTTTGGGACGATTACGGGCATCGAATTGTCCGGTGAACAAGAGGGCATCCTGTTCGATCCCGATAAGATGTCCATCGTCGATACAGCCACGATGGGCATTGGTCAGAGCGTCGCCGTCACGCCCCTTCAGATGGTACAGGCCTTCAGTGCCATCGCCAATGAAGGCCACATGATGAAACCTTTCCTGGTCAAGGAAATCGATAATCCTGACGGTTCCATTTATAAAAAGACAGAACCGACAGAAGTAAGGCAGCCCATCAATGCCGGTACGGCTGAAACGATTAGCAAGTTCATGGGCGAAGAAGTCGCTATCGGCGGCGGCCAGAGCGCCAAAATCGAAGGCTATCGCTTTGGCGGCAAGACCGGCACGGCCCAGAAGAAGACCGAAGACAGCACGGGCTACGCCGAAGGCCAGTATGTCGGCTCCTTCATCGGCTTTGGTCCCTTGGAAGACCCGCAGTTCCTGGTCCTCATCGTCGTCGATGACCCGCAGGGCGTCTATTACGGCGCCCAGGTCGCTGCGCCGGTCTTCAAGGAAATGATGACCGAAATCGTCCGCATGAAAGGCATCCGTCCGACGGAAGCGATGGACCAGAAACCGCTGGGTTCCGTCGTCATGACGCCGGCTCATGCCATTCCGCCCGTCCATATTTCCAGTGATGGCGTCCTCATGCCGTCTTTCATCGGCTGGAGTACGAGGGAAGTCAACGACTGGCTCAATGAAGCGGGCTTAGGCTTTATCCCCAAGGGGATGGGGAAGGCCATCCAGCAATCGCCGCAGGCGGGCAGTTATGCACCGCAGGGCAGTAATGTCACCGTTATTTTCAAACGGAATCCATAGAATAACAGGGGGAACTAGTTATGCAATTACTCAACGGCCGGGAAGTGGCCGCATTTCATCGCGAACGGGTGGAACGCCGCCTGGCCGATATCCAGGAAGAACTCCATATCCAGCCGGAACTGGCCATCATCCTCGTCGGGGATGATGCGCCGTCGGCCATGTATGCCAGATCCATGCAGAAGACGGCCCGGGCCGTCGGCTTGAAGGCAGAAATCTATCAGAAACCGGATTCCATCAGTGAAGTAGAGCTTTTATCGCTCATCGATAAGCTCAACGAACAGGCTTCTGTCTTCGGCATCCTGCCCATGATGCCCTTGCCGCGCCACTTGAACAGCCAGCGCATCATCGACTGCATCGACCCGAAGAAAGACGTCGATGGCCTGACCGATGTCAACATCGCCCATTTATATACGGGACGACCGGGGTTCGTGCCCTGTACACCGCGGGCAGTCATTGCCATCCTCGATTATTACCATATTTCTCTGAGTGGCAAGGATGTAGCCATCATCGGCCGCAGCAACGTCGTCGGGAAACCGCTGGCTCAGCTCTGCCTGAACCGCAACGCCACGGTCACGCACTGTCATACGCGCACGAAAGACCTGAAAGCCGTCTGCCGCCGGGCAGACCTGGTCATCGCCGCTGCCGGGAGAGCCGGCTTAGTGACAGGCGATATGATAAAACCCGGTGCTGTAGTCATCGACGTCGGCATCAACCGCGTCGATGGCAAGACTGTCGGCGACGTCGCTTTTGATGAAGCGGCCGCCGTGGCCGGGGCCGTGACACCCGTGCCGGGCGGTGTTGGCGCCGTGACGACGATGATGGTACTGGAAAACGTCGTCTGCGGCATCGCCCGGACAGAAACTATTTTATAAAAGTGAGGGAGTAATCTATGCATATCTTAGATAATTTCATGATTCATTATTTACGTCGCTTCGATAAACACTGCTTTACGGTACAACTTCACGACAAGACCTACATCATTGGCGAAGGCCAGCCGTTGTTCAACGTTATTATTCACAAAGACATTCCGAAAAAAGAATTGCTGGCGTCGACGTCGCTGGCACTGGGCGAAGCGTACATGCGCAAAGACGTCGAAATCCAAGGCGATTTGTTCACGGCTCTTCGCTGCTTCTTATCCCAGACGAGCCAGTTCTCGCTGGATAAATCCTTGTTCAAACGCATCCTCTATCCGTCGGAATCGAAATCGGCTCAGAAGAAACAGGTTTCGTCCCACTACGATCTGGGGAATGACTTCTATGCCAAATGGCTCGATCCGTCCATGAGCTATTCCTGCGCATACTTCAAGAATGAAGACGACAGCCTCGAACAGGCACAGCATAATAAAGTCCATTACATCCTGGAAAAACTCTACCTCAAAGAAGGCATGACCCTCCTCGATATCGGCTGCGGCTGGGGCTATCTGCTTATCGAAGCTGCCAAGAAATATGGCGTCAAAGGCTATGGCTGCACACTCAGTAAAGAACAGTGGAAAAAAGGCCAGGAACGCATTGAAAAACTGGGCCTCCAGGACCTGGTACAGATCGACCTCATCGACTACCGTGACCTTGTCGCCGAAGGCCGTCAGTACGACCGCATCGTCAGCGTCGGCATGCTGGAACACGTCGGCCGCTCCAATTATCCGCTGTACATGGAAACAGCCAGCCACCTCTTGAAGGACGGCGGCATGTTCCTCCTCCATTACATCAGCGGCCACGACGAAAGCATCGGCAACCCGTGGATGCGCAAATACATCTTCCCGGGCGGAACCTTGCCGTCGCTCCGCGAAATCGTCAGCCTCGCTTACGACGATGACTTCCAGGTCATCGACGTCGAAAGCCTGCGCCGCCATTACTATAAGACCCTCATGTGCTGGTTCAATAACTTCCAGAACGTCCGCGATGAAGTCATCGCTGCCCGCGGCGAAGAATTCGCCCGCATGTGGGACCTCTACCTCTGCGGCTGCGCCGTATCCTTCTACATCGGCAACATCGACATCCACCAGATCCTCATGACCAAAGGCACCAAGAACGACCTGCCCATGACCCGTTGGTACTAATGTAGTAGGGGACGCCCAAAGGGCGTCCCGCAGGTCGCAGGCCGCAGTTCGCAGTTCGCAGGCCGCAGGTCGCCGGTCGCAGGGACGTCCCCGCGGCTCCCCTGATAGGGGAGCTGGCCGCCGAAGGCGGTCTGAGAGGTTGATTTTCTATTCACTACAAACTGAAAATTTAATACTCCCAAAGAGACTGTCGCACATGCGGCAGTCTCTTTTTTTACGAACCACGAGCCACGAACCACTTTCACTCTCCTATATACGCGTAAAACGTATAACCACAGCTGCTTTGATGATAAAATAGCATAAATAGTATGCTTGACTTTTATATCTACAACGGCTATACTAAAAGTACAGAAAGAGTTAAACGTTATACGAATCCGGATGAATTATCTTTGAATAGTAGAAAAGGGGAGTGTCTCTTATGATTAAACAGATCGTGAAAGCCTTAGACGGCAACGAAGCAGCTGCTGACGTTGCGTATAATTTTACTGAAGTCGCTACGATTTACCCGATTACTCCGTCGTCGCCGATGGCAGAACACGTCGACGTCTGGTCGGCCAATGGCCGTAAGAATCTCTTTGGCCAGCCCGTCAAATTAGTTGAAATGCAGTCCGAAGCCGGCGCTATCGGTGCCGTCCACGGCGCTTCGGAAACGGGCAGCCTCTGTTCGTCCTTTACGGCGTCGCAGGGCCTGATGCTGATGATTCCGGTCATGCACCGCCTGTCGGGCGAATTGAAACCGGTCGTCCTGCACATTGCCGCCCGTACCGTTGGGACTCACACCATGTCCATCTTTGGCGACCATTCCGACGTCATGGGCTGTCGCAACACGGGCTGGGCTATGCTCTGCAGTGCCAGCGTCCAGGAATGTGCCGACCTGGCAGCCGTTGCCCATCTGTCGACCATCAAAGGCCGCGTTCCGTTCATGCACTTCTTTGACGGCTTCCGCACATCCCACGAAATCCAGAAAATCAAGATGCTGCCGGCTGAAGAACTGGGCAAACTCATCGACCGCGATGCTCTCTATCATTTCAAACACACCGGCCTGAACCCGGAACATCCGGTTATGCGCAGTACCGTTACCAACCCGGATATGTTCTTCCAGTCCCGCGAAGCCAATAACCCCTGGTATCAGCGCCTGCCCTACATTGTCCAGGACTACATGGACAAGATCAGCGAACTGACGGGCCGTCCGTACCACCTCTTCGATTACTACGGCGCTCCTGACGCAGAACACGTCGTCATCGCCATGGGTTCTGTCACCGGTGCCATCCAGGAAACTATCGACAAGCTCTGCAAAGAAGGCAAGAAAGTCGGCTTCATCCAGGTCCACCTCTATCGTCCGTTCTCGCTGGAACACTTTATGAAAGCCATGCCTGACACGGTCCGCACGATTACCGTCATGGACCGCACGAAAGAACCGGGCGCCCTGGGCGAACCGCTCTACGAAGATGTCTGCGCAGCCATGTCCCACGTCAAACAGGACGTCACCGTCCTGGCCTGCCGCTATGGCCTGTCGTCGAAAGACGTACCGCCGGCATCGATCAACGCCGTCTTCACCAACATGGATTCGCTCCAGCCGAAGAACCACTTCACCCTGGGCATCATCGACGATGTTACCCATCATTCCCTGGCCGACGTACCTATCACAGTCGACACGGAAGGGACCATCAGCTGCAAGTTTTGGGGCTTTGGCTCGGACGGCACGGTTGGTGCCAACAAGAACTCCATCAAGATCATCGGCGACAACACGGATATGTATGTCCAGGCTTACTTTGAATACGATACCAAGAAATCCGGCGGCGTCACCAAGTCGCACCTGCGCTTTGGCAAGAATCCGATCCGGGCTACGTACTATATCAAATCGGCGGACTTCCTGGCCTGCCATAAACAGGCATACATGGGGACTTACGATATTGTCAGTGAAATCAAGGACGGCGGCATCTTCCTGCTCAACTGCAGCTGGGATAAAGACGACGTCGCCAACCACCTCAGCAATAAAGTAAAACGCCAGCTCGCTTCCAAGCACGTCCGCTTCTATATCATCAATGCCACCAAGATCGCCGAAGAAATCGGCCTGGGCAGCAACCGCACCAATACGGTCCTGCAGGCAGCTTTCTTCAAACTGGCCAACATCCTGCCCATCGACGATGCCGTGAAATACATGAAAGACGCCATTGCCAAGACCTATCTGGCCAAAGGCGAACAAGTCATCGCCATGAACCAGGCTGCCGTCGACCGCGGCATTTCGGATATCGTCGAAGTCACTGTACCGGAAGCATGGAAAGACCTGCCGTCTGACCCCGTCGTCGAAGATACCCGCGATATTCCGGAATTCATCAAGAAAGTCGTCGAACCGGCTAACCTGCAGCTCGGTGATACCATCCCGGTCAGTGAATTCGTCCCCTATGCCGACGGTTCCTACCCCCTGGGCACGACGAAATATGAAAAACGCGGCATCGCATCGACCGTTCCTGAATGGGACCTGGAAAAATGCGTCCAGTGTAACCGCTGCTCCCTGGTCTGCCCGCACGCCGCTATCCGTCCGTATCTGGTAACGGCTGACGAAAAAGCCAAGGCTCCGGCTGACTTCAAGACCAAGAAAGCCATCGGCAAGGGCCTGGAAGACTATGAATTCCGCATCCAGGTTTCGCCGCTCGACTGCTACAGCTGCAGTGCCTGCGTCAATGCCTGCCCGGCTCAGGCCCTGACCATGAAGCCGCTGGAAACGCAGCGTCATGAAAGCGTCGACTGGGATTATGCCCAGACACTCCCTGAAAAACATACGACTCTCGATAAATTCTCCGTCAAAGGCAGCCAGTTCCATCAGCCGCTCCTCGAATTCAACGGCGCATGTGCAGGCTGTACGGAAACGGCTTACATGAAGATCCTGACCCAGCTCTTCGGGCCGCGCATGATCGTCGCCAATGCTACGGGCTGTACCCAGGCTTGGGGCTCGGCAATGCCCAGCATCCCGTACACGACGAACTGTGAAGGCTTCGGGCCGGCCTGGTCGAACTCGGTCTTTGAAGACAACGCAGAATTCGCCCTCGGCATGTCCCTGTCCATGGAACAGCAGCGCGATGCTATCCGCATTAAATCGGAAGAACTCCTGGGCCTGACTGACGGTGCCCTCCACGACGCCATCAAAGCCTGGATCGATTCCATCGGCGTCGCTAACGAAGGCGAAGTCACAGAAGGCATCAGCCGGACATACATCAAAGAATTGATGGCTGCTCATCTCACCGGCCGGGCTGCAGACTTGCAGAAAGAAATCCTGGCTCATAAAGAACACATCATCAAGAAGACCATCTGGATGTATGGCGGCGACGGCTGGGCTTATGATATCGGCTACGGCGGTCTGGACCACGTCCTGGCTATGAACGCCAACGTCAATATCATGCTCGTCGACACGGAAGTCTACTCCAACACTGGCGGCCAGTCGTCGAAAGCTACGCCAATCGGTGCTGTCGCTCAGTTCGCTGCATCGGGCCGCAAGTTCAACAAGAAAGACTTGGGCCGCCTGCTCATGACCTATGGCCATATCTATATCGCCCAGGTCGCCCTCGGCGCTGACCCGAACCAGCTCATCAAAGCCATCAAAGAAGCAGAAGCCTACAATGGCCCGTCCATCATCATCGCCTATGCACCGTGCATCAACCATGGCATCAAAGGCGGCATGGGCAACGCCCAGCACGAAATGAAACGCGCCGTAGACTGCGGTTACTGGCACCTCTATCGCTACAACCCGCTGCTCAAAGAAGAAGGCAAGAACCCCTTCATCCTCGACTCCAAAGAACCGCAGCAATCCTTCCGCGAATACCTCATGGGTGAAACGAGATATGCTGCCCTGACGAGAACCTTCCCGGATATCGCCGAAGAACTCTTTGCCAAGGCCGAAGAATTCGCTAAGAAGAAATACGAAACTTATAAGGAATTGGCTGATAAATAGGTAAAACACGCTAATGCCATATACACACCCGAAAACAGGGCTGCCCCCAAAGGCGGCCCTGTTTTCGCACACTCGGACTCAGATGCGGCAGAGCCGCGACAGACTCAAAAGAAGGACATCGCCTCGGAAACCAAGCCTCCCCTCATAGGGGAGGTGGCCGTCAGGCCGAAGAGGCTGAAGTTCACCAATGTCTATCGATGATCAAAAAGCAACCTCTCAGTCAGCTTGCGCTGACAGCTCTCCTATGAGGAGAGCCATTGGGAAAGCCTCTCCTCATAGGGGAGGTGGCCGCTAGGCCGGAGAGGTTGAAGTTCAATATATTTTAAAAGGAGGTTCTATGAAAACGCTTCCCTATTCTAAAGAAAATATATCATTTGCCCGTTTATTAAGGAAAAATATGACCAAAGAAGAACGTCACTTATGGTATGATTTTTTACGGACGTATCCAGTGAAATTTTATAAACAACGACGAATTGGTAATTATATTGCCGATTTCTATTGCAAAGAAGCAGGGCTCATCATTGAATTAGACGGTGGGCAGCACTATGATGAAGCCGGTATGAAGTCAGATCAGGAACGGACAGCTGTATTGGAATTCTATGGATTGACGGTCATCCGTTTTACCAATTTGGATATCCATAAAAATTTTAGCGGAGTTTGCCAAACTATTCATCAATACGTCAGTGAGCATAAAGGCTGTTCCTGGTGATTAAAAAGCAACCTCTCAGTCAGCCTGCGCTGACAGCTCTCCTATGTGGAGAGCCATTGGGAAAGCCTCCCCTCATAGGGGAGGTGGTCGCCAGGCCGGAGAAGTTGTCTTTCAAATTCTCCTTTTTTTGTGATAAAATAAAAGAAAAAAGCAGGTGATAATGTGAAGAGAATATGGCTCATCCGTCATGGCGAAAGTATTGCCAATGCCGGCGAAGCGACGCAGGATCATCGCAATATTCCCTTGTCGGAATTGGGGCTCAAGCAGGCGCAGGCCTTGGCTTTACAGATTCCTAAGAAACCGGACCTGATTGTCACGTCGCCTTATCTTCGGGCGCAGCAGACGGCCATGTGTACAATAGGGCGGTTTCCTGATACGGTGACGGGGATTTGGGACTGTGTCCATGAATTTGTTTATTTGGCACCGGCGACGTGTGTCGGGACGACGTCGCAGCAGCGGCGGCCGCGGGTCATCAATTATTGGCGCAAACTCGACCCGGACTATGTCGACGGCGAAGGGGCCGAAAGTTATCGCCAGCTCATCGGGCGAATCGAACGGACCTTATCTCTGCTGCAGCGGCGGCCGGAGCAATTCATCCTGGTCTTTACGCACGCCCAGTTTATCCGCAACCTGCTCTTGGTCTATGAAAATCCGGGCAGGCCTGTAGAAGAATACATGGCCGCTTTCCGCCGCAGCCGCCCGGTCCATAATGGACAGATTGTTGAAATTACGATGTAAAGGAGAAATTACCATGGAATTACAATATGGACCCAATAAAATCTGGATGGAAAATGAAGCTGGAACGGTCGTAGCTGAAGTGGACTTCGTCGAACGGGAAGACGGCAATTACGACATCGTCCACACCTTTGTCGACGACAGCCTGCGCGGCCAAGGTGCCGCTGGCAAACTCGTCAAAGCCGCAGCTGACGAAATACGGCGGCGCCATAAAAAAACGGCCACCAGTTGCTCCTACGCCGACGCCTGGTTCCGCCGCCACAAAGACGAACAGGATTTACTTGGATAATCAGGACGAGAATCCACTTGATTTATCTACATTCATGATAGAATGAGAATAGAGCTAGCTCGGTGGTGGGACATCGGCTCTCCTCTAGTTTTAGTGTTTGAAGAAGGCCGTGTACCACAAGTACGCGTTTTTTTTTCATATTACAAGTTTATCGCTTGCTTAACACTCGAAAAAAGCTGCCTTCGTATGGCAGCTTTTTTCTTACTGAAGGACTTTCACCCGTTCTTCGATGGGGACTTTTACGATGGGTTTTGGCGGTTCTGTGGGATGGCCGAAGGGCATCTGGGCGATGAGCTGCCATTCTTTGGGAACGCCTGTGAGTTTTTTGACTTCGTCGTCGATGAGGGGGTTGTAGTGCTGGAGGTTGACGCCGAGTCCCAGGTCGGTCAGGGCGGTCCAGACGGCGAACTGCATCATGCCGTTGGCCTGCTGGGCCCAGATGGGGAAGTTCTTGGCGTAGAGCGGGAACTGGGAGGCCATGTTGTCGACGATGGTCGTGTCGTCGAAGTAGAGGATCGTGCCATAGGCTGCGGCGAAGGAGTTGATCTTGGCTTCCGTCGTGGCGAAGTTGGCTGGCGGGACGATTTTGCGGAGCGTATCCATGGTGATTTTCCAGATGGCGTCGTGCGTTTCGCCAAAGGCGATGACGCTTTGCCGGACTGCATGTTGAAGGCCGACGGTACTTCGCGGATGACGTCTTCGATAGTCTTGGTAATGGTTTCCTGGGGAATCGTGACGTCTTTGCTGAGGGTGTAGTTCGTGCGCCGGTTGCTGACGGCTGTGATGAAGTTGGTCATAAGAGCACCTCCTGAATTTACAAATCATTTCCTAATTGATAGTAATTATTAGTTGTTTATTGACTAAAGTATACCATAGTGAAGAAAAGAAGTCAAGAATCATGACCCCTTGACAGCAAGGCTTTTTTCATGATATTATTTATACATTGCGTAAGCAAAATTTAATTTCTTGAATTACTAATATGAGGTGATGTAGAAAATGGCAACGAGGAGAGACCCGCGTTTTAAGGAATGTCGCCGGTTCGGAGTTAATGTGTACGGACACCCTAAGGCATTAAAACGCGTACGTAAAGATCAGCGTCAGAAAAAAATGTCTGAATATGGCACACAGTTATTGGAAAAACAGAAACTTCGCGCATACTACAATTTGCTCGAACGTCAGTTTGTCCGTTATTATGATAAAGCCAAGAAGATGGAAGGCGTTACTGGCCAGAACATGCTGAAATTGCTGGAATGCCGTTTGGATAACCTGGTATACCGTATCGGTTTTGCAAACTCCATCCGCCAGGCACGTCAGATGGTCAACCACGGCCACATCCTGGTCAATGGCAAACGCTGCGACATCCCGTCGGCACACGTTAAAGTTGGTTCCGTTATCGCTTTGAAAGAAGCTTCCCGTTCCAACGAAATGTACAAAAAATCTTTCCAGGAATTGAAGACTTTCGATGTACCGTACATCGAAAAGAACTTCGACGGCTTCGAAGGCACACTTACCCGTATGCCCGAACGCGACGAAATTCCGGTAGAAATCAACGAAACACTTATCGTCGAATTGTACTCCAAATAAGAGCTGTTTGATGGTAACAAAAAGGCGCTGTCGCATGAAGACAGCGCCTTTTTTTGGGGGTTAGCAGTTAGTGGCTAGCTGATGATTTTATAAAACAAGGGACTACGCATGGTGATATGAGACTGCATGCGATAGTCCCCTTTTTTTGTTTGATGTTAAAGGCAACCTCTCAGACCGCCTTCGGCGGCCAGCTCCCCTATAATGGGAGCCTTTCGTCAAACATTCATGTCACGAGCCACGAGCCACGAGCCACGAGCCACGAACCACTAGCCACTAACTTACCGTCCTTCAGAGAAGTCCAGGCCTTTGTCGGTGGCGTAGTATGTGCCTGGTTTTTCGCCGGCTTCTACGTAGCCTTTTTGTACCAGGTCGTCGATGAGGGCCGGGTCCGGTGTTCCGGGAGCGAACATTTCTTTCGGCGTTCCTTCTTCGCGTTCGACGGCGGCGATGAGGGCGGCTTCTTTGTCGTCTGTCGTCGGTGCTTTTTGGACGTACGTCAGGTCGGGCAGGAACATGGGGTATTCCTTGTGGGCCAGGAGAAAGAAGCGGCCTATGGCGATGGCCTGGCTCAACAGGTTGCCTTCTTCGGTCTGGATATCCATTTCATCGCAGATGACGTCGAGCTGGTTCGACGGGAAGTGATAGAGTTTCTTGGCGACTTCCAGTGTATCGGCATAGCAGAAGGCCGGTGCGTCGATGCCGTAGATGTGCAGGGCGTGGGTCAGGCAGCCCATGACGAAGGGCGCGTTGTGGGCGACCAGGGTCTGACTTTCGATGAGGTTTTTCAGGCCGGCCTGCCAGTATTCGCCGAATTCATCGGCCTTGGAGAGTTCGTCCCACTGATAGCGGCCTTTGACGGCAGACAAGTTGTTTTCTGGCGGACGGATGTAGAAGTAACGCGTATCCTTCAGTTCGCCGTGGTCGAATTCAGCCAGGGCCAGGAGACAGACGGAATAGGGCTGTTCGTTGGCCAGTTCCAGGGCGACGGCCGTGAAGTGCTGCGGGAAGCGGCGCAGTTTCCCTTTTTCTTCGATGGGATATTTGTAATAGCCGTCATTGGGCTTGATGTCGTACTGGTGCAGGTTGGCGACTTTGACGTGTTCCTTCTTGGCCAGTTCCTGCTGGACCTTCGCCTTGCGATGGCGCTTGCGCAGGGCCGACGTGAGGGAATAGAGGACGGCAGCGATGAAGACGATAGTGACGATCGTCGTAATGATGTGGATCAGGGAATCCATGGAATATCAAATCCTTTTCAATAATTTTTGAGCCTTATTCTTGGAAGAAATTCATGTCGTAACAGGCCCGGAAAGCGCGGTTGGCCGCATTGCCGTTGGCAGACAGGCGGTCTGTCGTCTTGACTTCCGGATTGGGCAGGGACAAGGTGGACACGACGTTGCCCTGCAAATCGTAGCCGACATCGCCGAGAGTCTGTGTTTTTACGGTCTGGGCTTTAAAATTGTAGAAGAAATTGTTATCATAACCTTGGACCGTGTTGTTGGCATAGTCATAGGTCACGACCGTAGCCCGGATGATGTAGTACGGCGGATCGTAGCGGACGGACTGGATGGTGTTCATGTCGATATACGATTCGGTCGTGTCATCGTGGCCGACCTGGACGAAGCGGGGGTTGTCATCGAGAAATGTGGCGGATGCCATGAAACTGAAGACGCAGGCAAATGTGACTGCCAGAGCGGCAATTTTTTTGAACATAAGACATACTTCCTTTCCCTGTCTCTTCCAATCGAGGCAGTTTATACATATATTATATCGGAATCATGAAACATTACAAGAACGTATATTTTTCAAGTAGGACTTTTGCCCTTTCGGGTCGAATAATAAATAATATAAGATAGAAGAGGTGATCATATTGGATGTGATATATATTGGCCTGCCTTTCTTCTTTTGGCAGGAAGATGAGTCGGAGCACGGCCTCGATGTCCACGTGACGGAAGGCTTCCAGAAGCTGGGTTCCCACGTGTACCCCCTCAATGCCGGCGACGACGCGGAAGAAATCTGTTCGGCTTATAATTGGCATACATCCTTTGTCGATGAAGACGAAGACATTACGCCGTCGGAAGAATTCATTTCAGAGCATGTCTTGTGGGACGACTTCCGCCTGCTCTATATTTCGGCAGCTGCGGCTACGTCGGAAGACGAATACACGCAGTTCGTCTGTCATACGGCAGAGTTCGCCAAAGAGAGCGGCCTCGTCGTGGCAGCGGAAGTCGTCGACGGCGACGATGAAGACCCGTATCCATGGCGCGATAAGGCGACGGTCCTCTGGTCCCGCGGCGATATCCTGCCATCGGGAGGTCCGGCCTGTGCCGTGCGCTTGGCCCTGGGCAGGGGCATCACCATTGCCAGCCAGGGCGAAGAACGGACCTATGACGTCCAGGTCGTCAGTGAATGTTTCATCCCTTCGTTTTTACAAGGATTGCTGGAAGGGCGCGATCCCTTTTCCATCATAGAATCTTATGTATCTTAAGTTAGGAGGTATTTATCTTGAACAGTAAAAAAAATGGAAGAACATCCTTTGCGGGCGGCCATTCTCACTATCAGCAACAGCCGCACTTTTTCAGACGATACGAACGGCCTGCTCATCCAGTCGGCCTTGGCCAATTACGGTCATCAGGTCGTCGACTATCAGATCGTCAAAGACGACAAGGCCGAAATCGAACGCCATCTCCATGAATGGGTCTGCAGCGTCGACCTGGTCATCACCAGCGGCGGTACGGGCATGGCCAAGCGCGACGTGACCATCGAAACGGTAGAAGCCCTGTTCGATAAGAAAATCCCGGCTTTCCAGTCGATGATGACGTATTTCGCCTATCGCCGGGCCTGCGGCGTCCAGGCCATGGCCTACCGGACGACGGCCGGTATCATCCACCAGTGCCAGGTCTACTGCCTGCCGGGCCTGCCGAGCCTCATCAAAATCGGCATGGAAAAGGTCATTTTGCCGGAAGCCTTTCATTTGTATTCGGAAATCAAGAAGTAAATGGATACGTCTAAAATCATACTTGTCACCGGCGGGGCGCGGAGCGGTAAGAGCGCCTTTGCCGAACGCTATGCTGCCGCCCTTCCCGGGCGGCATGCTTATGTCGCGACGGCCCGCATCTTCGATGAAGAAATGGCCCAGCGCATCGCCATCCACCGCAAGCGCCGCCCGTCGTCGTGGCAGACCTGGGAAATCCCGCAGGACCTGCCAGAGACGATGGAACGGCTGTGCCAGTCGTCGGACGTGGCCCTCGTCGACTGCCTGACCCTCTATTTTTCTAATTATCTCTTTGCCCACGACGGCGAAGACGACGAAGCTATCATCGACGGCGCCCTGGCCGAACTGCAAGCGGTCCTGGCGGCTTTCCGCCAGGCCGGCGTGACGGCCGTCCTGGTCACTAACGAGCTGGGCTGCGGCATCGTGCCCATGGAACACGTGAGCCGCCTGTATCGCGACCTCATGGGCAAGATCAACCAGGCCGCTGCGGCCGAAGCCGATGAAGTTTACTTATCGGTCTGCGGTATTACGACGGAACTGAAGCATCAGACCGTCTGCCTGCCGGAGGTGAAGTCATGAAGGCCTTTCTCATTGCCCTGCAGTTCTTATCGCGCATCCACCTGGCTTCGCAGAGCGTCTGGCGCGATGAGGATTTCGGCCGGTCCGTCCTGTTCTTTCCCCTCGTCGGCTTGATCATCGGCCTGCTTTTGGCGGCGCTCTATTGGGCGTCGTCTTTCCTTTTTGACGCCTTTGGCCGGTCGGCCCTGGTCGTCGCCTTCTGGTTCTACCTGACCGGCGGCCTCCACGCCGACGGCTATATGGATACGGCTGATGGCCTCTTTTCCGGCCGCAGCCGCGAGCGGATGCTGGAAATCCTCAAGGACAGCCGCGTCGGCGCCGGCGGTGTGACGGCTTTCGTCTTCCTGGTCCTCTTGAAGGTAGCCTTCCTCAGTCAGCTGGCACCGGAAGCAGCCCTGCCGGCCCTCGTCGGTATCCCGGCAGCGGCCCGCTTCGGGACTTTGATCAGCATCTTCCAATTTCCCTATGCCCGCGAGCAGGGGCTGGGCCGGGCCTTCGTCACTTACGCACCGGCTCATACTGTAGAAAAAGCCCTGGTCCTGGCCCTGGTGCCGGTCTTTTTCTGCGGGCCCTTTTATCTGGCCCTCTTAGGTGCGGCCATGCTCCTCTCTTTGTGGGCCAACAGCCGCATCAGCCGCAAGCTGGGCGGCGTCACGGGCGATACGTATGGCGCCGTCCTCGAGGGCAGCGAAATGGCCCTGCTCCTGATGACGGCCGTCGGTAGCAAGCTGGCCGATTTCTTGTTATAATGGGACGGCACGAATGTTGAATTACTTATAGGGAACTTACGGAGGATTACGATGATAAAATTATATTTAGCACGTCATGGTGAAACAGAAGGCAATGTCCAGCAGTGGTATCAGGGGTCGACCGACGTCCCCCTCAATGAACACGGCCTGGAACAGGCCAGGTGCCTGGGTGAATTTTTCCGCCATGTCCATCTCGATGCCGTCTACAGCAGCACGCTCCAGCGCGCCAAGGTGACGGCCGAATGTGTCGCTGCGCCGCATCATCTGGATGTCGTCGCTTACGATGAATTGAAGGAAGCCGATTTCGGCGTCTGGGAAGGCCATACGTATCAGGAAATCACGACTCAGTGGCCAGGCGAACTGGAAGCGGTCTATGCGTCGGACGGGACCTTGCCGGCCCGGGGCGGCGAATCGTTCTGCCAGGTCCGGGACCGGACATTGAAGAAGACGCGGGAAATCCTGTCGCATCACAAGGACGGCGACAGCGTCTTCATGGTATCCCACGGGGCGGCCATCCGCTGCCTGCTCTTCGGCCTGCTGGGCCTCGATATGAAGCGCATCTGGTGCTTCCAGCAGTTCAATACAGCTTTTAACATCATCGAATATTACGGCGACCGCAATGTCATGACCCTCATGAACTGCACGCAGCATCTGGAAGGCCTGACGGGGTACCAGCCCCAGTGGGACAAGATGCCGTCGTTATAAGGAGGCATCATGGCAAAGACAATGCGCCTCGACAAGCTCCTGGGCCATACGGGCTGGGGGACGCGGCGGGAACTCAAGGAATTGTGCAAAGGCGGGCACGTGACTGTCAATGGCGCCGTCTGCCGCGACAGCAGCCAGAAAATCGACCCGGCAGCCGATGCCGTTGCCGTCGATGGTCAGGCCGTCCATTATAAAGAGTCTATTTATCTCATGCTCTACAAGCCGGCCGGCGTCGTATCGGCTACGGAAGACAACGTGTCGCCGACGGTCATCGGCCTCTTGCCGCGCCAGTACCAGGGGGCCGGCCTCTTTCCCGTAGGCCGCCTCGACAAGGATACGACGGGCCTCCTGCTCATCACCAATGACGGGACCTGGGCTCATGGCATTACGTCACCGAAGAAGCATACCGATAAGATATACGACGCCGTCGTCGAAGGGGATATCCCTGAAGATGTAGGGGACCGCTTTGCCAGCGGCATCGTCCTCGACGATGGCCTGCACTGCCTGCCGGCCAAAGCTGTCCAGACCGGCCCCCGGTCCCTGACGGTCGTCGTCCAGGAAGGGAAGTTCCATCAGGTCAAGCGCATGTGTGCCGCCGTCGGCCTGAAAGTCGTCCAGCTGCACCGCCGCTCCATCGGCAGCGTCGTCCTCGATGACGGTTTGGAGCCAGGCCAGTTCCGGCCCCTGACCGATGAAGAACGGGAAGCGTTGCGCAGCTAGAGCCGGTGATTTGCAATTTTATCTTTTCAGCCAGTGGAAAATATGGTATTATAAAATATGATTGAATTACTATAGGGTGATAGGGGGATACTATGATAGAACAACGAATCGCCCGCCTGCGCGCTTTTCTCCAGGAACACGATGCAGACGGCGTCATTATCGTCCAACCTGAAAACCTGCGCTACTTCAGTGCCTTTACGGGTGGTGAAGGGGCACTGGTCATCGGCCTGGACCAGGCCGTCTTATGGACTGATTCCCGCTATACGGAACAAGCTGCCAACCAGTCCGGGGCATGGTACGATATCAAGAACCACCACAATGCCTTATCGGCCTCCATCCGTTCGTCACTGAACGACATGGAAATCGGCGTGGCAGCGTATGAAGAAAATTTCCTGACCCATTTCATGTACGAAAATATTTCCGACGGAGCCTTATGCGGCTTCCTGCCCTGCGATTTGACCAGCCTGCGGGCGGTGAAGGAACCGTATGAGCTGAAAGCGACGCGCAAGGCCAGCAACATCGCTGACCGGGCCTTTGCTGATTTATTGCCGTACATCAAGCCCGGTGTCACCGAAAAGGAACTGGCTGCCCGCCTGGAAAGCAATATGCTGCTCTTAGGCTCGGAAGAAAAGTCCTTTACGACTATCGTCGCATCCGGCAAGCGCTCGGCCATGCCCCACGGTACGGCCAGCCCGAAAGTCGTCGAAGCCGGCGATTTCGTCACCTTTGATTTCGGCGCCGTCTGGGAAGGCTACCATTCGGATATCACCCGGACTGTCGTCGTCGGCAAGGCGTCGCAGGCCCAGAAGGATTTCTACAATCTCATCCTGGAGGGTCAGAAGCTGGGCGTATCGCTCATCAAGGCCGGCGTTTCCCGCCGCGAAGTCGATTTTGCCGTGCGCAACTACTTCGCCCGCTATCACGTCAGCCAGTATTTCACTCATTCCCTGGGCCACGGTACGGGCCTGGAGATCCACGAACAACCAGTCCTGTCGCCGCGTTCGACAGGCGTACTCGAAGAGAATATGATAGTCACGGTAGAACCGGGACTGTACATAGAAGGCAAGTTTGGCGTCCGCATTGAGGATTCCGTTGCCGTTACAGCCAACGGCTGTGAAATTTTAACCAAAACACCCAAAGATTTGATGGAGCTGTTATAGGAGGAGTTTACACATGATTACAAGTAATGATTTCAGACCAGGCGTAACTATCGAAATCGACGGCCAGGTATGGCAGGTCGTTGAATTCCAGCATGTAAAACCGGGTAAAGGCGCTGCTTTCGTCCGCGCTAAGATCAAGAACCTCGAAACGGGCGCTGTTGTTGAACGTACCTGGAACGCTGGCGAAAAAGTACAGGACGGCCACGTCGACCGCCGCCAGATGCAGTACCTCTATGAAAACGAAGGCATGTACTGTTTCATGGATAACGAAACATACGAACAGATCGAATTGAACAAAGAAAACCTCGGCGACGCTGTCCATTTCCTCAAAGAAGAAATGAACGTTTCCGTCATGATGTTCAAAGGCAAAGTCATCGGCATCGATCTCCCGGCTGCTGTCGAATTGAAAGTCGTCGAAACCGATCCCGGTGTCCGCGGTGATACAGCTACAGGCGGCAGCAAACCGGCTAAATTGGAAACGGGCTATGTCGTCAAAGTACCGCTCTTTATCAATGAAGGCGAAGTTCTCCAGATCGACACGAGAACCGGCCAGTATATCGGCAGAGCATAAGGTTAACGCAAGTCGTTAGCCGCCAGCCGCTAGCATAGGGTATCAAAGGGGCTTCGCACGTGCGACAGCCCCTTTTGTGGACTAAAGGGGTGATTCCCATGGAAACGACTGAAGTAAATGAATGGGGGAGTATCCATATTTCCCAGCGCGTCATTGCCTCTATTGCGGCTCTGACGGCGGCCCAATCGGCCTATGTCGCTGATTTGGGGACGAATATCGCCGAAGTGGCAGCGGAAAAGCTGGGGCGTACCCTTCCGGGCCGCGGCGTCGACGTCTCTATCGACGGCCGGCGCATCGAATTGACGGTCCGCCTGGTCGTCCGCTATGGCTGCCGTATTCCCGACGTAGCCCTGGAAGTGCAGAAGTCCGTCAAGGATGCCGTCGAAAAGGCGACGACCTGCACGGTTACGGCGGTCCACATCATTGTACAACAGTTAGTGTTTGGAGAGGAGGACCGCCATGGATGAGGAACAGGATTTTGCCTATGCCGTCAGTGCCAAGGCCCTGGGCCATATCGCCGAGACGGCCGGCCGCCAGGCCTCTGGCGTCGTCGCTATACGCAGCCGCAGCGCGGCCGTGACGGACGGCGTCGTCCATCTCCATCTGGCCGTCCGCGCCCGTTATGGCAGCGACCTGCACGGCCTGGCCCTGGATGTCCAGCAGCGGGCGGCTGAGGCCATCGACGCCATGGTCGAACCAGAGGGCCTTGATATTTCCGTTACCATTGAAGACCTGGCGGTACTGCCGGCTGAATAAAGTTATTACAGGAGGAAACTCGTGAGCAGACATAAAGCGCGCCAGCAGGCGCTCGAACTTTTATATTCCCGTGAATTCCACGGAGAAAATGATATCCAGTACAGCGAACAGGAAATCCTGGAAAATGATTACGTCACGACCGACGCCTTGACCGAAGACGGCCCGGAACTGAGTGATCAGGAACGCAATGACTATTGCACGTATCTCGTCGAAACGACGACGGAACACCGGGACGAACTGGATACGATCATCCGCTCCTTTGCCAAGGGCTGGGACATCGAACGGATGAACCGCACGGACCGCAATATACTGCGCCTGGCCTTGTGCGAACTCGTATACCCCAAGGAAAGCCTGGCGCCGTCCATCGTCCTCAATGAAGCGGTCATCCTGGCCAAGGAATTCAGCGGCGACAAGTCGGCGCGGTTCGTCAACGGTATTTTGGGCGCTTATGTAAGGTCCCAGGCCTGATGGACGTCTTTCTCGGCATCGATACCAGCTGTTATACGACGTCGCTGTGCCTCGTCGACGCGGCTTATGACGTCATCGCCGACGAACGCATCATCCTGAGCGTCGCCAAGGGCGGCCGCGGCCTGTCCCAGTCCAACATGGTCTATCAGCATACACGCAACCTGCCGGTCCTCTTTGAACGGCTGGCTGGCGTCCTGGCCAGTGCCCATATCCGGGCCATTGCCGTGACTGACCAGCCCCGGCGCCGCGGTGATTCGTACATGCCAGCTTTCCTGGCCGGCCTCGGTTATGGCCGGGCCCTGGCCGCCGTTCTGGGCGTGCCCTTGTACCGCCTGAGTCATCAGGAAAACCATCTCCTCGCCGTCCTGCGCAGCATGGGCTATATCGGCAGCGAGCCGTTCTACGGCATCCACCTGTCCGGCGGGACGACGGACCTGCTGCGGGCCGTGCCCGATGAAAAAGGCCTCGATATCACCCGTATCGGCGGCACCAGCGACATCAGTGCCGGCCAGTTCATCGACCGCATGGGCGTCGCCCTGGACCTGCCCTTTCCGGCTGGCGTCCATGTCGACAAGCTGGCTCAGACGGTAAATCCGCCCGTCAAGGAAGCTCATGTCTTTTGCCGCGATGGCCAGGTCAGCTTTTCCGGGCCCGAATCGCAGGGCCAGCGGCGCATCGCCGCCGGTGGGGAAGACCCGGCCCGCCTTTGCAGCTGGACGCTGTCGACGGTCTGGCGCGGCTTGGAGAGCCTCCTCGATTACGCCGCTGCCGATGGCATGAAACATCTCGTCGCCGCTGGCGGCGTCATGTCCAATGGCTACCTGCGCCGGCAGATGAGCGATTATTGCCGCCGCCATCAGATAGACCTGAATCTGGCAGCCGACGGCTTCAGTGCCGACAACGCGTCGGGCGCCGCCTTCTGGGCTGCCGTACAGGAAGGGAAGAAATCATGAAATATGCATCGGTTAC
Organism: Megasphaera sp. NM10; assembly: GCF_000417505.1. GTDB lineage: Bacteria > Bacillota > Negativicutes > Veillonellales > Megasphaeraceae > Megasphaera > Megasphaera intestinihominis. The sequence goes on from NZ_APHY01000020.1 coordinate 25,258, forward strand.
GGACGTCGTCCGCCGCATCAAAGATGATATCCACGGCGATTACCGCTTGCAGAGCATCGCTATGGAAGGCAACATCATCGGCCTCAAGCGGGCGTCGAACGGCCATTATTATATGAATATCCGCGATGATCAGTGCTCCATCCGGGCCATCGTCTTCCGCAGCCGCGTGACGGCAGCGGTCCGGGCCGTCCGCGAAGGGGACCATGTCGTCGTCATCGGCGCCGTCAACGTCTATGAAAAAGGCGGCGCCCTTTCCTTTATCATTGAACAGCTCTTTTCCCAGGGGACAGGGTCTCTGCAGGCCCAGTACGAACGCATCAAGAATGAACTGGCGGCTCAGGGCTATTTCGACAGCAGCCACAAGAAGGAGCTGCCGCGCTTCCCCTGGCGCATCGGCGTCCTGACGTCGAAGACCGGCGCCGTGCTCCACGACATCTATAAGATTGCCGGCGAGCGCAATCCTTATGCCGAAATCATCCTGCATCCCATCCCCGTCCAGGGCGACGGCGTCGATACGGCCATCGCCAAGGCCATCGGCGAGATGGGCCGGCGCAAGGACCTGGACGTCCTCATCGTCGGCCGCGGCGGCGGCTCCATGGAAGACCTGTGGTGCTTCAACAGCCCGGCTGTGATCAAGGCCATTTACCATGCCAGCGTACCGGTCATTACGGCCATCGGCCATGAAACGGATACGACCCTGGCCGATTATGCCGCTGACGTGCGGGCGGCGACGCCGACCCACGCGGCCGAGATGGCTTTCTTTGACGTCAGCGAAGCGGAAATGGACCTGGCCGCACTGGCGGACCGGGCTTACGAACGGGTCATGGCCTGCATCGAAGACCGGCAGCGCTGGGTCGAACAGGCGGCGGGCCGGCTGAACCTGCAGCGCTACGATGCCTTCCTGGCCATGCGCGAAGCACGCCTGGCAGGCCTGATGGAACAGGCCGACCGCCAGCTGCGCCTCCATCTGGAACAGAAGCAGGGGAAGCTGAATACCCTGACGGCTTCCCTGCAGGCCCTGAACCCGGCAGCCTCGTGCGCCGCGGCTACGGCCAGCTCATGCAGCATGACAAGATCCTTACAGATATCCACAGCGTGTCGAAAGAGGCCCCGCTGACGATACAAGTCGTCGACGGGACGATTACGACGGCTGTTAAAGAGGTGGACATATATGGCAAGAACGACTGATAAATTGAAGCGTTTTGAAAGCAATTATGAAAAATTGGAACAGCTCGTACAGGAACTGGACGCACCGGACCTGACGCTGAAGCAGTCCCTCGATTTATATGAAAAGGCCATCAAATTATCCCAGTCCTGCGAAGGCGCCCTGGAATATGCCCGCCAGAAGGCCCAGGCCCTGGCCGATGTCCGGGCCGATAAGGACAGCAGCGACGAGGCGCCGGCTGAAGGGGTGTTGGACTTATGACCTTCCAAGACTATCTGGCAGGACAGCGTAAGCGCGTCGACGATTACCTGTCCCACGTACTGACGACGGACCAGCCGTGTTTTTCCAGGCTCTATGAAGCCATGAATTACAGCCTCCTGGCCGGAGGCAAGCGCATCCGCCCGGTCCTTCTGCTGGCGACGGTCGAAGCCCTGGAACAGGATGCCTCTCCCTATACGGGACTGGCCTGCGCTCTGGAATGTATCCATACGTATTCCTTGATCCACGACGACCTGCCCTGTATGGATGACGACGACCTGCGCCGGGGCAAGCCGACGAACCACGTCGTCTACGGTGCCGGCCTGGCTACCCTGGCCGGTGACGGCCTGCTGACCTTTGCCTTCGAGCTCATGGCCAGCCAGAAAGGCATTGCACCGGACAAACTGAACCGCTGCATCGCCGTCATCGCCAGAGCGGCCGGACCGGCCGGCATGGTCGGCGGCCAGGCCTTCGACCTGGCTTCGGACGGCGACATGGCCATCGGCCGGGAAGGCATGGAACTCCTGCACCGTTCCAAGACGGGCGTCATCTTCAAGGCGGCCATCGACATGGCAGCCATCGTCGCCGATGCGTCGCCGCAGCAGCGGCAGGCCCTGGAAGCCTATGCGTCGTACATGGGCCTGACCTTCCAGATCACCGACGATATCCTCGATGTCGTCGGCGATGAAGCTTTGCTGGGCAAACCCGTCGGCAGCGACGCCCGCAACGACAAGGCCACGTATGTGACCATCTTTTCCCTGGACGAAGCCCGGCGCATGGCCCGCGAAGCGGCCGGCAAGGCCGTCCAGGCCCTGGAACCGTTAGGGCCGCAGGCCTGGTTCCTGAAAGAACTGGTCGAACATCTGCTGGTCCGCGTTCATTAATGTGAGAGGGGTATTACAGGTATGCAGCATAAAGAAAGATTAGACGTGCTTCTCGTCAGCCGCGGCTTGTCTGAAAGCCGGGAAAAGGCCAAGGCGACCATCATGGCCGGCCTGGTCTTCGTCGACAACCAGCGCGTCGACAAGGCGGGCACGAAGCTGCCCGTCGACGTAGATATTACCGTCAAGGGCAATCCCATTCCCTATGTCGGCCGGGGCGGCCTGAAACTGGAAAAGGCCATGGAAACGTTTCCCATCGACTTGACGGGTAAGACCATGATGGATATTGGCGCCTCGACAGGCGGCTTCACGGACTGCGCCCTCCAGCGCGGCGCGGCCAAGGTCTTTGCCGTCGACGTCGGCTATGGCCAGCTGGCCTGGAAACTGCGGACTGATGACCGCGTCGTCAACATGGAACGGACCAATATCCGCAACGTCACTGTTGCAGATATCGGCGAGCCCGTCGATTTCATCTCCATTGACGTCTCCTTCATTTCCCTGCTCAAGATCATGCCGGCCGTCGAACCGCTGCTCAAGGCAGGCGGCACGATGGTCACGCTCATCAAGCCGCAGTTCGAAGCGGGCCGGGAACACGTCGGCAAAGGCGGCATCGTCCGCGACATCCAGGTCCACCGCGACGTCATCCGCCACGTCACGGACGGCATCGCCGACTGCGGCCTGTCGCCGCTGGGCCTGACCTTTTCGCCCATCAAAGGGGCTGACGGCAATATTGAATATCTCTTGTACAGCCGTAAAGATGACCCGTGCCATAACGATATCACCGACGCTGTCGTCGATGATATCGTCGGTAAATCCCATGAAATGTAGGTGATCCCCATGCGTATCGGTATTTTCCCGAACCTCGTCAAACGTGAAAGTGCTGCCATTGTCCAGCAGATGATCAAGATTTGTGAAAAACATGGCATTGAATATTACCTGCCAGCCTACGTCAGCGAGAGCCGACAGCCGGCGTATCAGCGCATCGGCGCTGAACACCTGCGGCCGCGCATGACCATTTACAGCACCATCGACGTGGCCATGATCCTCGGCGGCGACGGGACGATCCTCAAGATGGCCAAGCAGTTCGCTGAAGCCGATGTCCCGGTCTGCGGCATCAACCTGGGCTCCCTGGGCTTCCTCTACGAAGTCGAGACCAAGACCCTGGAAAAGCGCATGGAAGACATCCTGGCCGGCCGCTATTTCCTGGAAGAACGGATGATGCTCCATTCGGAACTGTGCTATGAAGACGGCCTGGTCCAGTCCCTGCCCGATGCCCTCAACGACATCGTCATCGGCCACGGCAACGTGGGCAAGCTCATCCGCATCGACTTGAGCATCAACGGCCACTTCATCCAGCAGTATCCCGGCGACGGCCTCATCGTGGCCACGGCGACGGGTAGTACGGGCTATACTTTCTCCAGCGGCGGCCCTATCGTCGCGCCCAGCGTGCCCTGCATCATGGTTACGCCTATCTGCCCGCATCTGCTGCTGAAAGTGCCCCTGGTCCTGCGCGATGACGACCAGGTGTCGGTGACCGTGGCCAACAGCCGCAACAGCGTCCGCGTCTCTGTCGACGGCATGATGGACCAGGAACTCATGCGCAACATGACCCTCCAGGTCCGCAAGTCCGACCACGTCTTGAAGATCATCCGCTTCAACAAGAATTATTTCTATAGCAACTTATTTACGAAAATGATGGGAAATGATTGACATGTATCCATTCCGCAATGCCGTTACGGTATCACATATGATGACTGAACCCTACGCCCGCCAGGCCCATGTCCTCGTCGACATGACCTGCGGCAACGGCCACGACACGGCCTTCCTGGCCCGCACCATGCCTGATGACGCCGTCCTCTACGCCTTCGATATCCAGCCCTGTGCCATCGAGCGCACGCGCCAGCGCCTGCAGGACGAAGGCCTGGGGGACAAGGACGTCCGCTGCCGCTGCGGGTCCCATGAACAACTGCTGGCTGATGTACAGTCAGACATTGACATTATCGTATTTAATTTAGGCTATTTGCCATCTGGTGACCATAAAATCCATACAAATTGTGAAATAACACTAAAAGCTATAAAAATAGGCTTGAATAAAATTGCGATAAATGGGATAATTATGATAACAGCCTATCCCGGTACGGAGGCCGGGGCTTGTGAAGAACAGGCGCTGCGGTCGTTCTTACAGACCATACCCCAGCAGGACTTCCATATTTCGTCCTGGCAACCCGTCAATGAGGTGCATTGTCCACCCGTATTATATATTGTACAGAAAAGAGGGAAACGTCATTATGAAGAGATTCCGTTACACCAAGATTAAAGAAATTGTCCAGTCCCGTCCTATCGAAACGCAGGAAGAATTAGCCAAGGCCTTGCAGGAAGAAGGCATCGAAGTCACACAGGCTACGGTTTCCCGCGATATCAAAGAGCTCATGCTCATCAAGGTCCCGACCAGTGATGGCCATTACCGCTACGCCCTGTCGCCGGAACAGAACATGCTCATGTCCAAGAACCGCATGGCCCGCCTGTTCCAGGACTCCATCGTCCGCGTCGATTCGGCGTATAACCAGATCATCGTCCATACCCTGCCGGGTTCGGCCAATCCCATTGCCGCCGCCATCGACCATGCCCGCTGGGAAAATGTCATCGGCACCCTGGCCGGCGACGACACGGTCCTCCTCATCGTCAAGGACACGGAAACGGTTCCGAAACTGGTCAAACTTATCGTATCGCTGATGAAGGAATGAGGCCCTTATGCTGCAGTCCCTGCACATCCACAATTTTGCTCTGATTGAAGACCTGCACCTTACTTTTGGCGACGGGGTGACGATTTTTACCGGCGAAACCGGCGCCGGCAAATCGATTCTCCTCGACGCCATCGGTATGCTGGCAGGCAAACGCGCATCGGCATCGTTCGTCCGTCACGGGACGGACTCATTCCTTGTCGAAGGCGCGTTCTTTTTTTCTCCCCTGCCAGAAGGGCTGGAACAGCTGCTGACCGATAATCACATCGAAGTCGATGAAGGCCAGCTCATCATTTCCCGCCAGTTCCAGCGCAGCGGCCGCGGGACGATCCTGGTCAACGGCACGCTGGTGCCGACGACAGTCCTGCGGCGCCTCGGCGCATACCTCCTGGATATCCACGGCCAGTTCGACAACAGCCTGATTTTCAACTCGTCTTACCACGTGGCCATCCTCGACGGCCTCACGGCCGACGTCCGTCAGGCCCGCCAGGACTATGACGAACTATATCGCCAGTGGCATCAGACGGAAGGCGAAATCAAGGCCCTGCGCCACGATGAAAGCGAAAAGGCGCGGAGGCTCAGTATCCTGGCCTTCCAGATCAAGGAAATCGAAGGGGCCGCCCTGAAAGAAGGGGAAGACGACGAACTGGAACAGAAAATCAACAAGGCTTCCCATGCCGAACACATCAAGGATAACCTGAAAGAAGCCATGTTTGCCCTGGAAGGGGGCGAACGCCAGCCCGGCGTCATCGAACAGATCGAGACCATCCACCGCAGCCTGGAAAAGGCGTCGGCTTACGATGAAGCTTTCAGTGCCCTGGCCGGCAAAGTCGAGACTCTGTCCTATGAAATCGAAGACGTCCACGACGGCCTCCTGAGCTATGCCGATTCTTTCGACTTCGATGAACGGGCCCTGGATGCCATGCAGTCCCGCCTGGCGTCGATTGAAAAGCTTAAGCGCAAATACGGCTTCACCGTCGCCGATATTCTGCAATTCCTGGCCAAGGCCAAGGCCGATTACGAACGGCTCGACCAGTCCGAAAGCCACCTGGCCAAGCTGGAAGAGAAATTGGCCCGTCAGGCCGCGGCTGTGCGCCAGCAGGCCCAGGTCCTGGCGGCCGCGCGCCGTGACGCCGACAGCCAGTTCAGCCAGACCATGACGGCGACGCTCAACAAGCTGGGCATGCTGAACAGCCGTATCGCCTTCCACATCGAACCGATGAAGGACATCACAGCGGATGGTTCAGCCGGTATCGAGCTCTATTTCTCGGCCAATACGGGCGAAGATATGCAGCCCCTGGCCAAGATAGCATCGGGCGGCGAAGTATCGCGTATTGCCCTGGCCCTGAAGACGGCCGGTCCGGAACGGACGACGGGCAAGACGATGATCTTCGACGAAATCGACGTCGGCATCAGCGGCCAGACGGGCCTGCAGGTCGCCGACCACATCCGCCAGCTCTCCGGCCAGGGCCAGGTCTTCTGCATTACCCACCTGCCGCAGACGGCGGCCATTGCCGACCACCATTATTTCATATATAAGAAAGAAATGGACGGCCGCACGGTCACCCAGGTCCGGGGCCTCTCGGAAGGGGAACACGTCCTGGAAATCGCCCGCATGTTCGCCGGCAACGATACGACCAAGGCCAGCATCGAAGCCGCCCGCCAGATCGTAAAACAAGTCAAGGGCATGTAATGCCCTTGACTTGCGATTCGACATTGCTTTACGGGTTGACGAATGTCCGTGATAGGTATATAGTTAATTATAATTTCAAAAAATAGAAGTTCTACGAAAACGAACCCATAGGAGGGATAGATATGCTTCGTGTATTAGTCAATGGTGCCGATGGCCGCATGGGCAGCCAGGTCGTCAAAGCTGTCTTTGAAGATCCGGAATTGGAAGTCGCTGGCGGTATCAGCATCACTCATGTCGGTGAAGATGTCGGCGATATCGCCGGTGTCGGCCACTTAGGCCTGGCCATCCGCAATGACCTGGGCGCCGCCCTGGACGACATCAAACCGGATGTCGTCGTCGATTTCACGACGCCGAAAGTCATCTTCAACAACGCCAAGACCTGCATCGAACACGGTATCAACATGGTCGTCGGTACGACGGGCCTGACGGCAGACCAGCGCGATGAACTCAACGCCCTGGCACTGGAAAAGAAGACCAGCATCTTCATTGCGCCGAACTTTTCCATCGGTGCCGTCCTGATGATGAAGCTCTCGACAGAAGTCGCTCCGTATCTGCCGGATGTCGAAATCATCGAACTCCATCACAACAATAAACTGGATGCGCCGTCTGGTACGGCCATCATGACAGCTGATAAAATCGAAGCTGCCCGCAAGGCCGCTGGTGCTAAACCGGCTCCGGACAAGACCCATGAAAGCCTCGACGGCGCCCGCGGTGCCTCTGTCGCCGGGATCCCTATCCACAGCGTCCGCCTGCCGGGGTACGTCGCACATCAGCAAGTCTTATTTGGGGGGTACGGCGAACTGCTGACAATCCGCCACGACTCGATGGACCGCAAGTCCTTCATGCCCGGCGTCGTCTTAGCCGTCAAAAAAGTAAGCTCCCGTCCGGGCTTGACCTTTGGACTGGAAAACTATTTATAAAAGAACCATTAGGGGAGGAAGTTTGTTATGACAAAAGAACCGGTAGTAGCGATTTTAGGTGCCACAGGTGCCGTAGGCCAGGAATTTATCCGCTTGATCGGAGAACGCAAATTCCCGTACAGCAAGTTGAAGTTATTAGCATCGTACCGTTCGGCTGGCAAGAAATTGACCGTCAACGGCCAGGAATATACGGTTGAAGAAGCCAAACCAGAATCTTTCGACGGTGTTGATATCGGCTTGTTCGCCGGCGGCTCGATCAGTAAGGAATTGGGACCCGAAGCTGCTAAACGGGGCTGCGTCGTCATCGACAACTCCAGCACGTTCCGTATGGACCCGGATGTCCCCCTGGTCGTACCGGAAGTCAACCCTGAAGATATTGCCTGGCACAAGGGCATCATTGCCAACCCGAACTGCTCGACGATCATCATGCTCATGGCACTCAAGCCGATTCACGACTTGTCGCCGATCAAACGCATCATCGTCAGCACCTATCAGGCTGTATCCGGTGCCGGCAAAGAAGGTATCGACGAACTGCGCGATGAAACGGAAGCGTACCTCAAAGGCGAAGAAATGCAGCCCAAGATCCTGCCCAGCAAGAGCCTGCCCAAGCATTATCCCATCGCCTTCAACCTCATTCCGCAGATCGATAAATTCGTAGAAAAAGATTACACCAAAGAAGAAATGAAGATGGTCAACGAAACGCACAAGATGCTCCACGATGACTCCATCGCCATTACGGCTACGACGGTCCGCGTCCCGGTCTTCCGCAGCCATGCCGAATCGGTCTATGTCGAAACGGCCGATGAACTGACAGTTGATGCCGTCCGCAAAGCCATCGATGCTTTCCCGGGTGCCCAGGTCCAGGATAATCCGGCTGAAATGGAATATCCTATGCCTTTGTTCACGTCGGAAAAATATGACTGCTACGTCGGCCGTATCCGCAAGGATCTTTACAACCCGAAAGCCATCAACCTCTGGGTATCGGGTGACCAGATCCGCAAAGGCGCTGCGCTCAATGCCCTGCAGATTGCCGAATACATGCTGGCCCACGACATGATCCACTAGTACGAAGAGGGGAGAGAATCCTTTATGTTAACGTTTCCCAATGTTATTGTCGCTATGATTACGCCGTTCCATCAGGATGGCTCCGTCAATTACGAAGCTGCCGTCGAACTGGCTAAGAAATATGCTGACGAAGGATCGGCCATCCTCGTCGGTGCTACTACAGGTGAAGGGGCTGTCATGACGGAAGAAGAAAAACTCAAGCTCTTCAAAGTCACAGCCGATGCCCTGAAAGGCCAGACCCTGGTCATGGGCAATGTCGGGACCAACAATACGGCTCAGACCATCGCCATGATTCAGAAAGCGAAAGATACGGGCATCGATGCCCTGCTGTGCATCGTCCCGTATTACAATAAACCGAACCAGGAAGGCTGTTACGCCCACTTTGCAGCTATCGCCAAGTCGACGGACATGCCTATCTTCATTTACAACGTACCGGGCCGTACAGGCGGCAAAATCGAACCGCAGACGGTCTGCCAGCTGGCTCATGACTTCCCGAACATCATCGGTCTCAAAGATGCCAGCGGCGACCTGGACTACGCCGGTTACGTCGCAGCCAATGCACCGGAAGGGTTCCATCTCTACAGCGGTGATGACAACCTGACCCTGCCTATCGTCGCTGTCGGCGGCGAAGGCGTCATTTCCGTCGCTGCTCACGTCATCGGCAAGGAAATGAACGAAATGATCCAGGCCCACAAAGACGGCGACGTCAAGAAGGCAGCGGCCCTCCATCAGAAGTACCTGCCCTTCATGAAAGGCTGCTTCTGCACGGTCAGCCCGGTCCCGGTCAAAACTATGCTCAACATGCTCGGCTTCCCGGCCGGCCCGTTCCGCCTGCCCTGGTAGACGCCACACCGGAAATAAAGGCCAAGTGCGAACAATACCTGAAAGACATCGGCAGATTATAAGTGCTGATAAACGGAAACCTCTCCGACCTGTACTCAAGCCTCCCTTATAGGGAGGTGGCCCAGTGGGCCGGAGAGATTTCTATAAACTTGGTTTTATATTAAAAAAAGCCTTGACATATCCCCGATTTCTTGTTATTATATATGAGTCGTCAGGAACGACAAGATATGACTCGGTAGCTCAGCTGGATAGAGTGACTGACTACGAATCAGTAGGTCTAGGGTTCGAATCCCTACCGGGTCACCATAGAAAAAAGCTCACGCATTTTGCGTGAGCTTTTTTGTTGTGGCCCGTTGTTCGTGGCTCGCACGTGGCGAGCCCGTTTCAGAAGTTGTAGGATTTCCCAGCCAGATTGCTAAGAAAGTCATTCACATTCCTAATGGGGTCCACGTGGCGATCCTTACAGCACAAAAAAAGCTGCCGCACCTTGAGGCGACAGCTTTTTTTACACTATTTTTCAGAAGCGGGCGCCCCACGTGGCGCCCCTACATTGATTATTTTTTTAAATCCGGAGTGCAGTCGATGATGATGCTGCCCGGTTGTTTCATGACCGTGAAGTTGCCTTTTGTCGAGGATAAGGCTTTTTCCAGGGTCTTGCTGTGCCATTTTTCGACGCCCATCTGGGAACCGCCGATATTTTTTGACGATGCCGATTGTTTCTGGGCATCTTCCGGCAGGAGGTCACTGATATTGACGTTTTCACCGTCTTGGACTTTGATAGTCACTGTAACGGCCCGGCCGTTCTGGAAGACGACCTGGTAGCGGCCATTATGGAAGACGCGGATCGTGTCGCCCTGGGAGTAGGGATGGCCCCATTCATTTTCCCAATCGGCCTGGGTATCGCCGATGGTCGGCAAGTTGGCGACCGGCGTTTCTTTCGTGTCGGCCTGGCTCTTCGTATCCTGACTCTGCTTGCTTTCGCCAGGCTGTTGCTGCTGGGTCTGGGTCTGCTGTTTCTGCGGCTGGGAATTGGTCGGCGTCGCCGGCGTACAACCTGCGGCTATGAGCGTGAAGAGCATGAGGACTATCGTGAGATAACTTTTCATGAGTAAGACCTCCTTAGCGGCGCCGGCGGTTGTCTCCGCCCTTATGGCGCTGTTTATGGCGTTTTTCCTTGGTCGTCTGGTAGGTGCTGGCAGGCAGCTTGTCCTTGTAGGTCTTTTTCTTTTTCGGCGGACGGCTGCTGGCCTTGACCTTCACCTGACCGGTCAGGGTATATTTGGTGATCGTCGCGTGGATGTTGTGTTCGATGCGGCGGACCCAGTTTTCATCGGCTGCCGTGGCGAACATGATGGACAAGCCTTCGCTGCCGGCCCGGCCCGTGCGGCCGATGCGGTGGATGTAGTAGTCGACGTCGTGGGGGACATCGAAGTTGAAGACGTGGGTAATGCCTTCGATATCGATGCCGCGGGCGGCGATGTCCGTGGCGACCAGGATCTGCGTCTTGGCTTTGGCAAAGTCGCGCAGGACCTGGTTACGGCGGCTCTGGGACATGTCGCCGTGGAGTTCGCCGATGTTGAAGCCCTTGGCGATAAGTTTGCCTGCCAGGAGGGAAGTCCATTCCTGGGTGTTGCAGAAGACGATGGCCAGGTAGGGGTTCATGTCGGTCAGCATCTGGCAGAGCTTCGGCAGTTTCTGTTCTTCTGTCATCATGTAGATGCGCTGTTCGATGTTTTCCAGGGCGATGGTCTGGCCTTCGAGAATATTCAGGACCAGCGGGCTCTGCATGTGCTTCTTGGCCAGGCCTTTGATCTTATCCGGGACAGTGGCCGAGAAGAAGAGGAGCTGCCGCCGTTTCGGCGTCAGGCCGATGAGGGTATCGACGTCTTCCAGGAAGCCGGCCTGGAGCATCTGGTCCGCTTCGTCGACGATGACCCGGCGGACGCCGCTGAGGTCGAGGGAATGGCGGCGGCAGTGGTCGAGAAGCCGGCCTGGTGTGCCGATGATGACGTGCGGATGGCGGTGCAGTTTCTGCAGCTGATTCTCGATGGTCTTGCCGCCGATGAGGCTGAGGACGTCGATGCCCAGTTCCGGTGCCAGCGTATCGGCGACGTCGGCAATTTGACGGGCCAATTCCCGTGTCGGTGCCATGACCAGGACCTGTTCGGCGTGGATATCCGTCTTGATCTGCTGCAGCGACGGCAGGAGGAAGGCAAAGGTCTTGCCCGTGCCGGTCTGGGCCTGGGCCAGGATGTCGCGGCCCTTGAACAGCGGCGGAATGGCCTGGGCCTGGATGGCCGTCGGTTCGTCGACGCCCTGCTTATGGAGGAGTTCACAAATCTTCGGCGTAATGCCGAGGATTTCAAAATTCTTTGTCATGTATGTTCCTTTCTGTGCGGACTAAAATCACTTGCTATAATTTCTATTGTACACAAAAGCCAGGCCTTGTGCAAACTTTTTTTTCTTTTAGGGATATGGTATACTAAAGTGATTTCATTTGCATTATTTTAGGAGGTCTTGCAGAAAATGAGTTGGTGGCGCGATATCTTGCGGCAATGTGTCTTCATGTGTTTCTTTATCATTCCCATTCCCATCGGTGCCTATACGATCCACAGCGGCTCCAGTGCCGTCGTAGCCATGGTAAGTTATGTCTTTTTATCGCTGGTCATCCCCGTAGCCTACGTGGGCTGCCGCGATGCGACGTTTGGCCCCAAGGGCGGGCGTATCCGCCGCTGGGTCATGGCCCTCATGTGGTTCATCGTCTTTGCGGCTATCGGGGCCTTTACGGCCTTCATGGGTGTCTATTGGAAGGCTGCGCCTTTCTGGGAATGGCCGACCATTGGCCGTGATATCGTATTCATCGTCGGCATGTACGCAGAAATCAGCCTGACCATGCTCCTGGCTTACGCCATATCCCAGCTCCTGCCGGGCCGAAAGGAAGTAGGTTAATGGACAACTTACAAAAACAGACATGGCACGATCGGCTGCTGGCCGTCGTCTGGGCGTCGTGCGGCATCCTGCCGCTGCCCCTTGGTGCCTTTGCTTCAGATAGGCCATATATCGCCTCAGCGTCGATTCTGGCCTTTTTTATCTTATCCTTTGCCATTCCCCTGTGGCTGGGCTATCGCCGCCGTCGTGCGGGCAGGGACGGCGATTATGCGTCATCCGGGGCGACTCTGTATGGCGGCGCCGTCGTCCTGCTCGTCGCTGTCGGCCTGCTCAACGGCCTGACCGGCCTGGACTGCTGGCATTCTTATCCCGTCCGGGTCGGATTATTCGCCCTGTGGATGTTCCTGACCGTCGCCATACAGTATCTGGCGGCACGGGCCGTCGATTTCTGGAAAGGGCGCCGGCGGAAATACTGGTACTCCCAGTTCATCGATCCCATCGTCTACAGCCTGCCCCTGCCGTGTGCCGTGCTGGGCATGTTCCTCTTCCCAGCCGTCAGCGACTCGTCCGTGACGCAGAGCCTGGTCGTCGGCATCATGGCCATCATGGGCTTCTGCTTCATCGGCATGAGCATCTTCGTCATTGCCACCTTCGCCTTCTATTTCTTCCCGTATAAGCGCTATGGTTATCAGGGGAAAAAGCGGCTGGTCCACATTGCCGCCATCGTCGTCATGGTCCTCATGTGGGCCCTGGTCCAGCACATCCTCTTCGACAGCCAGATACACGTCTTTACGTACATCTTCAAGGCCATGCCGATCCTCCAGAACAATCCCCTGGTCTTCGTCACGCCCTTCGTCGTAGCCGCCCTGACCATCATCGGCTGCGTAGCCATGCGCAACGTCGTCCTGGCGGCCTTTGAGGGGAAGAGGAGTTTGTAGTTTGTAGAAATTGTAGGGGCTTGCCGTGGCAAGCCCGTCTCAGAATATGAATGATTTTCCGGTTCAAGGAGAACGTCGCCTGATATCCAGCGGGTCGCCCACGTGGCGACCCCTACAGTAAAAAGGCTTGTCGCACGGCGACAAGCCTTTTTTTTTATTTAATTTCCACGATGGTCTGCTTCATGATGGTGAAGCGGATGACGTATACCAGCCATCCCAGGAAGACGGCGAAACAGCCGCCGAGGAAGGTCGTGGCATCGGTGGTGGTCAATGCATATACGCAATAGATAATGGATACGCCTGCCAGGAATATCGACGTATTTCTGTTACAGACTTCATTGGGGATATGTTCCTTGGTGAGGATCGTCGTCAGGGCCCCGGCACAGAGCATGTAGGGGATGACGTTGGTGACGACGGCCAGGTTGGCCAGGAGTTCGAACTGGGCGGCCAGGGTCGGGCTGATGGTCATGAGGGCCAGGAGGCTCTGCATGCAGAGGATGCACAACATGCCTTTGACCGGGACGTCAGCGCTTGTGACTTTGGCGAAAATCTTGGGGAACAGGCCGCGCTGGGCGCTGGTCTTGAAGACGCGGGCCAGGGTGAACTGCCAGGACAAGAGGGAACCGGCACAGGAGAACACCATCAGGCCCATGACGGCTTTGCCGGCCGTATCGCCGAGCATGTACGAGAAGGCCAGGCCGAAGGGAGCGCTCGATGCCAGGATTTCCGCATTGGGGACGATGCCTGCAATGACGTTCGTCGAGGCGACGTAGATGATGGCGACGCCGAGGGTGCTGACGAAAGTGGCAATAGGAACGGATTTCTTCGGATTTTCAACGGCATCCATGTTGACTGCTGCCGATTCGAGTCCCAAGAAGGACCACAAGGTCAGGGCGATGGAATTGCCGACGGCATCGCTGAGTCCCAGGTTATTGGGGTTCCACGAAGCCAGCCAGGTAGCCGGGCTGAACCAATGCCAGCCGATGATGGAAATGCCCAGGACCGGGATGATGGCACCCCAGATGGTGATGGCACTGAGCTTGCCGGAATAACGGGAGCCGCTGAAGTTGAGGGCTGCCGCGATCCACAATAAAGCGATCGTATATAAACACGTCTGTAACGGCGTAAAGGTTGTCTCAAGGAAACCGGCGCCGTAGCCGACCGCCGTAATGGCGATAGCGACGTTTGCAATTACGATGGAAACAGAGTAGGCGTAATTAGCCATAAAATGTCCTACACGCCCGAAAGCGTATTCGGAGTAACCGCCCATACCACCTGGCTTTGTCGTGAACATGCCACATCGGGCAAAAGCCATGGCCAGGGCTAAAGAGCCTAGTGAGGTAATAATCCAGGAAATAATCGAGATCGTACCGACTTCGGCGAGCTTGGTCGGCAGCATGATGATACCGGCGCCAAGCATGTTGGCAGCAGTGACAAAGGTCAACTGTACCACAGACATTTTACGACATGTAGTTTTCATTATCAGTCCTTCTTTCGTTAGTGATGCGTATAAGCATGGCTTGAAATTTTTAGCAAATTAATTCTATCATTTTTGCCGGGAAAATTAAATACTTTTTGAAAAAACGTTATATGTATTTGGGCCACTTTTCACGCTCTATATTCCAAATGGGAATAGAGTTTAGTGGTTCGTGTTTCGTGGCTCGTAGCACTGTAGGAATCGTACGTGGGGACCGTTGGGAATTTGAATGAGTTTCCCAGCAATCTGAATGGAAGATTGCATAATCCTGAAGCGGGCGCTACGTGGTTGCCCCTACAGAAATTTAAAAATATCAGCTGACTGCTAAAAAAGGCTTGCCGCCGAAGCGACAAGCCTTTTTACACATGAGAGATGAAATTAGTCGATGTTTTCTACGACGCAAGCCGTACCCTGGCCGCCACCGATGCACAGTGTAGCCAAACCGTATTTGCCGCCGACTTCTTTCAAGCCATAGAGCAAGGTTACGAGGATACGAGCGCCCGATGCACCAATCGGATGGCCGAGGGCGATAGCGCCGCCATGGATGTTGACTTTGTCCATATCGAAACCGAGTTCACGGCAGCAGTATACAGCCTGAGCTGCGAATGCTTCGTTAGCTTCGACGAGGTCGAGGTCTTTGACTTCCAGGCCTGCTTTAGCCAATGCTTTACGGGAAGAAGGAACAGGGCCGGTACCCATGATAGCGGGATCTACGCCAGCAGAAGCATAGCTTACAATCTTAGCCATCGGTTTGAGGCCGAGTTCTTTAGCTTTATCAGCGGACATAACTACGAAGGCAGCTGCGCCGTCGTTGATGCCGGAAGCGTTACCAGCCGTAACGGTGCCGCCTTTTTTGAAGGCCGGTTTCAATTTAGCAAGGCCTTCCAGGGTCGTGCCTTCACGCGGGAATTCGTCCGTGTCGATGACGACGTCCTGTTTCTTCTGATGAACCGTTACCGGAACGATCTGGGATTTGAATGCGCCGCTCTTGATAGCTTCGCAAGCTTTGACCTGAGAACGGACACCGAGTGCGTCCTGGTCTTCACGAGTGATGCCGAAACGTTCAGCAACGTTTTCAGCCGTGATGCCCATATGATAGTCGTTGAATGCGTCCCAGAGGCCATCTTTGATCATCGTATCGACGAGGACACCATTGCCCATGCGATAGCCATAACGAGCTTTCGGAACGGCGAAGGGAGCCATGGACATGTTTTCCATGCCGCCTGCTACGATGACGTCAGCGTCGCCGGCTTTGATCATCTGAGCTGCCAAGGATACGCAGCGGAGACCGGAACCGCAAACTTTATTGACCGTAAGAGCCGGGACTTCAATCGGCATACCAGCTTTGATCATAGCCTGACGAGCCGGGTTCTGACCCTGAGCAGCCTGGAGGACGTTGCCCATTACGACTTCGTCGACATCTTTGCCTTCGATACCAGCGCGTTTGAGCGCTTCTTTAATGACGACAGCACCGAGTTCTACAGCCGGTGTGTTTTTGAAACCGCCGCCGAATTTACCAATTGCCGTACGGCAAGCACTTACGATAACTACTTCTTTCATTGGAATCACTCCTTGAAAATTTTTACGTATTGAAATAGATGCCGGTGTATCAGTATGAGAGGATGCACCGTGCGAAAGCGTCATATTATAAATGACACTCTGATATTGCTATCATACACCATTTTAAAGAAAATGTATAGAGAACGTTCCAAAAATTACGTACTCTATACATCTCCATTACTTATTGCTAGGGAATAGGGAATTTTGTTAAATTACAGACGTTCTACGATGATAGCCGTGCCCTGGCCGCCGCCGATGCAGAGGGAAGCCAGACCATATTTACCGTTGATTTCCGGTTCAGCCAATGCGTAGAGCAAGGTGACGACGATACGAGCGCCGGAGCAGCCGATCGGATGGCCGAGGGCGATAGCGCCGCCGTGGATGTTGACTTTGTCCATGTTGAGGCCGAGTTCGCGGCAGCAGTATACGGACTGAGCTGCGAAAGCTTCGTTCAATTCGATGAGGTCCATCTGGTCGACGTTCATGCCGGTCTTCTTCATGACTTTGCGGACTGCCGGAACCGGGCCGGTACCCATGATAGCCGGTTCAACACCAGCCGAAGCCCAGTCGATGATGCGAGCCAGCGGTTTGATGCCGAGTTCTTTAGCTTTTTCAGCGGACATTACGACAACAGCAGCTGCGCCGTCGTTGATGCCGGAGGCGTTACCAGCGGTAACCGTGCCGTTTTTGATGAAGGCCGGACGGAGTTTAGCCAAGGTTTCCATGGTGCAGTTCGGGCGGATGAATTCGTCTTTGTCGACGATGACATCGCCTTTTCTCTTATGAACCGTTACCGGAACGATCTGGCTGTCGAATTTGCCTTCCTGCTGAGCTTTGTAAGCCAGGTTTTCAGAACGGCAAGCCAATTTATCCTGATCTTCACGGGTTACGCCAAAGCGGGCAGCGACGTTTTCAGCCGTTACGCCCATGTGGTAATTGTTTTCTGTGCAGAACAGGCCATCGCGCATGAGCAAGTCTTCGAGGACGCCGTTACCCATACGGTAGCCGCGGCGGCCTTTAGCGATGGAGTAGGGGGCGTTGGACATGGATTCCATACCGCCGGCTACGATGATGTCGGCATCGCCGAGTTTGATCTGCTGGGATGCGAGGGAAATGGCACGCATACCGGAACCGCAGAGTTTATTCAATGTGAAAGCAGGAACTTCCTGAGGAATACCCGAATGGAGGGCTACCTGACGGGCCGTGTTTTCACCGCAGCCAGCCTGGAGTACGTGGCCCATGATACTTCGTCGATCTGATCTACAGGAATACCTGCGCGTTTGATTGCTTCAGTAACAGCAGCGACACCGAGGTCTATAGCGGTGACGTCTGCGAACTGGCCATTGAAACTGCCGATGGCCGTACGGCAAGCACTTACGATAACAGCATCTCTCATTAGAAAAACCATCCTTTCTGATGTGGAACAGAGTATAGAATAATATAGTATATAAGACTTTTTTGACGGAGCCGCCGCTTACGCAGCTCCTTGGGGGTTACGCTGAAATGAAGAACTTGAGTTCTAAATTTCACAATCTCCATGTCTATATAGTACATTTTTTCACAATGAAATGCAAGAGGAAAATGAATTTTTCTTATGCTAGATACTCATGCTAAAGGAAGAAGCAGATGCGAAAAGAATAAAGTGGACGAATAATTCGCTATGCGTATAGTTATGTAAGGGCCGTCCCAGCGGGCGGCCCGGCTCTCCTCATAGGAGAGCTGTCAGCGAAGCTGACTGAGAGGTTGCTCTTTCAACATAGTTTGTAGTACGGAGTTTGTAGGGGCGCCACGTGGGGAGCCCGTTATGAATTTTGGAAATTCTCTCAGCAAACGGAGTGGGAAATCGCACATTTCCTAGGCGGGCCGCCCTTTGGGACGGCCCCTACGAACCCCTAGCCCCTAGCCACGAGCCACTAAAAAAGGGCTTGCCGCGTCGCGGCAAGCCCTTTTCCTATCCCTCTTAAAGAAGATGAGCGATGAAACTGTATGAAAGTAAAGCACTCATGGAGATGATGATTTTTGCATTGGCACTTAAGTTCATAGTTCTTACCTCTTTTCTTCCTTATTATATGACGATACTTAATAATTTTAAATGATTACCAGATATTCGTTCTACCTGTAGGAGAACTCTTTATCTATAAATATAATAACATACGAGTAAATAAAATCAATGGCTGAAAAATGCAACGACAGGCTGATAAATGATTTAAAGGCAATAAATGGCTAAATGACGATATAAAATCAAGAAAATGGGGGAGCTGATTTTTTAAAAAGAAGAAAGATGAGGTAAAAAACAGGAAGTATAAAGCACTGTAAAATAGATATTTATTCATAACAGAAAAATATTAAAATTTATGTTTAAATAAAGGAAGAACTTAAAACTTAGTAAAAGACGCTTTTCTCGGCACTAGCGGCATGGCGTGAAATGCCTTATAATAAGTATATCTGCCAGATGACAGGTTGAGTGTTTGGCGGATGATATCCATTAAAGATGCTATTATTAATGTATTATATATATTAGGAGGAAGACTATGGGATTTTTTGATGCCTTTTTTAAAGAACATCAGCGGACGAAGAGCGAGGAGATCTATGACAATGCCTTGCAGATCTTTAATTCACCGGAATTGCAGAACCAGGCTTTATCGGGAGAGCTGGCCGACAAGGTACGGCATGGGGAAGACTGCGATGTCCTTCCCGGAGCTTACGGCCGTTTTGGCCATGATGCGACCAATCCCATCCCCGTCAACGGACCGAGCGGTGAATTCGTCTATTTGTCGCGCCTGCGCCTGCGCCGGACGGGTTCCATGGTCTTTTTCCACAAGGCCGGTCAGGTCGGGAACCTGGACGTCTTTGAATTGACCAATGTCAGTGGCAAGTTCGTCGACCGCCTGTATGTCGACATGTATCATCCCCGCTGTTCCCGCCGTTATCCCGACGGCTATACGCTGGAACGGGAAGCCGTCTTCCCGCGGGGCGTGACGACGACGTTGGCCGATTTCCCCAAAGGCCTCTATAAGGCCATCAAGAAGGAAGCCAAGCTGCGCCTGGGCATCGACGTCGCTGAAAAGGAAAGCGACTGCATCGATGTGCCGGCCGTACAGGCTGCTTTGGACCAGCTGCGGCAGAAAAGGCCGGCGGCTCCCATCATGAAGCCATTGAAATAAAGAGAAACTATGGTATAATTACACCAGGTTAGTAATGTAGATTATTAGGAGGGTTATCGATGAGAGAATTACCGAAAGCACATGAAATTTGGCGCCACTTCAAGAAGAATACCTATGAAATTATTACCATTGCCGAACATACGGAGACAGGTGAAAAATTCGTCATTTACAAAGCCTTGCACGACACGATGAAGACCTATGCCCGTCCGCTGAAGGATTTCATGAGCGAAGTCGATAAGGAAAAATATCCCCGTGCCGAACAGGATTACCGCTTCGTCAAAGTTAAATAATCTTGACAAGGCCTGTGAAGGCTGATATAATATGTACTGTTGAAAATAAAGCAGAAGCTATCCGCTTCTCACCTTACAAGGCGCTGGAGTCACTAAGGTCTATGACGGAAACGTAGAGCGGATAGCGATGCTATCCGTTCTTTTTTATTTCGGAGGTGAAAGACGATTAGTAAGGAATTACGTATCAACGATCAAATCAGAGCCCGTGAAGTACGCGTGGTCAGTGATTCTAACGAACAGCTCGGTGTTATGTCTCTCCGTTCGGCCCGCCAGATTGCGGAAGAACGGCATTTAGACCTGGTAGAAGTCGCACCGAATGGCAAACCGCCTGTCTGCCGCATCATGAACTACGGTAAATACCGTTATGAACAGCAGAAGCGTGAAAAGGAAGCCAAGAAAAAACAGAAAGTCTTGACATTGAAAGAAGTAAAACTTCGTCCCAATATCGAAGACCATGACTTCTACGTTAAGATGAAAGCTGCGCAGCGTTTCCTGGGTGAAGGCAGCAAAGTCAAAGTTACGATCATGTTCCGCGGCCGCGAAATGAGCCATCCGGAACTGGGCCGTGATTTGCTGGTTCGATTCGCTGATGAATTGAAAGACACCGCCCATGTAGAAAAAGAACCTAAAATTGAAGGCAGAAACATGACCATGGTCATCGCTGTCAACAAGAAGTAACAGGAGGACAATTATTATGCCGAAATTGAAAACTCGCCGTGCTGCGGCAAAACGCTTTAACACAACTGGTACAGGTAAAATCAAACGCATGAAACCGTATAAGAGCCACATCCTGGAAAGCAAGAGCCCGAAACGTAAACGTAACCTGAGAAAAGCTACGCTCGTTTCCAAGACCATGACCGAAGCCGTCCGCAAGATGTGCCCGTTCATCTAATAGCGTAATATACTTTTTGATATAGATTCGGAGGAATAGACTAATGGCAAGAATTAAAGTTGGCGTTACAGCACACGCTCGTCATAAAAAAATCTTAAAAATGGCTAAAGGCTACCGCGGTACCCGCAGCCGTCTCTTCAAAAAAGCTAACGAAAGCGTCATGAAAGCGCTCTACTACGCTCGTCGTGACCGCCGCGCCAAGAAACGCGAATTCCGTAAATTGTGGATTGCCCGTATCAACGCCGCAACCCGTGCTAACGGCCTCAGCTACAGCCGCTTCATCTGCGGCCTGACCAAAGCTGGCGTCATCGTAAACCGCAAAATGCTCGCTGACCTCGCTGTCAACGACGCAGCTGCTTTCGCAAAACTCGTAGAAGTCGCAAAAGCACAGTAATCTATGCAAATAAAATCCCCTGCATGAAGGTTTCCACCATCATGCAGGGGATTTTTGCTTTGCAGCAGTCAGCGGTCAGCAGTTAGCCACTAACCACTAACCACTAGCCACTAACCCCTACAATCAATGCCGCCAGGCTTTGGGCACGGGGATGAGGAAGGCGAAGATGGCGCCGAAGATGGCGCTGATCCAGAGGCATTGCAGGGCCGGGGAGATGCCCCACTGGTCGGCACCCCAGCCAACGATGGGCGAGATGAGGCCGCCGATGGTCGTCGTCAGGCCCAGGGTGACGCCAGAAGCGAAGCCGACGTTCTTGCCGAGGTAAGTCTGGCCGAGGACGACGATGGGGCTGTAGGCGGCGAAGAGCGAGAAGGCGACGGGAAGGAGCAGCAGCGTCGCCGTGACGATGTCCGTACTGTTGACCAGGAAGAACATGGACGGAATCATGATCACCATAGAGCCGCGAAGGACGCGGAGGAAGCCGAAGCGGTCTGCCAGGACGCCGCCGATGAAGGTGATGACGACGCCCATGGAAAAGAGGATGGACAGGGCCAGACTGCCCGTTGCCGGCGAGGCATGGAGGACGTGGATCCAGTAGAGGGGAATGAAGGTATTGCAGACCGTAAAGCCGATGGAACGAACGAAGATGACGACGGACAGGCGGGCGAAGGCACTCCAGTCGTTGGTCCGGACTTCCCCGGGATGGGCTTTCTTTTCGGCCGTCGCCGCTTCGCTGACCAGAGATAAGATGTGCGGCATCTGATGGTAGAGGACGAAGGCGATGAGGGCGTTGACGATGCCGAAGACGACCAGACCGTGGATGTCGAAGGCATAGGCACAGGCTCCGGCAACCATGGGGCCGATGGCGAAGCCGGCATTGCCGCCGACGGAAAAGGTCCCCATAGCCTGTCCCTTGCGGTCGCCGGCGATGTTATTGACCATGCGGGCCGCTTCGGGATGATAGATGGAAGAGCCGAAGCCGCTGAACATGGAGCAGAGGAAGATGAGCCAGTAGTTCTGCGTAAAGGCCAGCATCGTCAGGCAGAGGCCGCAGAGGATGGGGCCGAGCGGAGCGAACCAGGGCTTGGACACCTTGTCGGAATAATAACCGAAAATAGGCTGGGAAACCGATGATAAGAGCATGTTGGCAAAGATGAGCGTCGCTGCGTCCTGATAGTTCAGGTTGCACGACGAGATGAAATAGGGCAGGAGGGCCGGAATGGCGCCTTGCGCCCAGTCTACGGAAAAATGGCCCGTAGCGAATAGGTATACATAAGGACTCAGTTTCTTCATGCAAATTCTCCTTTCAGGAAGTTGAAATCATATCTATTATAGCATAGGCTGTTTTCCTTTTCATATTGGTGTTATAATAATAACAAACTAATCAATATATATTAAAAGGAGTTGTTATTATGGCATCAAAAGAAATGTACGCCTTGGGCTCCCAGGCTTCGGTCATCCGTGACCTCTTCGCTTATGGACAGGAACAAGCGGCTATCGTCGGTAAGGAAAATGTCTTCGATTTCAGCATCGGCAATCCGACCGTCCCGGCCCCGGCCTGTGTCAAAGAAGCCATTGAAGACATCTTGGAAACGCGGGAATCCGTGGCCATCCACGGCTATACGGCAGCTTCCGGTGATGCGTCTGTCCGCCAGGGCCTGGCCGATTACATGAACCAGACTTATGACGCCCAGGTACGGGCCGATAATTTCTACATGACCTGCGGGGCTGCAGCTTCGCTGACCATCAGCCTCAAAGCCCTCGTCGAAGGCCCGGATGACAAAATCATCCTCATTGCGCCGTTCTTCCCGGAATATACGGTCTTTGTCCACAATGCCAATGCCAAAGCCGTCGTCCTGCCGCCGGATACGGAACACTTCCAGATTTCTCTGGACGCCCTGGAAAAGGCCATTACACCGCATACACGGGCAATCATCATCAATTCGCCGAATAACCCGTCTGGCGTCGTCTACTCGGCTGATACCTATGAAAAATTGGCGGCCCTGCTGACGCGGAAGTCCCAGGAAATCGGCCATCCTATCTATATCATTTCAGATGAACCGTACCGGGAAATCATTTACGATGGCCTTCCCATCCTCTATGTCCCGAAATTCTACAAAGACACGATCATCTGCTATTCGTACAGTAAATCCCTGAGCCTGCCGGGCGAACGTATCGGCTATGTCCTGGTTCCGGACTGCGCTGCCGATGCCCAGGAAGTCTATACAGCTGTCTGCGGTGCCGCCCGTTCCATGGGCTTTGTCTGCGCACCTCATCTTTTCCAGGACGTCGTCCTCAAATGCCTGGGCCAGACTGGCGACATGAACATTTACGACGAAAACCGCAAGCTCTTATATAATGGTTTAAGAGAAATGGGCTACGACTGCGTCTATCCGAGCGGCGCTTTCTACCTCTTCGTCAAATCGCCTGAAGCCGATGCCAAGGCTTTCTCCGACAAGGCCAAGAAGCTGAATCTGCTCATCGTACCGGCCGACAGCTTTGGCTGCCCTGGCTATGTCCGCGTATCGTACTGCGTCGATCCGGATATGATTAAACGGTCCTTTGCTGCCTTTAAGAAACTGATGGAACAGTATAAGTAAAAAGATGTAAGAAATTGGAAAAATTTCCTTGACACGTCCTGTATCTGTGGTATACTAAACGAGTCGTTAGGAAATGGGCCTATAGCTCAGCTGGTTAGAGCGCACGCCTGATAAGCGTGAGGTCGGTGGTTCAAGTCCACCTAGGCCCACCAATTTTTCACTTGACAATTTCCTGCGGTATGTTATACTAAGCAAGTCCCATGACATGGGCCTATAGCTCAGCTGGTTAGAGCGCACGCCTGATAAGCGTGAGGTCGGTGGTTCGAGTCCACCTAGGCCCACCACACAGACCATCGTTTGGATTATTCCGGAACGATGGTTTTTTTTTTCAACAGAAGGAGGGAAGACCATGACGGAAAGTGAAAGGCAGCTCCAGGAAATGGCCCTGTCTATCCAGGCGGCCCGGCAGCAGGCCGGGTGCAGGGCGGCCGTCACGGCACCACCGACAGCGGCCGATACGATTCCCAATCTCGGCGGTGAAGCTCGGGCAGGAGACTGCCTGGTCAGCATGCTGGCCAGCGGCAGCAAGGGCAATGCCGCTTATATCCGTTGTGGCAAGACGAATATCCTCATCGATGCCGGCATCAGCTGCCGCCGCATCGAACAGGGATTGAAGCGCTACGGCTGCGCTTTAGGGGACCTCGATGCCGTCTTCATCACCCATGAACATTCGGACCACGTCAACGGCCTGGCGACGCTCCTCAAGCGGACGGACATGCCCGTCTATACGACAGCCGAGACCTGGCAGGCCATAGGCCGGAAAGTGGAAGGCTTCCAGGACCGCTTCGTCCGCCTGACACGCCGCGTCGGCCTGAAGGATATCCAGGTCATTCCCTTTGCCATATCCCACGATGCCGTGCGGCCCGTCGGCTATACGGTCTGCCACGGCGAATCGAAGATCACCCTGGCGACAGATTTAGGCTGTGTCAGCCCTGACGTCGCGGCGGCAGCGGCTTATGCGGACATCCTCATTTTAGAAGCCAATCACGACGAAGGCATGGTCCGCAACGGGCCCTATCCCTATCCGCTCCAGCAGCGCATCCTCGGCCGCTGGGGCCATCTGTCCAACAAGACGGCAGCCGCTTTCCTGGCCGGTCTGCCGACGAAGGGCGTCATGCGGGTCCTCCTGGCACACCGCAGCGAAAAGAATAACACGCCGGCCCTGGCGCTGCACACGATGCGCACTATCCTGTCTCAGGCCGGACGGGTCATCGGCCAGGATATTTTATTGCGGTTGGCCTGCCAGAAGGGCAGCGTCCGCTTCCAGGAAAGGAGTCATGAATTATGATGCAACGCAAACATGTCATTACGGCGGCAGCCGCCGTCGTCCTCATCGCCGTCGGCGTCTTCGGCGGTTTCAAGATCCACGATGCCTTTTTTACGCCGAGCGGTACCTATAACGGGACGGTGAACCAGCTCCAGGAACCGTCGAAATCGGATTCCATTTCCGATGCCCGCAATACGGCCGTCGTCCAGGCTGCTAAGAAAGTCAACCCGGCTGTCGTCGGCATTACGACGAAAGTCTATAACCGCGATATGTTCAACCGCAAAGTCCTGGTCGGTGAAGGCGTCGGCTCTGGCGTCATCTTCGACAAGGCCGGCTATATCGTCACTAATAACCACGTCGTCGGCACGGCCAAGACGGTCATCGTTTCTTTGGCCGATGGCCAGAGTACCGAAGGGACTGTCGTCGGCCGCGATGAAAAGACGGACCTGGCCGTCGTCAAGATCAAGATGGACAACCTGCCCGTCGCTGAATTCGGCGACAGCGATTCCCTCCAGGTCGGCGAACCGGCCATTGCTATCGGCAACCCCCTGGGCCTGGAATTCCAGGGCACAGTCACAGTCGGCGTCATCAGCTCCCTCAATCGGACCATCGGGGCTGAAGGCCAGAGCATGAAGCTCATCCAGACCGACGCAGCCATCAATCCGGGCAATTCTGGCGGCGCCCTCGTCGACGCCGACGGCAAGGTCATCGGCATCAACAGCGCCAAGATTTCCAAGGAAGGCGTCGAAGGCCTGGGCTTTGCCATTCCTATCAACGCAGCCCGTCCGATTTTGCAGGACCTCATCAAGAACGGCAAAGTCGTCCGCCCGTACCTCGGCTTATACGGTCTGGACCAGCAGATGGCAGCCCGTTTCGGCATGAAGCTGAACGTAGCCGGCATCTACGTCTATAAAGTCGCTGCCGGCGGTCCTCTCGACCAGGCAGGCCTCCGCCATGGCGACGTCATCCTGAAACTCGACGGCACGGATGTCAAAGACTTCAGCGCTCTCCAGAGCGTCATGGATAAACACAACGTCGGCGATTCGGTCAGCCTCGACTACACGCGCAACGGCTCGGACCACGAAGTCACCGTCGTCCTCCAGGAAAGCCCGCAGAATGATTCGTCCGACCAGGAAGACGGGACCAACTGATGAAGTACCACGTCATTACCATCGGCAAGATCAAGGAGAAATACCTCACGGCCGGCATCGATGAGTTCTTGAAGCGCCTGCGCCCGTACGGCCAGGTCGAGCTCACCGTCCTGCCCGAAGAGAAGATGCCCGACAACCCGTCGCCGGCCCAGAAGACCCAGGTCCTCGACAGGGAAGGGGAGAAGATGCTGCGCCACGTCCGCCAGGGCTCGCACCTCTTCGCTCTGGACGTGCAGGGCAAGCTCGTGTCGTCTGAAGACCTGGCGGCGTCCTTTGCCAAACTGGCCCTGTACGGCTGCAGCGAAATCTCCTTCATCATCGGCGGCCCCTTCGGCCTGAGCGACCTCGTCCGCCGCAGAGCCGACAGCTGTATCTCCTTTGGCCGCATCACCCTGACCCATCAGATGATACGCCTCCTCTTATTAGAACAAATCTACCGCGCCATCAAAATCGACCGGCACGAACCCTATCATTTGTAAGGGGCTGGCAGCTAGCAGTTAGCCGTTAGCAGCTTGGGCGTCTGGTTTTTACGAACTGCTAACAATGAATAACTTAAACAGGGACTACGCACGAAGACTTATGTCATCATGCGTGGTCCCTGTTGTTTTATAGTTCGTAGGGGTCGCCGCGTGGGCGACCCGTTGGATTTGGATGATTATTCTAGCAAACTGGGCGGTAAATCGTATATATTTCTAGAGCGGGCTCGCCACGTGCGAGCCCCTACAGCTTAAAAAAGGCTTGCCGCACATGCGACAAGCCTTTTTCATTCTGGTGGACCATCAGGGGATCGAACCCTGGACACCCTGATTAAGAGTCAGGTGCTCTGCCAGCTGAGCTAATGGTCCATATTTTGTTGTCCTTCGTACTCGCTGTTTCCTGAGCACATGTAATATAATACACTAAACCTCAGAGAAATGCAAGCGCTTTTTTAAGAAAATTTACAGAATCTTGAATTTCCCCCGATTCTTGATTTTGGCGACACGGCGAATGTATAATGAAAGAAGTGATATTTTACAAAAACTACTCGTTTGTTGATAGATTGAAAGTGAGCGATGTGTATGATTACTTATAATGGCAATGGCGGCATGGACACTGTCGCTGTCGGCCTGAATGAACGGGGGTCGACGCTGCGCCAGCTGCCCGAAGGGGATGTCCAGCTCATCCGGGCCTATGCCGGACAGCACCCGGAGATTTTGCAGCATACGTCCCTTCACGTCTTCCACTGCCTGTCTGACGGCCGGGCCAGGACCTATTTCCTCATCGGCTTGGAAGGGAAGCCCATCCGCTATTCGACGTATGAAGATTTCCGCATGGCCCGGCGCCTCATGGCCGCAGCCATGAAAGAAGGCGTCAGCGAACTGGCTGTCATGGCCGATACCCTGGATATGGACCTGGGGTCCCTCATCGATGGCCTGCTCTACCGTAATTACGAATTCAATCACTATAAACGCCAGGCCAAGAGCCGGACTATCGGGAATATCAATATCCTGACCCACAGCCTGCGCCCGAAGGAATTCAATTCCATGTGCTACATGTATACATCCATCTATGAAGGCATCTACGCGGCGCGGGACCTGGTCAACATGCCGTCCAATGATTTGACGCCGCGCAAGTTTGCCGATATCGTCGGGGCCATGCTCAAAGGCGACAACATCCTCATAGAGAATCTCAATAAATGGGCCCTGGAAAAACGCCATATGGGCGGCATCGTCGCCGTCGGCAAGGGCAGCATGAACCCGCCCCAGCTCCTGTCCATTGCCTACCAGGGCGACCCTAACAGCCGGGAAGTCCTGGGCATCGTCGGCAAGGGCGTCACTTATGACAGCGGCGGCCTGTCCCTCAAGAGCCATGCCAATCTGGAATTCATGAAGGACGACATGGCCGGTGCCGCAGCGGCTGTCGGCGTCATGCGGGCTTTGATGCTGCTCAAATATCCCGTCAACGTCCTGGCCGTCCTCCCGCTGGTCGAAAATATTCCCTCCGGCATGGCTTATCACGTCGACGACATCCTGACCATGTACAACGGCAAGACGGTCGAAGTCAAGAACACCGATGCCGAAGGGCGGCTCATCCTGGCCGATGCCCTGACGTATGCTCAGGAAAAGGGGGCGACGCGTCTCATCGACCTGGCGACTTTGACCGGTGCCTGCGTGACGGCCCTGGGGACCGTGCGGACGGGCATGATCGGCAACGACCAGGAATGGATGAACCGTTTCTTCAGCGCTGCGACGGAAGTTCACGAAAAGATATGGCAGCTGCCGGCTGATGAAGAATATGAAAAGTTCCTGGAAAGCGACGTCGCCGATTTGAAGAACGTCGGCGGCTCCGAAGCGGGAGCCATCACGGCAGGCCTCTTCCTCAAGCAGTTCGTCCACGACGGCACGCCGTGGATCCACTTGGACATCGCCGGCCCGGCCTTCAATGAAAAGGCCGACGAAACGGGCCTCATCGGGGCGACCGGCGTCGGCATCAAATCCATTCTTCACTTATTGCAGGGAGGCGTGGCGTCCCATGATCGTTGATTTACATATGCATACGACTTGTTCAGACGGCGTATATACACCGGAACAACTAACACAGATGGCCGTCGACGCCGGGCTCAGCGTCATGGCTATTTCCGACCACGATACGGTAGCGGCTTATGACGGCAGCCATCGTTTCGCCGCAGGCGTCCGCGTCATCCCGGCTATTGAAATCAGCTCGGAATGTGACGGCGAAGATGTGCACATCCTGGGCTACGGCATCGACACGGCTGACGCCGGCTTGCAGGCTTACTGCGCACAATTCAAGGAACGGCGCTTCAACAGGGCCCTGGAAATCGTCGACCGCTGCCGCAGCTTAGGCTATGACATCAATCGCAGCGGCATCGAAGCGACACTGCGCCAGGGCGGGACTGTCGGCCGGCCCCACATTGCCCGCCTGCTCGTGGCCAAGGGCTATTTCCCCGACGTCAAGACGGTCTTCGATAAACTGCTCTACCGCGGCGGTCCGGCTTACGTCCCTTATCACCGCCGCAGCATCGACGACTGCGTGGCCCTCATCCGCCAGGCCGGCGGTACGGCCATCCTGGCCCATCCGGGCCTGCTCAAGCGGACGCTGGACCAGGTCCTGGCCCATGACTTTGACGGCGTCGAAGTCTATCATCCCAAGAACCGCGGCCGCTATAAAGAATTCTTGAAACTGGCTGAGGACCGCCATGGGTACGTCAGCGGCGGCTCAGATTTCCACGGCACGACAGGCCGTTTCCCCGAAAAGGTCGGCGTCTTTACCGTCGATGCCAAGGCGGTAAAAGCTCTGCTCGACCATGTAGAAGGGAACCTAAAGAAAAGCAGGTGAGATTATGGAGGTTTTCGGTTTTATCGGCGCCAGCGGCACGGGCAAGAGCCATCACGCCCTGGTCGTCGCCTATGACCACGATATCCAGGCCATCATCGACGACGGCCTGCTCATCGACCACAACCGCATCGTCGCCGGCCGGTCGGCCAAAGAAGAGACGAACCGCCTGAAAGCCGTGCGCCGAGCTATCTTCAACAAGCCCGAAGACGCAGCGGCCATGCGGGCGGCGCTGGAGAAGATACATCCCGATAAATTGCTCATCCTGGGCACGTCGAAGCACATGATACACCGCATCTGTGAGTCCCTGCACCTGCCGGAAGCGTCGCAGTTCATCCGCATCGAAGATGTGTCGTGCCCGTCGGAAATCGCCAAGGCCCGGGCCATCCGCATCAAAGAGGGCAAGCACATCATCCCCGTGCCGACGATGGAACTGAAGCCCCATTTCCAGGGCTATCTCCTGGACCCGATCCGTTCCTTCTTCTATGGCCGCAACGGCAAGAAGATATCGCCTTTTGAACGGTCCGTCGTCCGGCCCGTCTTCAGTTATTACGGGAAACTGACCTTTTCCAACGACGTCTTGGAAGCCCTGGTGCGCCATGCCCTGGCCAAGAACGACGGCGTCACCAAGATCAACCGCCTGCGGGTGGCCATCAATTACAACTCGACGCGCAATGGCCTGGCCATCATCCTGTCCCTGACCATCGCCTATGGCCAGAACATCAAGAAGCTCATGAGCCGTATCCGCCGGGACATCCAGCAGGAAGTGGAATACACGACGGGCATGTCCGTCGAGATCCTCAAAATCACGGTCCGTAGCATTTCCCAGCCTGAAGACTAGGCGTCGCCGTTTTCTTCGGTCAGGACCATCATGAGCGGCGTAATCAGGCCCCGCAGGGCGTCGACATTTTCCGCCGAGAAGCCCTTGTACTGAGGAGAATGGCTCAGGCCGTCGAAGAAATCATGCATACAGCCGATGAGCTGGGAATTATTGAGCAAGTAAATGGGCTTGGTCTGGGGCAATATGTGGTGCGTGTTCTTTTTGAAGAAAGCTGACGTGTGATTGCCGTAAAAAGCGAGATTAGAAAAATTCGTATAACTGCTTTCTCCCGATGCCGGGAGGAGAATCCCGTAAGTAATGGCCGGGTTCTGCTTCATCTTTTCGACGATGAGGTTGAGCTGGGCCTTTCTTTCGTCTGGCGTCATCTGGTAGTTCATGTCGGTCAGGTAGAAGCAGCCCGTTTCCAGGTAGCGGATGATGGAATTCTTGGGCATGATGATTTTCATGCGCCCCTGTTCGATGATGCGGTACCAGATGTACTGGATGCGCCGGACCCATTCTTTGGTGGCATTGGGATATTTTCCTTCGTCGATGAGTTGGCACAGCGACGTATAGACTTCGTCGGGGAGGAGGAATTCCAGGCCGTTGGTCAGGAAGAAGAGGTAGTTGTTGGATGTAAAGAAGATGTCGCGGTAGCCGAATTTTTCCATGCCCAGGGACTGGCGGGGCTCCATGAGGACGGGCTGGACCATCATGTAGGCGCAGCACTTCTTATAGATTTCCCGGACCTGGGCCGGGTCGGTGATGGTCAGGCACATGTCGATGTAGTCGTCGCCGTCGACGTAGTAGAGGTAGGCAAAGGCGTCTTTGAGGACGATGATGTTGCGGTACGATTCGTGGTCGATTTCGTGCATGGTGAAATTATAGGTCAATAAGTGGTCCAGACACTGATAGAGGCTGCTGGCGGCCTGGGGCATATGATCGGCAAAGACGTCCATCTTCAGGCCTAAGTGGACGTCGCAGGACCAGCGGTCGTTGTGACATTCTTCCAGGAGCTGCCAGATGCCGTTCTGGTCGAGGACGTGGAACTGGCCGGTCATGACCAGCATTCCCTGGGACTGGAGGCCTTCCAGGTATTGGTGGAGCAGCTGGCACAGGGCCGTGTGGCAGTCAGCGCGGCCGGCGTAGAAATGGATGGCCTGGTCGCGGCTTTCACTTTTCCCCTTCCTGGTCTGGGCCTGGCGGTAGGCACGGCTTAGCAGGTCGTAGAGATGGAAGGCCAGATCCTGGCCGTCGTCGGCAAAGGAGAAGATGCGCTTCAGGTCCCCTTCCTGGTGCTGTTTCTGGGCCGTGTTGGCAAAGAAGCGGGCCATGTCCTCGTGGATGCGGTCGGCATGGCGTGAAGCCGGCAGGCGGGCGCCGTTGACCCATTTGCTGATGTAGGACATGTCGTAGTCGATGGCCTGGGATAAGGTCGTATATTTCGTCTCTGTATATTGCAGCAGCTGCTTGAGGACTTCTGCATAAGGATTCATGAACAGGACTCCCTTGATGATAGATTTGAATACGTGTATATTCCTTATATTCCTTATATTCATTATATAGCCTGGCCAGGACACCTTCAAGGAAAGGCCTTGTCATATTTGTCATCTTTGAGGCAAGTTTTTCATCTTTTGTCACGGCTTTGTGCGTATTTTTCAAGGGCAAAAGGGGCTATACTAAAGCCAGAAGATGAGAAGAAAAAGAGCTCATCGAAGACAAGTAAGGAAATCTATAAGGAGGAAGTCATCATGGCAAAACTGATTACAGCAGAAAATGCAGCATCGCTTATTAAAGATCGTTCGACTATCGCCGTTTGTGGTT
The DNA here is from genome assembly GCF_000417505.1 of Megasphaera sp. NM10. Lineage (GTDB taxonomy): Bacteria > Bacillota > Negativicutes > Veillonellales > Megasphaeraceae > Megasphaera > Megasphaera intestinihominis. The sequence continues at coordinate 57,423 of NZ_APHY01000020.1, forward strand.
TTGCACAGTGTGCATTGCCGGAAGAAGTATTGCAGGCCCTGGAAGACCGCTTTACCAAGACCGGATATCCGCAGCAGCTGACACTGGTCCATACGGCCGGCATCGGTGACGGTGTGAGCAAGGGTGCCAGCCATTTCGCCCACGAAGGCATGCTGAAACGGGTTATTGCCGGTCATTACAACCTGGCTCCCAAACTGGGGAAACTGGTCATGGACAATAAGGTCGAAGGCTACAACCTGCCGCAGGGCACGATGGCCCAGTGGTTCCGCAGCATTGCCGGCCGCAAACCGGGCCTGTTTACCCGTGTCGGCCTCAATACCTTCGTCGACCCCCGCATCGAAGGCGGGAAATTGAACAGCATCACTAAGGAAGACCTGGTAGAAGTCAAGGAACTGGACGGCGAAGAATATCTCTGGTACAAACCGTTCCCCATCGACGTCGCTATCGTCCACGGGACCTGCGCCGACTTGAATGGCAACGTATCGACGGATAATGAAGAAGTCCGCATGGAACTCCTGCCCATGGCCCTGGCAGCCAAAGCCAGTGGCGGCATGGTCATCGTCCAGGTCGAAACGCTGGCCGAAAACCGGACGATTCCGCCGAAACACGTCGTCCTGCCGGGCATCGACGTCGACTACATCGTCTTGTCCAAGGTCCGTCAGGTCCAGAACCCGGCTTATACCGGTGAAATGCGTATGCCTTTGTCCCAGATTCCGCCGATGGAACTCAATGCCCGCAAGGTTATCGCCCGTCGGGCTGCGATGGAACTCGTTCCCAACGCCGTCGTCAACCTGGGCATCGGGATTCCTGAAGGTGTTTCCAGCGTAGCTAACGAAGAAGGTATCGGCGACCAGCTGACCCTGACCGTCGAAGCCGGGCCTATCGGCGGCGTACCGGCCAGCGGCGCGGACTTTGGCGGTTCGGCCAACGCCGATGCCATCGTCGACCATCCGTATCAGTTCGACTTTTACGATGGCGGTGGCTTGGATATGGCTTTCCTGGGCATGGCAGAATGTAACGCCAAAGGCGACGTCAACGTCAGCAAGTTCAAAGACCGCATCGCCGGCTGCGGCGGCTTCATCAACATCACCCAGAATACGCATAAAGTCGTCTTCTGCGGCACCTTTACGGCCAAGGGCCTGCGCGAAGAAATCCGGGACGGCAAACTGGTCATCACCCATGAAGGGGCTGTCCAGAAATTCATCGATAAGGTCGGCCAGATTACCTTCAGTGCTGAATATGCCCATAAACACAACCAGCAGGTCATGTTCATCACCGAACGCTGTGTCTTCGTCCTCACCGATAAGGCTTAGTCCTCACGGAAATCGCACCGGGCGTGGATCTGCAAAAGGACATCCGCGACCAGATGGAATTCGTACCGCACATCGCCGAAAATCTGAAGACCATGGATGAACGCCTCTTCCGCGATGAACCCATGGGCCTGGCCCAGGACATCTTTGAACAACAGGCGGGTTAGTGGATAGTGGCACTGTAGGGGGCGCACGTGGGCGCCCCGTTCGGAATTTGGATGTTTCTCCCAGTAAACCGAATGGGAAATGGAAATCACATCATCCTGGAGCGGACGCCCCACGTGGCGCCCCTACAGAAAAAGGGACCGTCCGAAGGGCGGTCCTTTTTCTTGACATCTCCCGTCTGCGGACGGTATAATAAATCTGAAACATGTGACTGACGGAAGTGGAGTTACCACGGGGAGCATGATTCGTACGAGCCGACCGTCTGGGCGAAACGTTCCAGAAGTGTCGGTATTTTTTATTTTTGCTTAACTATTCAGGAGGAATCACCATGAAAGAACTGCAATTAAAATACGGCTGCAATCCCAACCAGTCGTCGGCCCGGGTTTATATGAAAGATGGCAGCGACCTGCCCTTTACGGTCCTCAACGGCCGTCCCGGTTATATTAATTTGCTCGACGCCTTCAACAGCTATCAGCTGGTCAAAGAATTGAAAGAAGCGACAGGCCTTCCGGCAGCGGCTTCCTTCAAGCACGTCAGCCCGGCTGGGGCCGCCGTCGCTACGGACATGAGTGATACCCTGAAAAAGATATACTGGGTCGACGATTTGAAATTGTCCCCCCTGGCTTCGGCCTATGCCTGCGCCCGCGGTGCTGACCGCATGAGCTCGTACGGCGATTTCGTCGCTCTGTCCGACGTCTGCGATGTCGAAACGGCAACGCTCCTCAAGCGGGAAGTCTCGGACGGCGTCATCGCTCCGGGCTACAGCGACGAAGCCTTGGCTATTTTGAAGACCAAGAAGAAGGGGAATTACTGCGTCCTCCAGATAAACCCGGACTACAAGCCGCGCCTCGTCGAATCGAAGGAAGTCTATGGCGTCACTTTTGAACAGGAACGCAATGAAGCCAAGATTACGACGGACCTCTTCAAAAATGTCCCGACGAAGAACAAGAATATCCCGGCAGCAGCTCAGCGCGATTTGATGATCGCCCTCATCACTTTGAAATATACCCAGTCCAATTCGGTCTGCTACGTCAAAGACGGCATGACCATCGGCGTCGGCGCTGGCCAGCAGTCCCGCGTCCACTGCACGCGCCTGGCTGGCAACAAGGCCGATATCTGGTGGCTCCGCCAGAACCCGAAAGTCCTGAACCTGCCTTTCCGCGACGATGTCCGCCGTCCGAACCGCGACAACGCTATCGACGTCTACATCTCCGATGACTACGAAGACGTCCTGGCCGACGGCATCTGGCAGGACTTGTTCACGGAAAAACCGGAACCGCTCACACGGGAAGAAAAGAAAGCCTGGATCGCCCAGCTCCACGGCGTAGCCTGGGCAGCGATGCCTTCTTCCCCTTTGGCGACAACATTGAACGGGCCCATCGCAGCGGCGTCGACTACATCGCCCAGGCCGGCGGCTCCATCCGCGACGACAATGTCATCGAAACGTGCGATAAATACAACATCGCCATGGCCATGACCGGCCTGCGCCTGTTCCATCATTAAGGCTTCCCCTGGGAAGAAGAAGGACCGCTCGCGGGGTTCCTATGCTCTATAGTTTGTAGGGGCCACGTGGGAGACCTGTTAGGAATTTGGATGATTCTTCTAGCAAACGGGTCGGGAAATCGTACCTATCCCAGAGCGGGCGCCCCACGTGGCGCCCCTACAAGAAAAGGCGCTGTCGCACGAAGGGTTATGCCATCTGCTAACTGCTAACCCCTAACTGCTAACTACTTAAAAGGAGCTGTCGCGATGCGACAGCTCCTTTTTTCCACGAAACAAGAGGTGATACCATGAAAACCTGTACATCTGTCTGTCCGTATGACTGCCCCGATGCCTGCGGGCTCGTCGTGACGGTCGACGGCGGCCGCGTCGTATCCGTTGCCGGCGACAAGTCCCATCCCTTTACGCGCGGGACGTTGTGCCCGAAGATGGCCCATTATGAGCGGACCGTCCATTCGCCGCGCCGCCTGACGACGCCGCTGAAGCGGATTGGCCCCAAGGGAAGCGGCCAGTTCGCGCCCATTTCCTGGGACCAGGCCCTGGCAGAAATAGCCGGGACCTGGAAGGCCATCATCGCCGAAGCCGGTGCCGAAGCCATCCTGCCCTATTCTTATGCCGGTACCATGGGCATCGTCCAGCACGACGCCCTGCACGGCCTGTTCTATCGTTTGGGTGCTTCGGAACTGGACCGGACCATCTGCGCTCCGGCCAAAGGGCGGGGCTTCAAGGACGTCATGGGCAATACCATGCCGACGGCGCCGCAGGCAGCCCAGGACAGCGACTGCATCTTCCTCTGGAGCATCCATGTGCTGGCCACGAATATCCACTTCCACCACGACGTCGAAGCGGCCCGGGCCAAAGGGGCCGTCGTCTGGTGTATCGATGCCTATCGCAACAAGACGGCCGACCTGGCCGACCACTTCATCGCCGTCCGCCCCGGTACGGATGGAGCCCTGGCCCTGGGCATGATGCATGTCCTCGACCGTGACGGCCTGGCTGACGAAGCCTTCCTGGACCGGAACGTCCTCGGCTGGGAGGACTTGAAAAAGAACGTCCTGTCCAAGTATACGCCGGAAAAAACGCAGGGCATCACCGGCGTGCCGGCCGACGTCATCGTCGAATTGGCCCACGCCTACGGCCGGGCCCGGGCGCCGTTCATCCGCCTCGGCAGCGGCCAGTCCCGCTATCGCAACGGCGCCATGACGACGCGCCTCATCACCTGCCTGCCGGCTGTCGTCGGCGCCTGGGGGAAGCAGGGAGCCGGCCTCTTGACTTCGGCGTCGGCGTCGAAAGCCTATGATAAAGAAATCGTCACCCATTCCGATTGGAAACAGCCTGGCAAGCGCGTCGTCAACATGTGCTGCCTGGGCCAGGCACTGACGGGTGACGACCGCATCCGCAGCCTCTTCGTCTATTCGTCCAATCCGGCCTGCACGGCGCCGGACCAGAACCAGGTCCTGAAGGGCCTCTGTCGGGACGATTTATTTACCGTCGTCCACGAACGCTTTATGACCGATACGGCCCGCTATGCCGATATCGTCCTGCCGGCGACGACGTCGCTGGAACACGACGACGCCTATTATTCCTATGGCAACTACACGATCCAGTGCGGCTATGCGGCCATCCCGCCTGTCGGCCAGAGCCGCTCCAACTGGCGCGTCGCCTGTGACCTGGCCCATGCTATGGGTATAGACGATGATTTCTACGATTGCTCAGAACGGGACCTCGTCGAAGCCCTGGCTGCGTCGACGACGAAATGGCCCCTGCCTGTGGATCAGCAGCGCCTTAGTCAGGGCCTGCCGACGCCGCTGCCCATGCCGGACGATTACCAGACGCGATTTGCCACGCCGTCGGGGAAAATCGAGATATACAACGCGGCCCTGACGCCGGCCCTGCCGGACTATCTGCCCCTTGCAGAAGACGACGGCACGCTGGCTTTCGTCAACGGGCCGGACATGCGCATCCTCGATTCGTCCTTCAATGAACGGGACGAACTGACGGCCAGCCATACAATGGACCTCTTCGTCCATCCCGACGATGCGGCCCGCTATGGCCTGCAGGACGGCCAGACCGTGACCTTGGCCAATGAACGGGGCCAGGCCGATTTCACCGTCGTCATCTCTAAACGGACTGTGCCGGGCCAGGTCGTCAGCGAAGGCGTCTGGTGGCGGGAACGGGTCAAAGGGCAGGGAGCCTCAGTCAACGTCCTCACGTCCCAGCGCCTGACCGACGAAGGCGCCGGCAGCACCTTCTACGACGTCCGCGTATCCATCGTACCGTAATAGTTGGTAGTTTGCAGTTTGTAGTTTTTAGCAGACGGGACTAAATTTAAAGCCATCCACGAGGCACGGCCTGCGACCTGCGACCTGCGGCCCGCCCTTTGGGCGGCCCCTACGAACCCCTGACAAGTAAAAATACTTGACAGATAGGCTGCTTTCCGTTATAATACCAAAGTACGCTGTTTGAAAGGCGGTGAAGCCATGCTTGAAGATGTAGTCCGCAAGGGACGGCTTCTCGATTTGTACGGGCCTTTGCTTACGGAGAAACAACGGCGCTGTATGGAAATGTATTTCGATATGGACCTGTCCCTGAGCGAAATCGGGGAGGAACTGCACATTTCCCGCCAAGGTGCCTATGATATGCTCAAGCGCGCTTCCCATTCGCTGGAAAGCTACGAACAGCGCCTTCATCTGCTGGCCCGCTACGATGCGGTCCGGGATAAGATCGATGAAGTAGAGCGGCTTCTCGACCGGGAAGAACCGCAAACCCTTGAAAGAGCGAAACAGCTTTTGCATGAAATAGAGTTATAGAAGGAGGCCCCTTATGCCATTTGAAAGTCTGTCCGAACGATTCCAGGCGGCATTTAAAAAACTCCGCGGCAAAGGGAAGCTTTCTGAAGAGGATGTCAGCGAAGCGCTGAAAGAGATGCGCCGCGCCCTTCTGGAAGCGGACGTCAACTTTGCCGTCACCAAAGATTTCATCAAGAAAGTCAAAGAAAAGGCCGTCGGCGAAGAAGTCTTCGGCAGCCTCAATGCGTCACAGACGGTCATCAAGATCGTCCGCGATGAACTGACGGAACTCCTCGGCGGGACACAGAGCCGGATCACCATTTCTCCCAAGCCACCGACCATCATCATGCTCGTCGGCCTCCAGGGGGCTGGTAAGACGACGACAGCCGCTAAACTGGCCAAGAAGCTGAAGTCCCAGGGCAAGAGCCCGCTCATGGTCGCAGCCGACGTCTACCGTCCAGCGGCTATCACGCAGCTTCAGGTCCTCGGCCAGGAACTGGACATGCCTGTCTATACCGAAGAGGGCAGCAAGAACCCTGTCGCCATTGCTCAGCACGCTATTCCCTATGCGACCAGCCATTTACGCGATGTCGTCATCATCGATACGGCCGGCCGTTTACATATCAATGAAACCCTCATGGACGAACTCATCAACATCAAGAATGAAGTTCATCCCCATGAAATCCTGCTCGTCGTCGACGCCATGACCGGTCAGGATGCCGTTACGGCTGCATCGGCCTTCGATAAAGCCCTCGGCATCGACGGTATCATCATGACCAAGCTCGATGGCGATGCCCGCGGCGGTGCCGCCTTGTCCATCAAGGCCGTCACGGGCAAACCGATTAAGTTCATCGGCGTCAGCGAAAAACTCGACGGCTTGGAAGAATTCCATCCGAACCGCTACGCATCGCGTATCCTCGACTTAGGCGACGTCGAAACGATCATCGAAAAAGCCCAGGCGGCTTTCGATGAAGAATCGATGGAAAACATGAAGAAGACCATGAAAAGTGGTACCTTCACCTTCGATGACTTCCTGTCCCAGCTCCATATGATCAAGAAAATGGGCAATATGGGCAGTCTCCTGAGCCTCATCCCGGGCATCGGGAAATATAAGAAAGAACTCGACAAAGTCGACATGGACGGCAAAGAATTCAAACGAATCGAAGCCATCATCACATCCATGACGGCCCAGGAACGGTCGAGTGCCAATCCGAAAATGCTCATCAAGGACAGCCGCAAGCGCCGTATCGCCAAGGGCAGCGGCACGCGCGTCCAGGATGTCAACCGTCTCATCAAGCAGTTCGCAGAAATGCAGAAGATGAAGATGAAGCAGGCCAAGAAAGCACAGAAGAATAAACGACGGGGTTTCATGCCGCGTCTGCCTTTTTAAATGGATTTCCCTTTTTTGTGGAAATAAGATACTATATCAAGGAGGTGATTTTCAATGATTAAAATTCGTTTGGCTCGTTTAGGTGCTAAAAAGAAACCGATCTACCGCGTCGTCGTCGCTGATTCCCGCGATGCTCGTAACAACGGTCGCCCGGTTGCTACGTTGGGCATGTACGATCCGTCCAAAGACATGGACAATCGTCTGACCGTCGATGCTGAAGCAGCTGTAGCATGGCTCGGCAAAGGCGCACAGCCGACAGATACGATCCGTTCTATCTTCAAAAAAGCTGGCATCATGGCTCAGTTTGAAGCATCCAAAAAGTAAGTGAGGCTGGATACTATGGAAGAATTGATTGCATGTATCGCCCGGTCCCTCGTCAAGAACCCGGATGCGGTTACAGTTACCAAGATTCAAAAAAAGGCCTCGAAGTCTATCAGCTTCATGTCGCACCCGAAGATATGGGTAAAGTCATTGGCAAACAGGGTAAAATTGCGAAAGCATTGCGCCTTGTTGTCAAGGCTGCGGCAGTGAAGGCTAACAAGAAAGTATCAGTGGATATCGTATAGGAGGAACCATGGATCAGATTACATTGCGCGTTCCTGTCGCTGTCAAAGCAAAGGTTACGCAGGCCCTCAAGGATCGTATCCTCAAAGGTGCTGACCAGGCCCTGAGTGACATCGATCGGGAAATGCAGAACCTGGAATTCCAGGCCAAACGCATGATGACCGAACAAGCTAAAATCGATGCACAAGGGTTGATTTCCTTGCGTGCTAAAGTAGAAGAACAGAAACAGCGTCTCGCCGCAGCTAAGGCTAAGGCACAGCACGACAGAGAAGAAGCTGAACAGTTGACAATCGGTTCCGAAATCAGACAAGGCACGCTTGAACAGACTGTCGTTGTCAATGTCGGCGATGATTTAGAAAAATTGATGGGAACGGAAATCCTGCTTGAAGACGGCAAGATCGTTTCTATCCGCCAATAGAATACGATGGCTGAATTAGATCTTTTCACAATCGGTCAAATCGTTGCCCCGCACGGCGTGCGGGGTGATGTTCGTATTTATCCCGATACGGATTTTCCGAAACGATTCCTGAAAATGAAATACGGCTACATTGACGGCAAGAAATATGAAGTAGAATCCGCACGTCTTCATAAGCGGGTCGTCCTCATGAAATTTGTCGGCGTCGATGATCGCAATGCGGCGGAACTGTTGGTCAAAAAAGACCTGCAAGTGCCGCGCGAAGATTTAGTGCCCCTGCAGAAAGGCCAGCACTACATCTACGACATCCTCGGCTCGGCCGTATACGACCTTCAGGGCCATGAACTGGGAAAACTTACAGACGTACTGCGCACGGGCAGCAACGACGTCTATGTCGTCACTGCCGATGACGGCAAGGAAACACTCCTGGCCGCCATTCCCGATGTCATCAAGTCCATTGATGAAAGTGCCAAGAAGATTGTCGTCGATCCGCCGGAGTGGGTGGACGAATGAGAATCGACATTATCTCACTCTTTCCGGAGCTCATCGAAACGTTCTTCCAACACAGCATCATCGGGCGGGCACGGGCAGCCGGCCTGTTGGATCTGGATGTGACCAATCCCCGTAATTTCACGTACGACCGTCATCACATGGTCGATGATACCATCTATGGCGGCGGCTGCGGCATGCTCATGAAGGCAGCGCCCCTCTATGCCGCTGTCGAAGCCGTGCGGCGTCAGGTGCCGCGGCGGCGCATCATCTTCATGGGGCCCGCAGGGCAGACCTTTACGCAGGCCAAGGCACGCGAGCTGGCGACATACGACCAGCTTATTTTATTATGCGGCCATTACGAAGGCGTCGATTACCGCGTCGAACAGGATTTGGCCGATGAGACCATTTCCGTTGGCGACTACGTCCTCACTGGCGGTGAACTGCCGGCTATGACCGTTACCGATGCCGTAGCCCGCATGATTCCCGGAGTCCTCGGCGCAGCTGCCGGGGCCGCTGACGATTCTTTCTATTCGTCGCTCCTGGAGTATCCGCAGTACACCAAGCCTGCCGTCTTTCGCGGCATGGCCGTACCGGAGGTCCTGCGGAACGGCGACCACGCCAAAATCGATGCCTGGCGTCGGGAAGCGTCGCTGGCGCGGACTTTGGAATTACGGCCGGACCTTTTGCAGCATTGCGATTTGTCGCCAGCTGACCAAAAGATACTGGCTAAACTGAAAGGGGCGAAGAAATGATGAAATCCCCTTTGTATGTCGGATTGGTTCATTATCCCATATATGATAAGAACTTCAACGTCATTGCCACGGCTATTACCAACTACGATCTGCATGACATTTCGCGGTCGGCCAAGACTTATGGCGTCAAGAAATATTTCATCATCCACCATATTCCGGGGCAGCTCGATATGGTGCATAAAATCATGGATTTCTGGGAAAGCCCGGTGGGCCGCAACTATAACGGCTACCGCACCCAGGCTTTCGATATCGTAGACATCCGCCCGTCCATCGAAGCGGCTGTCGAAGCCGTCACCGCCGCAGAAGGGAAGCGCCCTTACGTCGTCACGACGGACGCGCGGACCTATGCCAACACCATTTCCTATAAGGAGTTGCGGCAGAAGCGGGAAGAAGACGATACGCCGATCCTCCTGCTCTTTGGCACGGGCTACGGGATGACGAAAGAAACGATGGAAAAATTTGATTTCATCCTGGAACCGATTTACGGGGCCGGGGAATATAATCACTTATCTGTCCGTTCGGCAGCAGCTATCATCTTAGATCGCCTGGCCGGCGAAGATTGGTGGAAATAAAGGGAGGCATTTGAATGTCTGGACATTCTAAATGGGCGAATATTAAACGTAAAAAAGGGAAAAACGACGCAATCCGCGGTAAGATCACGACCAAAATCGGCCGTGAAATCACGATTGCTGTCCGCATGGGCGGTCCGGACCCGGTCGGCAACATGCGTCTGAAGCTGGCCCTTCAGAAAGCAAAGGAAAACAATATCCCGAAAGATAACATCAAACGGGCTATCCAGAAAGGCGCTGGCGCTACAGAAGGCCAGAACTACGAAGAAATCGTATACGAAGGCTACGGCCCGGCAGGCGTTGCCGTTACGGTCAACGTCCTCACGGATAACCGCAACCGCGCAGCCGCTGCTGTCCGCCACGAATTCTCCAAATCCGGCGGCAACCTCGGCGCTACGGGCTGTGTCAGCTGGATGTTCCACAACACGGGCATCTTCGTCGTCAACCGCGACCAGGCCGATGAAGACCAGATCATGGAAGTCGCCCTCGATGCCGGTGCTGATGACGTAAAAGTTTCCGACGAAGACTACGAAATCATCACCACGCCGGAAGCCTTCGACGCTGTCGAAAAAGCCCTGGCTGACAACAACATCGAAACGGAACACGCATCGATCACCATGGTTCCGGAAAACACGATCAAACTCACGGGAGAAGACGCTGAAAAAATGGAACGCTTCGTAGACGCCCTCGACGAACTCGACGACGTCCAGGACGTATACCACAACGCAGAACTTCCGGAAGAGGAAGAATAAGAGTGGTTAGTGGCTAGTGAACCATTCACTACAAACTGCAAGCTGCAAACCTAAAAAGGCGCTGTCGCAAAGACAGCGCTTTTTTACTAGCCATGAACCACGAGCCACTAAATCCCCAAACCGTTGTAATAACAACCGATTGTCCTATTTATCCATGGTATACTACGTTCAGAAGTTGAGAGAACCTCACTTAGAGATAAGATATAATTCATCCACTTACTTAGGAGGTAGGTACTATGTTGAAATCTGTTTTGAATAAATTCGCAATGAATGAAAAAGTTACGTCTGATATGATTATGGGCGATATCATCCGTCTTCATCCGGAAGTCGTCGATACCCTTATTTCTCAGGGGATGCACTGCCTGGGCTGCCCGTCGTCGCAGCAGGAAAGCCTGGCCAATGCCTGCTTTGTCCACGGCCTGGACCCGGAAATCGTTACTAAAGCCGTCAACGTTGCCATTGAAGCGAACAAACAGTAAGAGGAGGACATATCATGAGCGCATTTTTAGGACCCATCCATTTTTGGTTATACAATAAAATCCAGTTCCAGGAAAGCCTGATCGACGAACTCATCCGCTACGCATCCAGCCAGGGCTGGTCCGACAGCGATTTGGTCGACAAATACGGCAGCAAAGACCGCCGCAAACTCGATGAAGTCATCGACGAATCGAACATCCACGGCTGGCTCCAGTCGCGCATCCACGATGCCGAAGGCCGTTATGCCGCCTTGGTACTCGACGTTGCCGGTGACCAGGAAGACCGCCTGACGGCACTGAAACAGGCCGCTTATGACTTCGGTGCCAGCCAGCATCTCAATGCCACTACGGCCCCGGAAGCCTTCCACCGCCTGGACGACCTGCTCCTGGACGGGATGCCCTGCGACCAGGTCAACCGCGTCCGCGAAAGCGATGACAGCCGCATCACCTGGGACCGGACTATGGACCTGCACAGCGAATTCTGGCAGGGCCACGGCGACCGCTACTACGCCCTGCGCCAGGCCTTGGTCGACGGTCTGTTATCGGCTACGGATTACGCCTTCACCAGCCCGGCCGAAGGCCAGTATGAAATCGTCAAGAAATCTGCCTAAACGAAAGAGAGGGAGCCTTATGTATTGCACGGAAGTCATGGTTAAACAACATGCCAATATTTCACGGATGCTGAAAGTCATCAAAGAATCGTGTTGCGCTATTCTGGAAGGGGCTGAAATCGACCAGCAGGAATTTGCCGAAATCCTCGATTTCATCCGCCGTTATGCCGACGGCCACCATCACCGCCGGGAAGAACTCGTCCTTTTCCCTGAAATGGTCGACCACCTGGAAGAAGTCGCCTCCATCATCATCAAGCACGGCATGCTCGTCGAACACGACCTCATCCGTGCCCATGTCCGGGCCCTCGACGAAGCCCTCAAACTCTACGCCCAGGAACCGAAGACGGAATATAAACTCCAGGTCCTGACCGAAGCCATGGCCTATGCCAACCGCCTGCAGCAGCACGTAGAAAAAGAAAACAACGTCGTCTACCCCTTAGCCGACCGCGGCCTGTCCGATGATATCAAAGCTAAAATCGACCAGACTGTAAAAGACATGGAACAAGAAGAAGGCCCGGAATTCGTAAAAGGCTACATGGAACTCCTGGACCGCCTGGAAAAGAAATATAAAATCGCGTAAGGCCGCCTATGGGCCGCCCGTAGGCCGCGGGCCGCATCGGACTCATGGTGGTATTACGACCGTGTACCAGTGGGCATAAATTCCGGCTGTATCCAGGAGTCACGGCGGGACGCCTTAACAGGACGTCCCCTACGAAATCGCATACAGGCGATGAAAGTGAAATAAAAAAACACAGCCAGCGGCCTTGTGCGTAGGGGCCGGCCCAAGCCTTTTTGGCCCGTCAGGTGCCGACCGACAGAAGGCGCAGGACGGTTGCCAAAACGGACAGCTGTGGCTGGGCGGCCCGCTGTGAGATTTGGGCATAACCTATTCTGGATGATGGTAGGCTTTTTCAAACCACGAGTCATTCGTTATGCTAAAAGGCTGTACACAGGATTCACGACGGCCCGGCTCTCCTCATAGGAGAGCTGTCAGCGAAGCTGACTGAGAGGTTGCTTTTTTTACATAGCTTGTAGTACGGAGTTTGTAGTTTGTAGAAGCTGGCTTAAAATTTTTACCCGTTGCTAGCTACTAGCCACTAACCACTAAAAAACTTGTCGCGCGGCGACAAGTTTTTTTTTATGCTAAGACACATTCTGTCCTCTTATTGATGTATAATAATATGTCCAAGGAGGCGATAGGAATGAAACAGATTGACGTAGTACAAGCACAGCAAGATATCCAGTTCATCTATAACTGCTATAAGAAATTTGCCCTTGACGTGGACGAATGTCGGGCGGTCCTTAAAGAACGCGACTGCTGCGAACTATAATGGGCCCCTTGTCAAGACCACGTTCTAAAATTTTAAGAGTGGCAGTAAGCAGAATTATTCTAAGCAGCGAAGCAAGCAAAGTAAAACTCGTTGGGAACCTTGTAGCCTAATGCCTCGTGGGGCCGTATGTTGTTGTAATCATCTACGTATTGGTTAATCAGACGTCGAAGCTCTCTTGGGGTGCGATATTCGTTCGGATAGAGCTGCTCCGTTTTGAGGCTACGGAACCAATCGTTCAATCATGATGTTGTCTGCCCAGCGGCTCCTGCCGTCCATACTTTGGCGGATATTGAGGTTACGAAGCAGATTCTTGTAATCATCACTGGTAAACTGGCTGCCTTGATCTGAATTGATAATGGCTGGAACGCTGATGCTTTAACGTTTCCGTCACGGCATGAATAC